>NZ_JAGPXK010000075.1:0-463 GCF_018070675.1 Nocardiopsis sp. B62 | reverse complement strand
GCATTCACCGCACCGATAACATCGCATCATGCAGCTTCCCTCCCGAAGTCGAAATCAAGCTGCCCTCCAAATATTTCGCATGACTCAGAACAAGAGCCGGTATCGAATCTTTTAGCTCGTACCATGTCCTGATACAGGGCTTGATAATCATTTTCTGAATACATTTTCGCGATACCGTCCAGCGACATTCTTCCTCGGTACATAATCTCCTTTGGCGTTTCCCGATGTCCGTCACGCACATGGGATCCCGTGATGACCTCATTAAAAACACGCTGCAATCCCTCCTCATCTTTGCAGGCAAGTCCGATTTTTTGCGTTGATTTTTTAATGCAGAATATGCAGTTACCGAGATGTTCCGGTATTTGCAAATCGAATGGTTGTTGCTTCCACCATGCGAGGATATCTTCCTTCTCAAAGTCTGACAGTTCAGCAAGATATCTGATTCCAGGCTTTGGCTTTAGCC
>NZ_JAGPXK010000013.1:0-166734 GCF_018070675.1 Nocardiopsis sp. B62 | reverse complement strand
CCGCCCGCGGGGGCGCCCCCCCACGCCCCAGTAGCGGTACGGGACGGAGCAGTCGGTGCGTTCGCCGGTCCCGCCCGGACAGCCACAGCGGGGCGGCCGGGAGCGGCGATCGTTGCCGGGGCGCAGGGAGGGCGGGTGCGTCCGGCCCGTGGACCGAGCGGTGCCCCCGGTCCTCGTCGATGTCCCGGTCGTCCGTGCTCGTGTCGTCCGTACCCATGACCCACCTCCCACACCGTTGCCGTTCCGCAAACAGGTGTTGGGTGTGGCGGCGGTCGCGTTGGGCTGGTTCTCCTCCGGCCGGAAGAGGTCCCGGGAGAAGCCACCGGCGACGCGGCGGGGTGTGGCTAGGGTGTTGCCACCCGCAGACCCCAAGGGCCCACGGCCCAGGAGAGAAGGACGACATGCGAGTAGAGGTCGACTACGACCAGTGCGAGAGCAACGCCCTGTGCATGGCCGCCGCCCCCGAGGTGTTCGAGGTCAGGGATGACGACTTCCTCTACCTCCTGACCGAGGAGCCGGGCGAGGAACTCCGCGAGAGCGTCCTCAGGGCGGAGCGCCTGTGCCCCAAACGAGCCGTCACCGTGACGGGGTGACCCCCGCGGCGGCCAGCGCCTCGTCCCAGGTGGTGGGCTTCTCCAGCAGGCCGCGGTAGCGCATGGTGCGTGGGGTGGAGCGCAGACCCAGCACACCGGTGAGCATCCCCCCACGCCCCAGGAACGCGACGAACTTTCGGTCCTCCGGTGACCCGTGCACGAAGCTGACCTGATCGGCGGGCGCGCCCTGCCCGAGGAGCTGAATCTTCTTCCGGTACTGGTCCGACCAGAAATAGGGCACCGGGGTGAACGGTGTCCGCCCCGATCCGGCGAGCAGGTTGCGGGCGGCCGCCTCGCCCTGCTCGCTCGCGTTGGTCCAGTGCTCCAGCCGAATCCGACCGCCGAAGCGCGGGTGCGGCCAGTTGGCCAGGTCCCCGACCGCGTACACGTTCGGCACCGAGGTCGCGGAGTACTCGTCGCACACCACCGAGCCGTCGTCGAACAGCTCGACCCCCGAACCGCGCAGCCACTCGGTGTTCAGGTGCACGCCGACACCGGCCACCACCAGGGAGGCGTCGATGGCGGAGCCGTCCGCCAATCGGACCCGCTCCACCCGTCCCGCGCCCTCGAACCCGCTCACACCCACACCGAGGCGCACGTCCACGCCGTTCTCCCTGTGCAGGTCGGTGAGGACCCCTCCGATCCGGGGGTCGACCACCCGGGTCAACGGAGTGGGCGCCGCCTCGATCAGTGTGACCTCCATGCCCACGGCTCGGGCGCTGGCGGCCACCTCGGCGCCGACGAACCCGGCACCGACCACCACCAGGTGCCCGGAGGAGTCGAAGGCCGCCCGGACCGCCTCGGCGTCGTCCAGGGTGCGCAGGACGTGCACGCCCGCCAGGTCGGTGTCCGGGCGCCGTGCCCGCGCCCCGGTGGCCACGATCAGCCCGTCGTAGCGCAGCGAATCCCGCTCGCCAGGCCCCTCCACACGCACCTCCCGTGCGGCGGCGTCCAGTCCGACCACCCGGGTGCTGGGCCGAAAGTCCAGGTCCAGGCCGTCGATGACGGAGTCCTCACGCAGTCGGAGCGCGCGGTGTCCGACCAGCCAGCCCGGGTCGCCGCCGGTCGGCTCCAGACCCACACCGGTCAGGGCCTCCTTGGACAGCGGAGGCCGGGAGTAGGGCCGGTGGGCCTCCTCCCCGACCAGGGTCAGGCGCCCCTCGTACCCCCGCTCACGCAGGGCCTCGGCCGCGTGCAGGCCAGCCATGCCCGCACCGGCGATGACGATCTCGTTCAGGGTGTCCGACACCGATCTCTCCTTCAGTCGTCCCGTTGTCCCGGGTCCCGCGCACCCACGTCCCGCCCTCCGCCCGGCGCTCTCCTGCCCGTCCCCGTCCCAAGGGCTCCGAACACCGGCCGAGGAGGCGCCAGCGGAGCGGGGGCTACAGGGCCCGCACCTCGCCGACGGTCGCCCCGCCGCCGCTCACGGGGGTGGTCAGGCGGTCGCCCACCGGGCTCACGTCCACGCCCAGGGCACGCAGGGCGGTCAGCCCGACGGCCACGCGCGAACGCTCCTGGGCGTCACCATCGCTGATCTTGACCGCGACGGTCTCGCCGGTGGGCGCGTTGAGCACGAGCACGCCGTCCGCGCCGATCTTGGAGACCAGGCCGGGCATCCGGGTCATGAGGTCGGTGTCGACGCGCTCGGGGCCCGACACGTACTCGGGGTGCGCGCTCATCGCCTCGATGATGTCGTGCTCGTGTGTGCCCTCCGGAGACAGGCGCATCCCCTGGACGCCCCGGGCCAGACCGGCGAGGGTCACGGCCAGCTGGGGCGCGCCACAGCCGTCGACGGCGGTGTGCGCGATGGTCTCCCCGCACATGTCCTCGATGGCCTCGCGCACCAGCAGCTGGAGGGGGTGCTCCGGGTCGAGGTAGTCGTCGGTGCTCCAACCCCCGGCCACACAGGCGGCGAGCATGCCCGCGTGCTTGCCGGAACAGTTCATGTACCGGGACTCGGGCTCGCGCCCCGCGGCGACGAAGGCCCGGCGTGCGGTGGGGGAGCCGGGGGAGTCGGGCGGGCACTGGAGGGCGTCGGTGGTCAGCCCGACGGAGGTCAGGATCCGCTCGGCCTCGGCGGCGTGGAACTCCTCACCGCCGTGGCTGCCCGCCGCGATCGCGAGGGAGGGGCCGGTCAGTTCGGCGCCCGCGCGCAGCATGGCCAGCGCCTGGAAGGGCTTGGCGGACGAGCGGGGGAACATGGGGTCGTGTACGGGGCCGCGCGCGTAGGCGATCTCACCTTCGGCGGACAGACCGATCACCGCTCCGTAGTGCACGCCCTCGCGCATCCCGGACCGGACGACCTCGGCCAGGGGGGCGTAGCTGGGCAGCGGTGACTGGTTCATGCGGCTTCTCCTCGCCGTTGAGGCTGTGCGGTGAGTGCCCGTTGACGCCGGGCACGCGTCAAAACGTACACACCCCCCTCCTTCTTCCCGTCCGCCGGTGTGCCGTCCGTGAACCCCCACGCCGTGGGGCGGCCGGTGTCGGGCACGGGCAGTAGGGTCGTGAACCGACGTTGATCGACCACAGGGAGTAGGGACAGACGATGGGAACGCTGCGGACGGGCGCACTGACCCGGAGAAGGGTCGGCATGCGAGCGGCGGACCTGGAGTACGCGGTACTCGACGTCGAGACGACCGGGCTCGACCCGCGCGAGGGCGCGCGGCTGGTCGAGATCGCCGTGGTGCGGGTGCGCGGGGACGGCACCCTCGTGGAGGAGTTCAGCACCCTGGTGGACCCGCGGGCGCCCGTCAGCGGTCAGGAGTTCCACGGAATCGGCGAGGGGGACGTCATCGGTGCCCCGCGCGCGGAGTCGATCGTGCCCCGTATCGCCCAGCTGCTCTCCGGCGCCGTGGTGGTCTGCCACAACCTGGACTTCGAGGAGCGCTTCCTCTCCTCCGAACTGGTGCCCGCAGGGCTGCCGCGCGGCCTCTCGGGGCTGTGCACGCTGCGCGCCCTGCGCTCCCAGCTGGATCTGCCGCGCTACTCGCTGCCGCGCGCCACCCACCTGCTGAGCGGGGAGTGGCCCACCGGTCAGCACACGGCGCTCGGCGACGCGCGTGCGTGCGCCCGGCTGCTCGTGGAGATGATCGCGAACGCTCCGGGCGAGCTGCGCTACACCGGCCCGGAGCCCCGCCTCCTCCGGGTCGACGTGTCCCCGGACGAGGACGCGCTCCTGGAGGAGCCGGTGCGCTGGAAGCCCCGGACCACTCCCTTGCCCGGTGGCCTGGACCCCCTGAACACCTGGAACGCGCGCTGGCGCGGCTCCGAGCTGGACGCGGCGCTGTGCGGAGGCGCCTTCCGCGCCACGGAGCGCGTGGTCGCGGAGTCCGCCGCGCGGCGCGGGTCCCGGCTGAGGAGCCGGGTCGCCGCGGTCGCGGCGGTGACCGGAGGGATCGCGGCCACCGTCGCGGGCGGGCTGCTGGTGCGTATGGCCGGTGGGCGCGGCGGCCCCGGGGGCCGCTCGAACTGAACCGGCCGGCCGAACAGGCCGAGCAGGCCGAACCGACCGGGTTCGGCCGGTTCGGTCAGAGTCCGGACAGGCTGAGGAAGAACGCCACGATCAGCGCGCTTCCGCCGACCGCCGTGAACAGGGCGCGCCCCTGTTCGGTCAGCCGGGCGGAGACCAGGCACACCCGCGGGGGCACGCTGGTCCGCTGGGCGGTGGCGACCCCACCGGCGGAGCGTGGATCGGGCAGGCGTCCGGGCACGAAGCGGGGCACCTTGTTGAAGAGGGCGATCGACACCAGGGTGGCGCCGAAGGCGATCAGTGTGAGGGACACGAGAGGAGGGCCTAACTGAACTCGGCGGCGGTCGGATGGGGACGCCCGGGTGGGGATCGGGCAGTGCGGGTCGTTCCCCGCCTCCGTCGCTTCATGCAGTGGGGCGCTGGCCGCTAACGGCCAGCATCCGATTAGAACCGGACCCTTATTACCGAGGGTGTTTCACTCGGAACTCTGAGTGTTCTCCGGGGTGGTCGAGGGCAGGATCGTGTCCACCGTTTCGGTCCTCACGCCGAGGGCGCGGAGCACGAAACGGGTCACCAGAGCGTGCGTCCCGTCGATGTCGACCTCACCGTTGACCAGTGGCAGTCGCTGCGAGCCCACCATGGACAACGTCAGCCCCGCGACGCGTTCGGAGGGCAGGCGGTCGAACTCACCCGCGGCGGTGCCCTCCTCCAGGATCTCGGCGAGCAGGCGCTGCATGGGGGCCACGTGCGCGGCCAGTGCCTGGTAGGCGTCGGGCCCCAGGCTGGCGCCCAGCTCGGCGGCGGGCGGGTGCGGGTGCGCGACGATGCCTTCCAGCTGGAGGCGGACGAAGGCTGACAGGCGGCGGGCGGCCGAGACCCCCGAGGGGAGCTCGCGTTTGTAGCGTTCGACGAACGCGGTGCTGACCTGCTCGGTGAAGGCCAGGAGCAGCGCGGGCTTGTCCGGGAAGTAGTTGTACAACGCGGTGCGGGTGATGCCCGCCGCGTTGGCCACGTCGGTCATGGAGATGCGGTCGATCCCCTGTGACCTGGTCAGCTCCTCGACGGCGTCCATGATGCGCTCCCGTGTGCGGGCACGGTGAGCGGCGATGGTCGGAGCCGTGATCTTGGGCATGACTCCTATGGTGGCACGCCAGGGGAGTGCCGAACGTTCCCCGAGGCGCGGCCGGGGGACGCGGGCGCGGGTCAGGCGTACCGCCTGCCGAGGTCGGCGAGGACCTCGGTGTTGAGCTGGTAGGCCAGCCGGGTCTCCCGTACGAGGAAGTCGGCGGTGCGTTCGTCGAGTTCCAGGGAGTCGAGGCGCTCGCGGTACCCGGTGCGGAACCTGGGCAGGCTGCCGAGGGAGTCGAAGACGTAGAAGGCCACGCCCGCGTCGTCGGTGAGGCCGTACGCCCCGGCCGCGATCCGCCGGATGAACTGTCCGCCGGAGACGTCTCCCAGGTAGCGGGTGTAGTGGTGCGCGACGAAGCCCGCCGGGTGGTCGGCCATCTGCTCGATGCGGGCCACGTAGGTGCGGGTGGCCGGGGTCGGGGCGACGCGGTCGCGCCAGTCGGCGCCGAGCAGGTGCGCGAGGTCGGTCTCCAGTGCGGGGACGCGTTCCAGTTCGGGGTAGTGGAACCGGCCCGCCACGGGGTCGCCGACCAGCTCGCGGCCGACCCGTTCGAGCGCGACGTAGGCGAAGTAGTGCTGGGCGACCATCGCGGTGTAGCCGTCGAGGGGGAGTTCGCCCTCGGTGAGGGCCTTGGTGAAGCCGTGGTGTTCGGCGGCCGCGTGGTCGTTCCAGGTGGCGGCCTTCAGCCTCGCGGAGAACGGTTCGGCGGTGGGGTCCGCCGTGGGGGCCTCGACCGTGGCGCTCATCGTCACCTTCACCTCTCTTTCCGGGATCTTTATGACATGATGTCATTTAGGTGGTTCGGGTTGTCAAGATCGATACGACACTCTGTCAGAAAAAATGTGACACAACGCCCACTGGAAGTGTCCTGTGTCACAGTCTTCACGTGCCTTCACACACGCACCTGCACGCGCTGACCACCTGCGCGACCCCCGAGCCACGCCGGGCCGCCCGCCCCGCTCGACCCTTGCGACACGCGCGCACGAGGGAGGTTCCGCCTCCCGGCGTTGGATGTGTCTCGTCTCGTCCGCTGGTCAACTGGTCGCCGGGGCGTTTATCGTTTGGGTGTCGTGCGGTCCGAACCACCGGTCGGACCCGAGGTGTCCGCCTCGGAACCCGGAGTGACTGACCCCCACGGCACAGTGGACCTTGAGGCGATGAGTGGATACCAGGAGAACAGGGCACGATCACGCGACAGTGATCGGCGACGACGCGGCCCGAGCCGCCGACGGCGCTGCGACAGACGGCAGCGCCGCCCTGGGTGACGACACCGTCCTGGACGACCGGGTGGAGGCTGCTGTCGAATCAGTTGACGTCCTGCTGATCGAAGACGACCCCGGCGACGCCTTCCTCGCCGAGGAACTCCTCGCGGACACCGCACTGGCCACCAGGATCACCTGGGTCTCCACGCTCGCGGCCGCCCGAGAACACCTCAACGGCTTCCGCGGCTGCGTGCTGCTGGACCTCAACCTCCCCGACGGGCACGGCCTCGGCCTCCTGCGCGAGGTCCTCGAGGGCGCTCCCTCGGCTGCGGTCGTGGTCTTCACCGGCCTCGACGACGAACACGAGGGCATCGCCGCGGTCGCCGCGGGCGCCCAGGACTACCTGGTCAAGGGCCAGGTGGACGGCTCCCTGCTGGCCCGCAGCCTGCGCTACTCCCTGGAGCGGCGCCGCGCCGACGAGAACGCCCGCCAGCTGCGCGAGGCCCGCATGCGCGCCCGCGAGAACATGCGCCTGGAACGCGGACTGCTGCCCCAGGTCCTGCTCGACGCCTCACCCCTGAGCCACCGCGCCTACTATCGGCCCGGCCGTAAACGCGCCCTGGTCGGCGGCGACTTCTACGACGCCGTCGAGAAGGACGGCACCACCCACGTCATCATCGGCGACGTCAGCGGCCACGGCCCCGACGAGGCGGCGCTCGGCGTCAGCCTGCGCATCGCCTGGCGCACCCTGGTCATGAGCGGGGTCGCCGAGGAGCGCGTCCTGCCGAACCTGGAGGACCTCCTGGTGAGCGAGCGCGCACAAGAGGAGATGTACGCGACGCTGTGCATGATCAGCCTCGACACGGGCAGCGACCGCGCCCGCGTACGCGTCCTCGGACACCCGCCGCCCATGATCGTCACGGACGGGGTCGCCGAGGAGATCCAGGCGGCCCCGCAGCCTCCCCTGGGCGTCTTCCCCGTCGACCAGGACGAGTCGACCGAGGTGGTCCTGCCCAAGGGCTCCAGCATGCTCTTCTACACCGACGGCCTGGTCGACGCCTACGACGGCGGGCCGCCCGCCCGTCTGGAGGTCGCGGGCCTGCGGCGGATGGTGAACGGGGTCCTCAGCCAGGGCGTGGCCCTGTACAACCTGCCCGAACACCTGGTGGACGAGGCCGAACGCAGTAACGGAGGCCCGCTCCAGGACGACGTGGCGATGCTGCTCATCAACCACGGAGAGCCGGAGTGAGCCCCACCGGGGAGGAACACCACGCCATGGACACCGAGTCCCGGACCACGGACGCCCAGGACGAGGAAGCCGAACGGGGGGAGGAGTCCCGCACCTCCGTCGGCGGCGCCCCCTTCGTGAACGCCTCCCCGCGCGAGCGCGTCCACTCCAGCCGCCACTCCTGGAGCCTGCGCCGCAGGGTCACCAGCCTCCTGACGGTGGTCGCCGTCGTCCTTGTGGTGGCCGTCTCGGTCATCACCCTCGCGGCCTTCCAGGCCAGGGACTCCCTGGTGCTCCAGGTCGACTCGCTGACCCCCGGGCTGAGCACCGTCGAGCAGACCCGCTCGGCCTACCTCAGCCAGGACCACGCCCTGCGCGGCTACATCCTCACCGGTGACCGCGACTTCCTCCAGCCCTTCGTCGAGCAGCGCATGTCGCTCGCCGAGCACCGGAGCGCCCTGGCCACCCTGGCCGAGGAGAATCCGGACATAGCGCCCAAGGTCAACGAGCTCATCGAGGCCGGTGACGTCTGGAGCGAGGAGTTCGCCGAACCCGTCCTGGAGGAGGTCCGCAGCGGCGAGACCCCCACCCAGGAGGACCTCCAGCGCGGGCGCGTGCTCTTCCTGGAGCTCAACCGGGCCGCGGACGCGACCACCAACTACCTCGCCAACGAGATCCAGGAGGCCCAGAGCGGCCTGACCCTGGCCACCCAGCAGGTCGTGGCGCTGCTGGTGCTCGTCGGCCTGGTCGTGGTGTTCCTGTCGGTGTTCCTGTGGGTCATGCTCCAGCAGTGGGTGCTGCGCCCCCTGGAAGAGCTGGCCGGGCACATGCGCCAGGTCTCCGAGGGCTACTACGCCCACCGCATCTCCCTGCACGGGCCGCCCGAGATCGTCCAGCTCGGCCAGGACGTGGACGCCATGCGCGAGCGCATCGTGCAGGACCTGGACGAGGTGGCCTCGGCGCGCCGCAAGCTCCAGGAACAGTCCACCCTGCTCGAGCAGCAGACCGAGGAGCTGCGGCGGTCCAACCTGGAGCTGGAGCAGTTCGCCTACGTCGCCTCGCACGACCTCCAGGAACCGCTGCGCAAGGTGGCCAGCTTCTGCCAGCTGCTCCAGCGCCGCTACCACGGTCAGCTGGACGAGCGCGCCGACTCCTACATCGACTTCGCGGTCGAGGGCGCCAAGCGCATGCAGACCCTCATCAACGACCTGCTGGCCTTCTCGCGGGTCGGGCGGACGAAGAACTTCGCCCCGGTCGACCTCAACGTGGCCCTGGACGACGCCCTGAGCAGTCTGGAGACACGTCTGGAGGAGGTGGGCGCGGAGATCTCCGGCGATCCCCTGCCCACCGTCCAGGGTGACCGCACCCTGCTCACCCAGGTGTTCTTCAACCTGGTGGGCAACGCCGTCAAGTTCCGGGGCGAGGACGCACCCGAGGTGCGCCTGAGCGTCGAACGCCAGGGCGACGAGTGGGTCTTCTGCTGTGCGGACAACGGTATCGGTATCGAACCGCAGTACGCCGAGCGAATCTTCGTCATCTTCCAGCGCCTGCACACCAGGGAGAAGTACACCGGCACCGGCATCGGCCTGGCCATGTGCAAGAAGATCGTGGAGTTCCACGGCGGCCGCATGTGGCTCGACACCGGCGCCGAGACCACCGAAGGGGCCGAAACCACCGACGACACGGACTCCGGACGGACCGGAACCCGCATATGCTGGACCCTGCCCGTAGACACCGAGGCGGAGAAGGAAGAGTCGGTTGCCGTGGAGGGAACCGAACCGACCGACGACGTCGATAGTGGAGTACAGGGCACCGAGGTCGCCGAGCCCGCCCCCACGGACGAGGCACCGACGGCCACACGAGAGTTCGGCGGCACCGAGCCGGAGACCGAGTCCCCCACGGGCCAAGAACCCGAGGGGGAACCGCGTCCCCTGCCCGGCGGCGCCGGCGGTACGGTTCCACCCGGTCACGGGGCGGGACCCGTATAGGGGTCAGGAAGCTTGAGCGAGGTCATGTTGGTGCATCCCATTGAGGTGCTGCTGGTCGAGGACGACCCCGGGGACGTCCTGATGACCAAGGAGGCTTTCGAGGAACACAAGCTGGGCAACCGCCTGCACGTGGTCTCGGACGGTGTCGAGGCGCTCCGCTTCCTGCGGCGTGAGGGCGAGTTCGCCGACGCCCCCCGGCCCCACCTGATCCTTCTCGACCTCAATCTGCCGCGCAAGGACGGCCGGGAGGTCCTGGAGGAGGTCAAGAACGACGACGACCTGGCGCACATCCCCGTCGTCGTGCTCACGACCTCGGAGGCGGAGGAGGACGTGCTGCGCAGTTACCGCCTGCACGCCAACGCCTACGTCCCCAAACCGGTGGACTTCGAGCAGTTCATCCGGGTGGTGCGGCAGATCGACGACTTCTTCGTGACCGTGGTGAGGCTCCCCAAGGGCTGAACCGAGAACGGACCGGGGACGGAACCGGCACTCACCGCGCCGGATCGGGTGGGTGTGGCGGTTTTTCGTTACGGTTGGGGCATGAGCCTGCCGGAACCGCGTGACCCCACTGGTCCCTACCGCGTCAGCGTCGTGTGTCTGGGCAACATCTGCCGATCGCCCATGGCCGAGAAGGTGCTCACCGCCGACCTCGAACGCGCCGGAATGAACGACCTCGTGCGGGTCGACAGCTCCGGCACGGGCGACTGGCACATCGGCGACGGGATGGACTCCCGCGCCTCGGCCACCCTGCGGGTGCACGGGTACCTCACCCACCACACCGCCCGACAGTTCGACCCCGAGGACCTGGCCACCCGGGACCTCGTCCTGGCCATGGACCTGGACAACCTCGATGACCTGCGCCGGTTCGTCGACGAACGCGGAGCCGAACTGGGCTTCGACCCGGCCCGACTGCGTCTGTTCCGCTCCTTCGCGCCCGGCGGCGGCCCCAACCCGGAGGTCCCCGACCCCTACTACGGCGGGGACGACGGGTTCACCGCCGTGCTGAACATGGTCGAGGCCTCGTCCAAGGGCCTCACAGGGGAACTCGTCACCCGGTTGCGGGGCTAGTCGCATGGAGAGGGAGCCGATCGTGCGGTCCTTCGGGGGCACCGGCGACGGGCCGGGAAGACCGGGCCGTGACCCGCAGACCGGCACCCTCGCCGACCGGGTCGCGGCGCTGCTGGACACCGAGGTCCGCCGCGCCGCCAAGGCCGGGACCAGCCACGACTGGACCCTGTCCTACGTCGAACTGGCCGACGGCACCCGGCTGTTCGTGAAGTCCCAGTCACGCGGGCCCGAACCGGTCGGCGCCCTGGCAGCCGAGGCCCGCGGCCTGGAGTGGCTCGGCCGGTGCTTCGGCTCTCCGGTGATCCAGCCACTGGGCTGGGCCGAACGCCTGCTCGTCCTGCCCCTGGTGGAGCAGGACGAGCCCACGCCCGCCGCCGCCGAACGGCTCGGCAGACAGCTCGCCGGGACCCACCTGACCGGGGCGGACGCCTTCGGCGCTGACTGGCCCGGCTACATCGGTCCGCTGCCGTTGGACAACACGCCCGCCCGGCACTGGCCGCGCTTCTACGCCGAACAGCGGCTACGCCCCTACCTGCGCCAGGCACTGGACCAGGGGGCGCTCACGCCCACCGACGCCCGCGCGATCGAGCGCGTGGTCGACTCCGTCGAGGAGCTGGCGGGGGAACCCGAACCGCCCGCGCGCATCCACGGGGACCTGTGGAGCGGCAACGTGCTGTGGCGCACCCGCGACGCGGTGCTCATCGACCCGGCCGCGCACGGCGGCCACCGTGAGGCCGACCTGGCGATGCTTGCGCTGTTCGGCCTGCCCCACCTGGACCGGGTCCGCGACGCGTACAACGAGGTCGCCCCGCTCTCGGCCGGGTGGCGCGGCCGGGTGGCCCTGCACCAGCTGCACCCGCTCCTCGTGCACGTGTGCCTCTTCGGCGCCGCCTACCGGACCACCGCCCTTGAGGCCGCGCGGACCGCCGTCCGCTCCACCTGACGCCCGTGTGCGGTGCCCAGGGCCGTCACCGTCGCCCGGCGGGGCGGGTCCGACCGCCCGGCAGGTCCGACGGAGCCGTACATTGGGGGCATGGCTGACGCACCCACCAGCCCTGATCAGGGCGCCTCCGGACACGACGGACCCGAGCTGCATGTGGCCCTGGTCGGCTACGGCAAGGGCGGTGAGGTCTTCCACGCGCCGCTCATCGACGCCGTACCCGGACTACGCCTGTCCGCCGTGGTCACCGGCTCCGCCGATCGCGCCCGGGCCGCGCGGGAGCGCTATCCGTGGGTCTCCGTGTACGCCACCGCCGCCGACCTGTGGGCCGACGCCGGGCGCTACGAGGTCGCGGTCGTCAGTACCCCCAACGACACCCACGCGCCGCTCGCGCGGGCCGCGTTGGAGGCGGGGCTGGCCGTGGTCGTGGACAAGCCCTTCGCGCTGACCGCGCACCAGGCCCGGGAACTCACCGACCTCGCCGACAAGCTCGGCCACGTGCTCACCGTCTACCAGAACCGTCGCTGGGACGCGGACTTCCTCACCCTGTGGCAGCTGATCGAGGAGGGCAGTCTGGGACGGGTGCACCGCTTCGAGTCGCGGTTCGAGCGCTGGCGGCCCGAACCCAAGGGGAGCTGGCGCGAGACTGGGGGCGTGGACGCGGGAGCGGGGCTGCTGTACGACCTCGGCCCGCACCTGATCGACCAGGCGGTCAACCTGTTCGGTCCGGTGGCCACCGTCTACGCGGAGATCGACGCCCGCCGCGCGGGTGTGAACGCCGACGACGACGTGTTCCTGTCCCTGGGGCACGAGCGGGGGACCCGCTCCCACCTGTGGATGAGCGCCCTCAGCGCGCAGACCGGCCCCCGGTTCAGGGTCCTCGGCGACGAGGCCGCCTTCACCAGCCACGGCCTGGACGGCCAGGAGGCCCGGCTGACCGCGGGGGAGCGCCCGGACACCGCGGACTGGGGCGTGGTGCCCCGAGAGGACTGGGGCCTCCTCGGCGCGGACGGCCGGACCGAACCGGTGCCCAGCGCACGCGGCGCCTACCCGGAGTTCTACGCCGGGGTCCGCGACGCCGTGGGCGAGGGTGAGCCACTGCCGGTGGACCTGCACGAGGTCATCCACGGACTGGAGGTCATCGAGGCGGCCCGCCGCGCCGCCCGGACCGGATCCGTGGTGCGCCTGCCAGCCAGCTGACCGGCTCCCGAACCCTCCCCTTGGCCCTATGTTGGAGTGCAGGGTTTTCCACATCGAAGGAGCAGCGCCGTGGCCCAGGTCCTCGTGGTCGCCGATGACCTCACCGGAGCCAACGCCACCGGCGCACGGTTCGCCCGCACCGGTATGCGTGTGGCCACGGTGACCCCCGAGCACGTCAGCCGGGTCGCCGGGGACTACGACGTGGTGGTCGCCAACCTCGACAGCAGACATGTCCCCGCCGAACAGGCGGCGGACCTCGTCACCGACGTCGTCGAGGCCGTGTGGCCCGTGGGTCTGGTGGTCAAGCGCACCGACACCACGCTGCGCGGCAACGTCGGCGCGGAGATCGAGGCCACCTACGCGGCCGTTCGCGAGCGCCTGCCCGCCGGAACCCGTGTCCGGGTGCTGTTCGCCCCGGCCTTCCCCGGTTCCGGCCGCATCACCGAGGACGGCGTGCAACTGCTCGACGGGGTGCCGCTGGAACGCAGCGAGCTGGCCCTTGACCCCCTCTGCCCGATGACCACCAGCGTGGTCTCGGACATCCTCCGGTCCCAGAGCGACCTCGCCGTGCGCCACGTGCCCCTGAGACGGATCACCAAGGAGATGCTCACCGCCGAACTCCTTGCCGGGGACGAGCCGATCGTGCTCTGCGACGCCAGCACCGAGCAGCACCTCACGGACATCGCCGAGGCCGCGGCCGCCGCCCACCACGCCGAGGGGATCGTCTGGGTGGCGGTGGACCCCGGTCCCACCGGGGCCCTGCTCGCCTACGCCCTGCGCCTGCGCGGCCAGGCCGGTTCGCGGGGACCCCTCCTCGCCGTGGCGGGGAGCACCACCGACCTCACCCGCCGCCAGCTCGCCACGGTCGCCCGCACCGGCGCGGTCCGGTTCGTGGACCTGGACGCCGTGGCGCTCAGTGATCCCGACAGCGACCACGCCGACCAGGTGGCGAGCGAGCTCACTGACCACCTGTCCTCTTCCGGCTTTCCCGAACTCTGCGTGCTGAGGGTGGTCACCACCGCCGAGGGCGTTCGCGAACTGCCCGCGTACGCTCGGGCCGAGCTGCCCGGACGCGTCGCCCGCCTGGTGGCCGACGTCGTCAACGAGCTCGCCGACACGGTCGGGCCCCAGGCACTGCCCAGCGGCCTCTACCTGACCGGTGGCGATCTGACCGCCAGCCTGCTGGACGAACTCGACGTGCACGCCTTCGACGTGGGCGGGGAGATCGTCCCGCTGGCAGTCCACGGCCACCTCAGCGGAGGCCCGCTCGACGGAACCCCCGTGGTGGCCAAGGGTGGCCTGGTGGGGGACGACATCACGCTGGTCGAGTGCCTGGCCAAACTGCGCCGGTCGGTCCAGGCGCGTCTCCACCAGGTGCACTCCGAGGTGTCGGAGCACGTGATTCCCACCGGTGGCCGCGAGCACTGAGGATGTTCGTGTCGCTCTGGTCCGGCTCCGAGGGGCGTGCGAACTGCGACTGACCTGCCGGAATGGAAGCGTAGGTCAACGAGAGTGCTCCCCGCACGCGGGGCTGGTCGGGGCTGGTCGCGGCTGGGCGGTGCGTCACAGCTGGACGAGGTGTTCCCCGAGTACGAGGCGACGGCCCCACCCCCTCTCTCCCTGGTCGCCGACGGCTCCACCCCGGCCCGGGAACACTCCGTCGACGAAGCTCCACCGGTCGGAGCCCGCGACCGGTGAACAGAGAAGGGGCGCGGTGCCACCTCTGCACCGCGCCCCGGTATGTGGGGTCGCCCTAGGACTCCGTGTCGATGTGGCTGGCGACCAGTTTCCCGATCAGGTCAGCCAGGGTGTCGGGGGCCTCCAGCGGACCCATGTGGCCGAGCCCCGGGATGATGCGGACCTCCACCGGGTTCTGGACCAGACCGCCGACGTGCCGCGCGTGCCACGGGGGAGTCAGCTTGTCCTCCTCACCGCCCACCACGATGGTGGGCACCGCGATCTCCCGCACGGAATCGTCCAGGTGCAGCTGGGTGATGACGCGGCCCCACTCACTGCGGGGAACACTGGCGCACCCGTGGACGAGCCGGGCGCAGAGCCGTTTGGCGGCCGGGCTGCTCCTCTTCCCCATGACCAGGAACCGCAGCACGCTGGCGCTCCCGGCGTTGGCCGGTCCGAGGGGGAGCGGTGCGGTCAGGAAGGCCCTCGACCCGAGTCGCCCGAGCGCCCCCGGCAGCGGGATCGCGGTGGCCCGATCAGCCAGCTCCGTGCACCCGGTGTTGGTGAGGAGCACCGCCCCCACCTTCTCCTTGAAGGTCGCACGCGGCCCGGAGGCCATGACGGTCATCCCGCCCATGCTGTGCCCCGCGACCACAGCTTTCCGACCGGAGGGAACGGTGGCCTCCAGGACCGCGCACAGGTCGTCGGCCAGTTTCTCCGGCCCGTATCCCGCCCGGGTGAGGGGGGTCTGGCTGCGGCCGTGCCCGCGCTGGTCGTACAGGACCACGCGGAGGTCGGGGTCGAGGTCCCGCACCACGGGACCCCAGGAGGCCAGGGACGTCGACCAGCAGTGGGAGAACACCACGGTCGGCCCGTCCGCGGGACCGCGCACCTCCACGTGCAGCCGGGTGCCGTCCGCGGAGCGCACCCGGAGTTCCTGTGCCTGTCCCACGTGTCGTGTCGCCATGGGGGTCTGCCTCTCACTCGGGGGAAGTCAGGTCGGGTGGGCGCGGGGCCTCAGCCGTCGTCGAGGTCGATACGGGGGACGGCGAAGGGCGGCGTGCCCGAGCCGTTCACGGGGTGCCCGCCCCACAGGTTGGGGGTGTCCAGCCTGCCGACACCCTCGTGTCCGTCGGGGGTGCGCACGACGACTGTACGCGCACCCTGCTCGTAGGCCCTGGTGAGGCCGGGCTCCGGGGAGAGGCGTCCCTTCCACCGGTAGTCGCCGGTCAGCGGGGAGAAGTGCCCGGCGAAGTGCGCGCGGACCTCGAAGCTCTCCGCGTCCGAGTCGTTGGAGGCCTCCTGGAGCAACTGGACCGTCACCGTGCCCTGGTACTCCTCTTCCTCGTCGTCGAATCCGCTCATGTGGCCGCTCCTTCCGGGACCCGGCTCGGGCGCCGTCCGCCGGGGGCGCGGCGCAGGTCGTAGTTGTGCGGGTCGAACCAGCGGGTGCGCAGCGCGAAGTTCCAGGTGAAGGTGGGCCACAGCGTCGTGTTGCGGCCCTGCGCGTTCAGGTACCAGCTGTCGCAGCCGCCGGTCACCCACACGGTTCCCCGCATGGACCTGTGGACCATCTCGTTGTAGGCGCGCTGGGCCTCGGGTCGGGGCTCCAGGCGGTCGACCCGGTTCCTGCAGGCGAACTTGAGTGCCTGCATGGTGTAGCGGATCTGCGCCTCGATCATGAACACCTGAGAGGTGTGCCCCAGGCCGGTGTTGGGCCCGGCCAGCACGAACGCGTTGGGGAAGCCGTTGACGGTGGTTCCCCGGAAGGCCTGGACGTCGGAGCCCCAGCGCTCGGCGAGGGACCGCCCCGAGGAGTCGTACAACCGGTGCGCGATGGGTGGGTCGGTGACCTGGAAGCCGGTGCCGAGGATGATCGTGTCCACCTCGTGCTCGGTCTCCCGGCCGGAGGAGTCCCGGGTGACCACGGAGTTCGCCCGGACCTCGACGATGCCGTCGGTGACCACGTCCACGTTGGGCCGCGCCAGCGCGGGGTAGTAGTCGTTGGACATCAGGATGCGCTTGCACCCGGCGCGGAAGGTCGGGGTGAGCTTGCGCCGCAGCTCGGGGTCCCTCACGCTGCGGTTGATGTTGGCCCGGCCGAGCCGCTCCACCACCCCGAGCAGCCTGGGGTTCTTCGCGAACCCGAGGATGTAGGTCTCGCGACCCCAGTAGATGCCCTTGCGGGCGATCTGCTGGGCGCCGGGGACGTTCCGGTAGAGCCAGCTCTCGGCCCGGGTGATGTCCCGGTCGTGGCGGAACATCACCCACGGGGCGGTGCGCTGGAACAGCGACAGCTTCCCCACGAGCGGCTGGATCCTCGGCACGAACTGGATCGCGGACGCACCGGTTCCGATCACCGCCACCTTGCGTCCGGTGAGGTCGTGGTCGTGGTCCCACTCGGCGGAGTGGAAGAGCCTGCCCTCGAAGGAGTCGAGGCCCTTGATGTCCGGGTAGGTGGGGTCGGCGAGCGGTCCCGCGCCGCTGACCAGGAACTGCGCGGTGACGGTGCCGCTGGAGGTCTCGATCCGCCAGCGGTTCTCCTCGGGCTCCCAACGGGCGGCCCGGACGTCGCTGTCGTGGCGCACGTGCCGGTCCACGCCGTGTTCACCGGCGACCCGCTTCATGTACTCCCAGATCTCCGGCTGAGGGGAGAAGGTGCGGCTCCAGTCCGGGTTGAGCGCGAAGGAGAAGGAGTACAGGTGCGAGGGGACGTCGCAGGCGGCTCCCGGGTAGGAGTTGTCGCGCCAGGTCCCGCCGATCCCGTCGGCCCGTTCGAGGATGACGAAGTCCCGGAGTCCGGCCTGCGTGAGGCGCACAGCCATGCCGATCCCGGCGAACCCGGAGCCGATGATGGCGACCCGGTAGTGCGGCACTGCTTCGGTCACGATGCTGTTCCCTTCGTACGGGCTCGGTGCGGCCCTGGACGCTGGTGTACCGACCGGTAAGTATGGGCCCCCGGAGAACGTGGCGCGTTACGTTCCCCGGGGGGAGGGGGTCGGGGGCTGAGCGCGTGGCGCGTTCGCTCTCAGCCCCCGACGCCGGGCCGCCGCCGGAAGACGTGGCGCGTTGCGCCTTCCGACGACGGTGTTCGGGGAGAGGCGGTCCTCTCGTGGGAGCCGTGGCACGGGGGCCACGGTGGTCGCGGGTGGGACTGGTCGGGACGGTACTACCGTCCGAGCAGCCCGGCCCTCTTCCAGAAGTACCGGCCCAGGCCCGTGATCGCACCCGCGGTGTCCAGCGTGTTGACCACCTTGCGGGCGGCCCACGTCTTGGTCTCCACCCAGTGCGGGTTGCCCTTCGCGACCCGGGAGGCCTCCTTCGGGTCCAGTCCGACCTGCTCGTAGACCTTCGGGTTGATGAGACGGGTCGCGGAGTAGTACGTGACCAGGCCCAGCACGATCCGGCTGTAGGCCTTGTTCAGGGCGCCGCGCTCGGGCCAGTCACGCTGGAACTCCTCGCGGGCGTACCGCATGTGGCGCGCCTCCTCGGTGACGTGGATGCGGGCCACGGAACGCACCAGGGGGAGGATCTGCGCGTCCGGGACCGCCTCGCGCTGGAGCTGGTCCAGGACCTCCTCCACGAAGAGCGCGCCCGCGAAGATCAACGGTCCGTGCGCGATCGCCTTGAACACGCGGCCGAGGTGGAAGGTGACCGGGTCGAGCCGGTGCGCCTCCCAGCCGAGCTTTTGCACCATCTTCGCGAACATGACCGTGTGGCGGCACTCGTCGGCGATCTCGGTGTAGGCGTACTGGACGTGGAGGCTCGTGGGGTCGTTGTGGTAGGCGTGCCGGACCAGCATCTGCATGAGGATCGTCTCGAACCAGATGCCGATGGTGGCGACGCTGGCGACCTCCAGCCGGGAGAGCTCCTTGCGCTTCTCGTCGCTGAGCTGGTCCCACAGGTGGGTGCCGTAGAGGGAGATGCGCTCGGGGCGGATCGCCCACATCTCGGGGTCCACGGGGGCGTCCCAGTCGATCTCGACCAGGGGGTCGAAGGAGGCCTTGGCGGAGCCGCGCAGGAGGCGCTTGGCGATGTCCTCGCGGTCGGTGGTCTTCGGCTTGGCGACGACTTCGGCGGTCATCTCGTTCCTCCTCAGGAGGCGCTGGTCAGGGCGTGCGGGGAACCGTGGCGCGAATGGAGCCCCCGGGCGATCTCCGCGTCCGAGAAGGCGCCGTCGCTGAGGAGCAGGCCGAGCTGGAGCGACACGATCTGTTCGGTGGTTCCGGGGAAGTGCTTGGTCAGGTGCAGGGCGGCCGTCCCGAAGGCCGTGCAGGCGACGTCGCGGGGAGCGCGTCGGGCACCGGCGGCGCGGACCACCGTCATCACCGTGTCGCGCTCGGTCTCGGCGGGCACCAGGCCGTCGAGGGAGGCGCCGGTGGCGCGGGAGCTCTCGTGGATGGGGGTGTCCACGTAGCCGGGGTAGACCGTGGTCACCCCGACATGCGTGCCGTACTCGGCGCGCAGGCTGTCCGCGTAGGCGGTCACCGCGCGCTTGGAGACCGTGTAGGCCCCGGCGAGCGGCAGTTGGAGGTTGGCCAGGAGCGAGGCGGTGACGATCACGCGGCCACGGCTGCGGAGCAGGGCGGGCATCGCGGCGGCGGTCACCCGCCAGGTGCCGAGGAGGTTGACCTCCAGCGCCTGGTGGGCATGGGTGTCGGGCAGGTGGCCGATGTCCACGGAGGGGCCGACCCCGGCGTAGTGGATGAGCAGGTCCAGGCTCCCGCCGAGCTGGTCGATCGCCTGGGCGACCCCCGCGCGCACCTGTTCGTCGTCGGTGATGTCGCAGGCGACGACGCCGGGGGCGGGCTTGCGGTCGATCCCGACGACGTTGACGCCGAGGTGGCGCAGGACCGCCACCGTGGCGCTGCCGAACGCACCGGAGGCACCGGTCACGATGGCGTTCTGGCCGGGCAGCCGACCTAGGTGGCGAGGCAAGGGGGTCGTCATGTGATCTCCTCCACAGTCATTGCCGGAACGTTACAACGAGCATTGTCACAATGCAATGGGTAGACACGGGAAATTTACTCACGAGTAAGGTCCGTGTTCCGGCGGTGTGGCAGGGGCTCGGAGGGGGCGTGCGGACACGCCGGGGGCCGTGCGCGCGTGCGCACGGCCCCCCGGTGGAGGACGCCCGGTTCCGCGTTCGCCCTAGCGTCCGAGCAGCCCCGCCTTCCGCCAGAAGTACCGGCCCAGGCCGGAGATGGCCCCGACCGTGTCGAGGGTTCTGACCACCTTGCGCGACAGCTCGGTCTTGCTGTCGACGAAGCGGGTGTTGCGGCGGGCCGCCCGCTGCGCCTCGCGGGGGTCGAGGCCGATGCTCTCGTAGACCCTCGCGTGGATCAGCCGGGTGGTCGCGTAGTAGGTGACCAGGCCCAGTACGAGCCGCGAGTAGGCCCGGTCCACGGCGCCGCGCCGCAACCAGTCCCGGCGGAACTCCTCACGGGCGTAGCGGATGTGGCGGGCCTCCTCGATCACGTGGATGCGGGAGGTGGCGCGCACGACCGGCTCGATGCTCTCGTCGTCGATCATCTCCCGCTGGAGCTGGTCGAGGATCTCCTCCACGAAGAGGGCGCCGGCGAAGATCAGCGGCCCGTGCGCGATCGCCTTGAAGAGGTTGCCCAGCAAGTGGGCGACCGGGTCCAGCCGGTACGCGCTGGACCCCAACCTCTCGATGGCCTTCGCGAACATGACCGTGTGGCGGCACTCGTCGGCGATCTCGGTGTAGGCGTACTGGACGTGGAGGGTCGTGGGGTCGTTGTGGTAGACGTGCCGGACCAGCATCTGCATCAGGATCGTCTCGAACCAGATGCCCGTGGCCATGGTGCTGGCCATCTCCAGCCGGGACAGCTTCCGGCGCTCGTCCTCGCTGAGGCGGCCCCACAGGTGCGTGCCGTAGAGGGAGACCCGCTCGGGGCGCATGCCCCACAGGTCCTCCAGGGGAGCCTCCCAGTCGATCTCCACCAGGGGGTCGAACGAGGCCTTGGCTGAGCCGCGCAGCAGGCGCTTGGCGATGTCCTCGCGGTCGGTGAGTTTCGGTGTCGGCGCGTTTCCCACGGACATGGGTCCCTCCAGGGGTTTCCGTGCCGGAGGCGCGCCGAACGGGCGGTTCGAGTGGTGTGACCCCGTTCACTCCGATCACCCAGAACGTTACAATCTCCGTTGTCATCGTTCAACGGCCCCGGGGAGCGGATTTACTGATGAGTACGGCACTCCGGGGTCTCTAGGCTGGGTTCCATGGCCGAATACCGCATTGACGAACTCGCCCGGCTCGCCGACACGACGGTGCGCAACGTCCGGGTGTACCAGGACCGAGGTCTCCTCGCCCCGCCCCGGCGCCAGGGCCGCGTGGGCATCTACTCCGAGGCGCATCTGGCACGTCTGCGGCTGATCGGCCAGCTCCTCCGTCGCGGCTACACCTTCGCCAACATCGGCGAGATGTTCCAGGTGTGGGAGCGCGGCGGCGACCTGTCCGAGATCCTCGGCTTCGAGTCCGCCGTCGGCGACGCCTGGAGCGACGAGATCGCCGACTACGTCGGCATGGGCGACCTCAAGGACCTGTTCGGCAAGGGGGTGACCCCCAGGACCATACGGCGCGCCCTGGACCTCGGTGTACTGGAGCGCGACGGACTGCGCTTCCGGGTGCCGAGCCCGCGCCTGCTGCACGCCGGTGTCGAGCTGGTCAAGCTGGGGATGAGCGTGGGGGCGGTGCTGGACATCGCGGAGAACCTGCGGGACAGGATCGGTGACGTCTCCGAACACATGGTCCGCCAGGTCTCCGACCACATCATCGCCGAGCACGCCCCCGGCACCGTGATCCAGAGCGAGGACGTCGCGAAGATCGCCGAGCTCATCCGTCAGGTGCGCCCCCTCGCCCAGCAGGCGGTGGACGCGGTCCTGGCCCAGGAGATGGCCCACCACCTCACCAACGTCATGGGCGACCACTTCGCCGTCGCCATGGAGCACCTCCGGAGCGAGGACCAGGCGACCCAGGACACCGACGGCCCCCACGGCCCCTGACCGGCACAGGGCCGGCCCACTCCCGCCGGACCCGCTCTCCGGCCCTCTCGGGCCCCGGACCCCCGTCGCCCCGACAGCCGAGGCCCCGACCCCCACCCCAGCCTCCTCCCGTCCCTCGGCACCGGGCCCCACACCCGGACCGCCAGCCGGAGCTCCACCATCCCCCTCCACACGAACCACGGGCCCGGACACCAGAGCAGGTGTCCGGGCCCGTTCGCGCACGGGGCCGGTCCGTCAGTCGTTGACCTTCGCGGCTTCGGGAGCGGGGACGGTCGTGCTGTCGACCACGGTCAGGGGAAGCGACGTGGTGAAGCGCAGTTCGGCGAAGGCGCCGCTCGGGACCGCCGGGGTCTTCGGGAAGACCGGACGGACGCTCCGGTATCCCTCGCCCGACGCCGGGCGGGCGTCCTCCTCGCCCTTGTTCGGCCACATCGACATCGCCCGCTCGGCCTGGGCCGTGATGGTCAGGGACGGGTTCACGCCCAGGTTCGCGGTGACCGCCGAACCGTCCACCACGTGCAGGCCGGGGTGCCCGTAGAGCCGGTGGTAGGGATCGATGACACCGGTCTCGGCGCTGTCGCCGATCGGGCAGCCGCCCAGGAAGTGGGCGGTCATCGGGATGTTGAAGATGTCCCCGACCGTGCCGCCCGCGTGGCCGTCGATCCGGTCGGCCAACCGGGTGGCCACCTCCTGACCCGCGGGGATCCAGGTCGGGTTGGGCTCGCCGTGGCCCTGCCGGGAGGTGAGCTTCCTCCTGCCGCCCAGCAACCCCCGCCTGACCGAGGTGGTCAGCGAGTTGTCCAGGGACTGCATGACCAGCCCGATGATGATCCGCTCGGACCAGCGCCGGTTGGAGAAGCTGCGCAGGAACACGGTCGGGTGGCGCGCGGCCAGGCCGAGGAAGCGCAGCCAGCGCGGGATGGAACCGCCGCCCGGAACCTGGATCGCGGTGAGCAGGCCCATCGCGTTGGAGCCCTTGCCGTAGCGGACGGGCTCGATGTGGGTGTTCGCGTCCGGGTGGATGGAGGAGGTGATCGCCACGCCGTGGGTGAGGTCCTCCGGCGGCGGCACCTGCTTGCTCATGGCGCCGACCAGCGCCTCGGAGTTGGTCCGGGTCAGGGTGCCCAGCTTCTCGGACAGCCGGGGGAGGAGCCCGTCGGAGCGCATCCGGTGCAGGAGGGACTGGGTGTTGTAGGTCCCGGCCGCGACCACGACCTGGCGGGCGGTGAAGGTCCGGGCGTTGGAGCGGCGCCTGGGTGCGCCGGTGCGCAGGGTGTCCACCGCGTAGCCGCCGCCCTGGGACTCGGGGCGCTCGCGCAGGCGTTCGACGGTGGTCAGCGGGTGTACCTCGGCGCCGCCGCGCTCCGCGAAGTGGAGGTAGTTCTCGGTGAGGGTGTTCTTGGCGCCGTGTCGGCAGCCGGTCATGCACTCACCGCACTCCGTGCAGGCCCGGCGGTCGGGGCCCGCGCCACCGAAGTAGGGGTCGCCGACGGACGCGCCGGGGGCCGCCTTGGCGCCGTCACCGTCCTGCCCGTCGCCGAAGCACACGCCGACCGGGGTGAGGCGGAAGGTGTCACCGACTCCCATCTCTTCGGCGACCGCCTTGAGGTGCACGTCCGAGGGGGTGACGGTGGGGTTGGTGCGGACGCCGAGCATGCGGCGGGCCTGGTCGTAGAAGGGCGCCAGCTCCGACTTCCAGTCGGTGATGTGGCGCCACTGCGGGTCCTCGAAGAAGGCGTCCATCGGGTGGTACAGCGTGTTCGCGTAGTTGAGCGAACCGCCGCCGACACCCGCTCCGGCCAGGATCATCACGTCCCGCAGGAGGTGGATGCGCTGGATTCCGTACAGTCCGGCGCCCGGGGCCCAGAGGAAGTTCCGCACGTCCCAGGATGACGACGGCAGGGTCTCGGGTGTGAATCGTCGGCCCGCCTCCAGGACGCCGACGCGGTAACCCTTCTCGGTGAGGCGTAGGGCACTGACCGACCCTCCGAAGCCGGAGCCGATCACCACCACGTCGTAGTCGAAGGGGTCCTGGGTGCGGTGCGGTGGTGCTTCGGCGGGGGCTTCCGTGCGCTGAGGGGACATGTCTCGGGTCTCTCTCCAGGTCGGATGCGGGGCCCGTATTGCGCCGGATACGAGTCCGCAACGATGAATGCGCCAACTAGAAATGTGACATTCGATATTGTAATGTTCGTCACTACCGCCGAGTAAGGTGTGTTCCATATAACACACGAGGCGTGCTTCGGCGCAAGTATCGCTCCCCCTCGCCGCTTCCCCCGGCGGCGGATCACTGGAGGTTCACATGCCCAAGGCCCCCGAAGAGGTGCCCGAGGCGCCGCAGGACGCGTCCGAACAGCGCGAAGGCAGTGGTGGAACGCGTTGGCGCAGGTTCGCCCTCGTGGCCGTGCCGGGGTTCCTGGCGGCCGGCGTCCTCGGTGCGATGACCACCCAGGGCCTGCTCGCCGCCTCCTTCGCGGTCTCCGGGGACAGCTTCAAGATGTCCGCGGACTCACTCTCCGGAACCGGGTTCAGCCAGTACGGCGACGTCGCCAACTCGGTCGACGGCTCCGCCCGCGCCGTCGGCCTGTCCACCGTGAACAACGCCGAGCTGGAGAACCTGTGCATGTCCTCCCTGTGGGACCTGCCCATCGGTGAGGCCACCCTCGTCATCAACGCCGGGGCCAGCAACCCGGTCGAGGGCACCAACCTCGTCATCGACATCGAACAGCTCCAGGGCAACGCCGAGTTCGGCGCCATCGAGATCGGCCGGGACGCGAGCACTCTGGACAAGGCGGAGGGCGGCCAGGGGCCCACCGGTGGATTCGGCCTCCAGGCCGACACCATCACCGTCTCGGAGATGCGGATGACCACGTGGGCGGTGAGCTCGGGCTCGCTGCGCCTCACCGGGCTGAACCTGGCGATCAAGCCCGGCAACCACGAGTGCTTCTGAGCCCATGGCGCACGCACTGACGCCGATCCGCTCAGCGTGGGGATGGTTCCGTGGCTGGCGACGGAGCCGACCGTTCTGGGGCGGCTTCCTGCTCGTCGCGGCCGGGATCGAGCTGCTGGTCGCACCGGCCGCGCAGAGCCTGGTCCTGCCGATCGACCTGGTCATCTACGCGGGCATCGCCGGGGTCTACGGCCCCCTCATCGCGTTCCTGCTGATCTCGCTCGGCGTGCTGAGCTGGCTCCAGCCCGCGCAGCACGTGTTCTTCGGCCTGGTCGGGCTCATGCTCGCGCTCGTGTCGTTCCCGACCTCCAACTTCGGCGGGTTCGTGATCGGCATGCTGCTCGGCATCGTCGGCGGGTCCCTGGTGTTCGCGTGGTCCCCCGAGGTACGGCGACCTCCCCGTCGACGCCGGAGTGCCCGGCCGCCCGCGTCCGACGAGACCAGGGCCGACACCGAGGAGGACGAGGAGACCGACCCCCAGGGAACCGACGCCGACACCGACACCGACACCGCCAGCGGGACCGAGGACACCGGGGCCCGTACAGAGGGGCCCGGCCGGGACCGCGCCCTGACCGAGACCGTCGACCGGACCGAACCGCGGGACCACCCGCGCTACCTGGCCGCCGTCGCCCTGCCCCTCGCCGCCGCCGTCACGATCGCCTCGGCGCCCGCCCCCACCCTGGGCTGGCCCTGGGACTGGCTGCTCCCCGGCGACGACAGGGAACAGACCGAGGAACAGCCCTCTGAGGAACCCTCGGACGAGCCCACCGAGCGGCCCGGCGGCACCGACCCCGGGGACGACCCCACGGAGGAGCCGGCCGACGACGACTCCGAGACCGACGAACCCGAGGACGGCACCGACGAGGAGGAAGAGGAGGCCGAACCGGAGGAGGGCGACGCCGAGGACTGCGAGCCGCGCGTCGGCGAGGCCGCGCTCATCGAGGACGAGGAGGACCTCCTCGCGGCGGTGCTGGCCTGTCAGGCCGCCCGGGACGAGGGACTGTACCCGGAGGTCGTGGTGGACTCCGACTACGACTGCTTCCGGGGGTCGGTCCGGGACTCCGGCCTCACCGCCGACAGCCTCGCCATGTACGGCGCCCGCTACCGGGGCGTCGTGGAGTGCCCCACCGAGGACGGGCCCCAGCGCTACATCCGCCTCACCATGAGCAGCGGCGACGTCCGGGGCGGCGAGCTGTGGTTCGACGACCTCGGCACCCGCCGGAGCCTCGGGCTGCCCACCATGAACATGACCGGGGACGTGGAGATGCACGTGACCCGCATGCACATCCGGCTGCTCGGCATTCCGCTGACCTTCACGCCGGACTTCCCCCCACCGCTCCTGCTCCCGGTCATGTACCTCACCGACGTGGACGTGGACAACCCGATGGCCTACACCGACACGATGACCATCCCCGACCTGAACGGCCGGTACGGCGGCTAGCCGCCCCGGTCGGGACGAGGGGACCGGCAGCGCCCGACGGGGGCGCCGCGACCGCGGCGCCCCCGTTCCCGTGCGCCCCGAAGGGCGGGTCACCCACCGGGGGCGCCCGCCCGTTCAGGGCCTCAGCGGCGGAGGATCAGCTGACCGGCCCCCGGTTCACCAGTTCTCCGAGATCAGACGGCTGGGCTGGCCCACGTGCGACACGTAGAGGGCGTCGCGGGCCCGGGTGCAGGCCACGAACAACAGAGTGCGCTCCTGCTGTCGGGCGTGCTCCAGGGCCACCTGGTCGCCGTCGGCCGCCTCCAGCGCGGCCTTGGGCGGAAGCAGGTGGTCACTCACGCCGACCAGCGCGACACAGCGGAACTCCTGGCCCTTCATCCCGTGCATCGTGCCGACCCGGACCGCGGAGGTGTCGGCGGCTCCCTCCAACGGGGTGGTCCGCACGCCACGGGCCTCCAGTTCCTTGGTCACACCGCGCACGACCCACTGGTTGCGACCGGCCACGGCGATCTCGGAGGGGTTCACCCCGGCCTCCAGCCACACCCGCACCCACTCGCCCAGGGCGTCGAGCTCCTCGGTGCGGTTCTCACAGCCGCGCACCACCGGGGCGGGGCCGCGCAGCAGCGAACGGTAACCGGCCAGGGTGTCGGCGTCGTCGTCCATCCCCAGGGCCGACCGTCGGCCCAGGATCGGCATGCTCCAGTCCAGGATCTCCTGGGTCACCCGGTAGCTGACCCGCAGCCGGTGGCCCCGGCCGCGCACGTTGATCCCCAACGAGGCCAGTGACACCCGGTTGTCGGAGACCCGCTGGTTCGGGTCGCCCACGATGAACAGGTCGTCGGGGCCCTCCGGGACGGCGGCGCGCAGCATCCGCCACTGCGCCGGGTGCAGGTCCTGGGCCTCGTCGACCACCACGTGCCGGTACAGCGGACCGGAGCGGCCCACCAGGCGGGCGGCCTCACCGGCCAGCTGCGGGAAGGACCACAGGCCCTCCACTCGCATCGCGCCCACGTAGCGCCGGACCGTCTCCCACACCTGCCGCCGGTGCTCGGGCGCCAGGTGCTGGACCCGGCCGCTGCGCTCGCAGCGGATGTAGTCGGGGAGCAGCTCGAGGCCCTTGGCCAGGATCACCTGCTCCCACTCGTCCACGAGGAAGCGCCCGGAGAAGGGGAGGCCGTCGGCGAGCGCCACCGCCCGCCAGCGCTGGGCCAGCTCGTCCCGGCTCGCCATGCGCGGGGCCACGCTGGTGTGTGACTGGACGATCGACCGGGCCAGGCTGTCGATGGTGGCGACCCTGACCCGGGAACGCGTGCCCGGATCGGGGAGCAGCTGGTCGAGTCGCTCGGACAGGGACTGGGCCAGGGCTCGGTTGTAGGAGGTGAGCAGGATCGACTCGCGCTGGTCCTCGGGGTGGGCGGCGGCGTCCAGTTCGGCCAGGTGGGCCGCGCGGTAGAGGGCCATGACGGTCTTGCCGGTCCCGGGGCCGCCGGTGACCTGAGCCGATCCCCTGAAGTGGGCCTCGGTGACCCGGTGCTGGTCCGGGTGCAGGGTGATCCGCCACTGGGAGAACGGTGAGCCGAGCGCCCCGGCGAGTTCGGGCGGGCCGACGGGGGTGGGGTCGACGCCCACGGCTCCGACCTCGGTGAGGCTGGCGGGGGCGTGCGGGCGCAGGCTCCGGGCGTAGCGCAGGGCCTCGTCGCGCGGGCGCACGGTGAGCAGCCGGTAGGTGGTGTCGTCGGCATCGGCGTCGGTGCCGGTGCCGGTGTCCTCGGTCGGTTCGGTCCCGGCGTCGGGGTCGGGGACGATGACGCCGGACCAGTCGGGGGCGATGCTGACGACCCGGACCCGGGGGTCGGCGGCGCCCGGGACGGACTCCGTTCCCGGGTGGTCACCGGCCTGGTAGGCGCGCATCACGGCCAGGGTGTCGAGCTGGACCTCGGGCGTGAGGCGGCTGAAGTCGCTGAGAAACGTCGGGGCGATCGCAAGGGCGGACACGTGGTGGATTCCTCCGGTCTTCGACCTGGTGGTGGCTCTGGTGGACGGTCGGAGCGGATGGTGTCGTTCGAGGAAGCCGGTGGGCTTCGCTCTCACCTGAGACATGCTCGCGGCGGAATTTGGGCAAACGCCGCCTGAGGGCGGATTCGCGACCGCTTTCCGGGAGGCCTGGGTCGTCTCGTACATGCAGGTCAGATAGGTGTTTGCGTAAGGGAGTTCGATGGCTTTCCGGAACCTCTGAGTGGCTGTCGAAGTGGCCTCGGCTGACCTGCGATTCCTCGACGGTGAGCGATGTCCGAAAGTGGGGTTGTGTAGTGGTCCGAAACCCGTGATCCGAGAGCGTGCTTCGCTGTTCCCCCTGGGGAGGGTTGGAGGCGTGGGAGTGGTCGGATGCGCGAGAACAGGGTGACCGAAAACCGGAATGGGCCAGAGGAGGGAAGAGTCCGTCAAACATGAGAGGTCGACGGCCTCGGGCTCACACTCTGGCCGGTATCGGACACTCTCTGTGCGGAGGACCGTGCGGTGCGAGATCGTGTACGGACCCGGGGCGCACAACGCGTGGTTCAGGACTCTGCCGGGGTCCGTCCTACCCCGGCAGAGTCCTCAACCACCCGGAGGGCGAGGTCGTCGGCCCGCGCAGCGTGTGCGGCCGCCGACCGCTCCGGTGAGCGGGGACCCCAACCACCCTAGAGAAGCGGTACCCCGTCCCCGGCCTCCCCAAAGCCCTGGCAGCGCCGAAAGCCGGACTGCGGCGAAGGCCTCGGACATCGAGGTGACGGGACGGGTTTCCTCCCGGGATGCTTCGCGCACCTGACTCCTTCCTCCTCCCGTCGCGGTAGGGCCCGAGCACCGCCCGCCCCGTCTCCCGTGCCCCGGGGTGTCCCCCCGCCCGTGCGCTTGCTCCCCATGGCATCCCCCTCCTCGCGGGCCAGCGTCGGTCCGGCCGTGCCCGGAACTCCGGGACGAGGCCCACGACGACGGGACTCCGTGCGCTCGCCGGGCTCCACGTGGCACCTCCTCCAACAGTCGGTCCGGTCAACCACCCGGCCCTGGAACTCCGAGACGCATCCTGCCGCCCGGGTGTGACATTCCGACCCCCACGCGTGACCACCCAGGCCCGAGCGCCGCGGTCACGCCGTCCACTGAGGCGCGGAGCGCGGAGCATGCTCTAACGTTGGTGGTGACAAACCGGGCGGAAGGAGCGGGACGAGCACGTGGCCCCCAACGACAAGAACCACCTGCGTATCTCGGACACCGAACGCGACCAGGTCGCCGAGATCCTGCGCGAGGCCGCGGGCGAGGGACGGCTGGGCCTTGATGAGCTGGACGAACGCCTCGACGCCGTCTACACAGCCAAGACCTACGCCGACATCCAGCCGATTGTGGCCGACCTGCCCGCCGGGGCCGGCGGCTTCGGCGGCCCCGCGCCCGCCGGACCGAGCCGCCCCGGCGCGCTCACACCCCAGGTCCCGAGCCCGCCCTCCTCGGGAGGGCAGACGCTGTACCTCACGGGCCAGGGCGACTCCGTCGTGCGCAAGAAGGAGTGGACCGTTCCGCAACGGGTCGAGGTGAACGTGCGGTTCGGCGAGGCCAAACTCGACTTCCGTGAGGCCCGCCTGACCGCACCCGTCACGGAGATCTGGCTGGACGTCTCCTGGGGCTCCGGAGACCTGATCATCCCCGAGGGCGCCACGGCCGAGGTCAACCTCGAGACCTCGTGGTTCGGCAGTCAGCGTTCGGACGTCGACTCCATCGCCCGCCACGGCGCCCCGCACTTCGTCATCACCGGCAAGAACCAGGGCGGCAGTCTCAAGGTGCGTCACAAGAGGTCAGGCGGCTGGACCGACATCTTCGGGTGACCCGGGAGCCCCAACACCCGGGCCGCCCGCCCCCGCCGTGCGCCATGATGGTGTGGCCGCGCGGCAGGGGCCGTGCGGGGAGCGGGAGGACTCGGGGCTGTGGGCATCTGGATCGCGGCGAGCCTGGCGGGCGTGTGTGCCCTCGCACTGGCACCCTTCGCCTGGACCTACCTCGCGAGCGCGCGCCGGCGGCGCACCGTCGACTCCGTGCCGCACCGGCCCGTCGCGGTGGTGCTCGGCGCCGCGGCCTGGTCCGACGGTCCCTCCCCGCTGCTCGCCCGCCGCCTGGACCTCGCCGTCCGACTGGTGGAGGCAGGGAGGGTCGACCGCGTCATCGTCTCCGGAGACAACCGCGAGGTCTCCCGCTGCGAGACCGACACCATGACCGACTACCTCGTGGCCCAAGGGGTCCCCGCCGACCTGGTGACGGCCGACCCGTTCGGCTACCGCACCTGGGACACCTGCGTGCGGATGCGCGGGCTCTACGGCGTGGACGCCGCGACCATGGTCACGCAGTCCTTCCACCTCCCGCGCACCGTCTCCCTGGCACGCGCCGCCGGGATCGACGCCGTGGGAGTGGGCGATCCCAGCCTCGGGGCGCGCCGCCGGTCCACGCTCATCGGCTACGCGCGTGAGGTCGGCGCCGCGGGCAAGGCCCTGAAGGACGCCGTACTGCGCCCCGAACCCCTCCACGGTGAGCTCACCGACTCGGACCCCCAGGATCCCCGCGCACACGGCGAGGAGTTCCCCGGCAGCCGGTGACAAGCACGACTCCGGGCGCCGATTCGCGCGCGGGCGCCAAGCCGGGATAATCGGCACATGAACGCGACCACCGGAAACGAACCACACGACAACACGGCGGACACGGACTGGGCCGCTCTGGTCCCCGAGGGCGGTGAGCGCGTCCCCGAGCTGCTCGAACAGGTCGCGGTCAGCGACAGCGCCCTGTCCGACCTCCACGACCTCATCCACTTCCCCGCCCCCGGCCACCGGGCCGCCCCCAAGGTCGTGGACCGTCTGGTCGACATCGCGACCGCCGAGGAGACCCTGCCCACCGACCGGTGGCGCCCCCTGAGCCTCCTCCTCGAACTCGTCAGCGCCCACGCGGAGGACCGCTTCCCCCAGCACCGTGACCTCGACCAGTGGCGCGACGAGGTGGCCTGGGCCGTCTCCAACGACGCCGCGAAGGTCCGCGAACAGTACCGCGCCTGGATGGAGGAGGCCCCCGACGAGCAGCACTTCCACCGGATGCGCAACCGCCTGGCCGTGATGGAGGCCGACGACGGCGCCGAGCTGCTCCTGGCCGAACTGAACACCTACGAGGCGGTCCTGGCCCGGGTCCCCGACCTGGTCACCCTCCTCCAGGGCGGCACCAACCGCGGCGGCCTCGACCGCGCGGGGGAGTGGGTCAGCTACCTGTTGGGCTTCCTCCCCGCCGAGGCCGAGCGGATCTCCGCCGAGATCACCGGCGCCTCCCAGATGCTCCTCGCCAAGGACCTGCGCCCCGCACCCAAGGCCCCCACGTCGATGCGCGAGATCATGACGCAGGGCCTCGACAGCGGCGAGCCGCTGCCCGCCGAGCTGTTCGCCCTCGGTCAGGTCGCGGACCCGGGGGACGTGGACACCACCATCGGCCTCACCCACCAGATGGCCGGCGGCAACCTGTACAACTCCTTCGCCGCCTCCGTGGCGCTGGTGCTGATCCACGGGGAGAACACCCCCAGGGAGGGGCTGCGCCGCGTCGGTCGCGGCGGCGGCACGACCCTGGGCTACGAGGGCCTGTTCAACGAGTCGTGGCCGCACTGCGGACAGCGTTCCCCCCAGGTCCTGGGCTTCCTGGCGCTGGGTCGCGCCGGTGACCGCGCCCGTCGACTGCGCCTGGACATCCTGTCCGGCCTGCTCAAGGGTGAGGACGAGTCCCGTGCCCTGGTCACCGGGGCCGGTCTGGAGCTGGTCCTGGGCCCGCGCTCCAAGGGGTACACCGTTGAGGAGCACGCCCAGGCCGACTACGACGAGGAGACCCTGAAGGTCCTGTGGGCCATCGCGGAGCTGCCCGCATCGGCGTGGGAGGACGAGGAGTTCACGCAGACCCTGCGCGCCTGGGCGCTGCCCGACAACGCGGAGGAGTACTGCGCCCTGGTCGGCGTGGAGCCCGAGCCCGAGGCGGAGGAGCCGCAGGAGGCCGCGCCGCAGCAGCAGGCCCCGGAGGCCCCCACCGGCCTGTTCGGTCGACTCTTCGGCGGGGGCCGCTGAGCCCGACCCCGTCGAGCCACGGCCGCCGAACCCGCTCCCGGACACCGGGAGCGGGTTCGCGTGTCAGGGGGTGGACTCCAGGGCGAGGGCGTCGTCCACCCCGGTCTCGTAGTCGCCGAGGAAGCGGGGGTCGGGCCGCAGGACCACGGTGCCCAGGGCCGCCACCGCCGCCGGAACCTCGCGGGCCCAGCCGTAGACCGTGGCGACGGCGCGCTGGTCCATGCTGGCCCCGCCCACACCGACCGTGTCGATACCCGCCGCGCGGCACAGGCGCACGGCGCGCGGCAGATGGAACTCCTGGGTGACGACCGTGGCCTCCTCCACACCGAACACCTCTCTGGCCCGGGCGCAGGAGTCCCAGGTGGAGAACCCGGCGTGGTCACCCACCACCCTGTCCTCCGGGACGCCGGCCGCCACGAGGTGGTCGCGCATCGTGTCGGTCTCGTTGTAGTGCTCGACCCCGTTGTCGCCGGTCACCAGGACCGCCTGGACGCTCCCGGCCTCGTAGAGCTCCACAGCCAGGTCGAGCCGCTGGGCCAACAGGTAGCTCGGCAGGCCGTCGGGACGGACTCCGGCGCCCAGGACGATGGCCACGGGCCGCTCGGGCACGGAGTCGACGGAGTGCCGCTGGTTACCGGTGGAGGTCAGCACCCACAGGAACGGGACACACCCCAGCAGCACCAGGGAGACGGCCAGCAGCGCCAGGCGGCGCCGGAGCCGCCTTCCGCTGTCCGGATCGCTGTTCTCGGCGGGGCTGGGTGTCGCGGAGGTCGTCACACCAGGGGAGACGCACGGCGGACGAACGGAGTTCCGGAACCGCGTCCCCGGAAACCCACCTGTGGGAGACCGGACGTGCGGGTTAGAGTCGCCGCATGTCCGAACAGTCGCACGAACCCCACGACGAACTCCTCCCGAGACTGCGGGCCATCGCCGACCTCATGCCCGCGTCCCTGCGCGAGGGCGCGGGGATGCACGAGTACGACGGCAGGGCCGCAGACCTCTCCCCGGACGGGGTGAGCGCCGCCCTGGCCCGGCTCGGCGGAGAGCCCTTGGATGACCCCTACGACGAGGCCCACCTGACCGCCTTCGAGAACGGTCTCCGCCACGAACTGGGCGAACTCGAGACGCACCGCACCAACCCGCTCCACCACGTGGGCGAGATGGACCTGTCCAGCTACGAACGCGCGTACGCCCCCGAGGCCGAACGCTTCGCCGCGCGGATCGAGCACCTGCGTCTGTGGCCGACCCTGGCTGACAACGCCGTCGCCGCCCTGGACCGGCTCAGCGCTCCCGTCGCCCGGTCCCTGCTCGGGCCGGTCCGGGGCCTGGCCGACCTCCCCGACGGCCTCCCCGAGGACGCGCGCCGCGACGCCCTGGCCGCGCACGCGCGCCTGCTCACCCACGTCGAGCACGCGGCGGAACACGGCCCGGAGAGCGCGTCGCTGGGAGCCGAGGCGCTGAGTCGCCTGATGGGCGTCGGAGAGGCCATGGAGGTCGACCTCGACTCCCTGGCGTCCCGGGCCGACGCCGAACGCGACCGTCTGCGCGCCGGACTCGCCGAGGCCACCGCGCGGCTGGCCCCCGGCCGCGACCCGATGGAGTTCAGCCGGGAACTCACCGGCCAGCACCCCGATGCCGAGGGCGTCCTGGACGCCGCCCGCACATGGACCCGGATCTGCCTCGACTTCACCGAGGAGCGCCAGCTGGCCCCCTTCAACGACGGTGAGTGCAGGATCGACGTGCCGCCGCCCGCGCTCCGCTGGGGCACCGCGATGATGGCCTGGTCCGGCCCATGGGAGACGGACAACCCGTCCTTCTACTACGTCACCCCGCCCGACCCGGAGCTGTCGGAGCGGGAGGCCGCCGAGTGGCTGGAGCAGTTCAGCCACACCACCCTGCCCGCCGTGAGCGTCCACGAGGTCGCGCCCGGCCACTTCTCCCACGGCCGCGCCCTGCGCCGCGCACCGAGCCAGGTCCGCCGGGCCCTGCACTCCATGACCTTCGCCGAGGGCTGGGCCCACTACGCCGAGGAGATGTGCCTGGAGGAGGGGTTCGGCGCGTACGCCGCCGAGCGGCTCGGTGACCCCGGATGGACCGCCGACCACTACGAGATCGGTGTGTGGCTGGAGGCGCTCATCCGCGTCACCCGGCTCTCCGTGGCCATCGGCATGCACACCGGAACGATGACGGTGGAGCAGGCGGCCGCGCGCTTCTCCCAGGACACCCCGTTGCAGGGACCGGCGGCGCTCTCCGAGGCCGGACGGGCCACCTTCGACCCCACGTACGGCCGCTACACCTGGGGCAAACTGGAGATCATGGCGCTGCGAGAGCGCGCGAGGGAGCAGTGGGGGAGCGGGTTCTCGCTGCCCCGTTTCCACCGCGCGCTGCTCCAGCTGGGCTCGCCGCCCCTGGGCCTGATCGGCGCCGCCCTGGACGGCTGAAACCGGCCCCGGCCCGTGGACACCGCACCCGGTGCCCACGGGCCCGAACCCGCCGACCCGCCCCCGCGAGCGCGGGGCACGGGGCAACCATCCTGAACCGCGCGCGTTGACGCCCGCTCCTTCCCCGCAAGTACGGGGCGTACGGGGCCACCGAGCGCGTACCGGCCCTCGTCGTTCGCTCCACCCTCGCGTTCGCGGGTCTCACACTCGACGAACCGGGTGACGCGGACGCCGTGGATCGGGCTTCCGCGACCTAGGCTCCGGGGGTCTCCTGGCCGGGCAGGCCCAGGTTCGCCAGTGCGGTCCGCACCCGGCCGCGAGCCTTCTCCAGGGACCTCGCGGCCGTGGTGGCGTCCACCTCGGCCAACAACGACACCAGGGCCACCCGCGTGTCGCCCTCGGCCTCGGAGAGGGCTCCGGCGCACGCCTCCTCGGTCAGACCGGTCGCCTCCACCAGGATGGTCACCACGCGTCCGCGCAGCTTGCCGTTGGTGGCGTCCACGCCCACCATCAGGTTCGAGTAGGTCCGCCCGATCCGCACCATCACGGCGGTCGAGAAGGCGTTGAGGAGCAGCTTCTGTGCGGTTCCCGCCTTCATCCGGGTCGAACCGGCGATCACCTCGGCACCGGTGGACACCCCCACGTGCACGTCGGCACCGGAGGCCAGGGGGGCGTCCGGGTTCGCGCTGATCAGCACCGTTGCGGCCGACCGCTCACGGGCCGCCTCCAGGGCACCGCCCACGTACGGGGTGCGGCCGCTGGCGGCCAGACCCACCACGAGGGAACCCGGCGCGACGGCCGCGGCGTCGATCCGGCCGGACTCCCAGTCGTCCTCGATCCCCTCCACGGCGCGCACGAGGGCCTCACCGCCGCCCGCGTGGTGGGCCACCACCCACTCCGGGGGGACACCGTAGGTCGGGGGCAGCTCGGCGGCGTCCATCGCCGCGATCCGTCCCGAGGTGCCCGCGCCAAAGTAGTGGATGCCCGCGCCGCGCTCCAGAGCCGCCACCCCCAGCTCCACGGCCCGGGCCAGCTCCGGCAGCACCGTGGCCACCGCGGCCGCGACGGTGGTGTCCTCCGCGTTGATCTGCCGCAGCACGTCCAACGCGGGAAGCAGGTCGATGTCGTAGGTTCCCGAGTTGCGGGCCTCGGTGGGCGCCCGCACGATCACGGCCTCACCGTTGGGTGCCCGCCCGTCTGATCCTCCGGAGTTCCCGGGGTCCTGCTCCGTGCCAGCGTGCACTGCGCTCTCCTGTTCGGCCCGCACCCTCTGCGGGTCAGTCGTCGTTTCCAGCGGGGGTGTTCCTCGTGGCGGACGCGTCGTTGCGCCGTCGTCTGCGGTCGTCACTCAGGCGAAGACCGCGGACCGCCTCGTAGGTGGTCTCCAGGGCCGACCTGCTGTCCGTGTAGCGGATCTGGGCCAACCCGACGAACAGGCAGTCCACCACCGTCAGCTGGGCCAGCCTGGAGGCCGTGGCCCCCGAACGGAACATGGTCTCCCTGGCCGCCGTGGTCAGCACGTGGTCGGCGAAACCGATCGGAGACCGGGGGAAGTTGGTGATCGCCACCGTCCGGGCGCCGCGTCTGCCCGCCTCGGTCAGCGCCTCCACGGTGTCGATGGTGGTCCCGCTGTGCGAGATGCCGATCGCGACGTCGCTCGCCTCGAGGAGGGCCGCGCTGGTCAGCATCACGTGCGCGTCCGACCAGGCGAACGAGGTCAGCCCGATCCGGTGCAGCTTCTGCTGGAGGTCCGCGCCGACGAACGCGCTCGCGCCCACTCCGTAGACGTCGATCCGGCGCGCGTTCGACATGGCGTCGATGACCGCGCGCAGCACCTCCACGTCCATGGCGGCGCCGGTCTCCTCGACGGCGCGCGCGTCGGTGTAGGCGATCTTCTGCACGACGGTGACGAGGGTGTCGTCGGGGTTGATGTCACTGGCCAGCTCGGCGGTGTTGCCGCGCGCGCCCCGGGCCTGCCCGGCCTCGGTGGCCAGCGCCAGGCGCAGCTCGCGGTAGCCGCTGAAGTCGATCGTGCGGCAGAACCGGATGACCGTGGCCTCCGAGGTCGCGCAGTCCTTGGCCAGCTGGGTGATGGAGGACGCGGCGGCGCGTTCGGGGTCGTCGACGACCCGCTGGGCCACTCGTTGCTCGGCCGGGGCCAACGAGGGGAGCAACGACCTGATCCGCAGGACCGTCGTGGGGACCGGCGGTGGTGGGACGTCGCCACGGCCGCCAGACGGCTTCGGGATTTGCGCCATGGAGGAAAGTTTCTTTCGGTCGTGGTGCAGAGTCAACGCACTGACGGGAAAAACCGGGAGATTCAAGGATTTCAAGGGACGGGCCGTGCGGCAAGTGCACCCCTTCTGATTGCGGTATCCCAGCTCGGACGGCACCCTTGGAAGCGAGGCGGCACGTTCCCACCCAACACACCCGTGTCCGCCTCACAGGGGGGATGAAGCCGTGCCGCTGTACGACCCGCCAGAGGTACGCGGCGCGGCGACCGTCGATCCCCGGAACCCGCCCGAGCCCGCCGCCCACGGGCTCCACGTCAGTCTCCTCGGCCGCTTCTGCGTCCAGGTCGACGGCGCCGCGCTGAGACTGCGCGGCGACCGCCGCCGCGCCCTCCTCGCCACCCTGATGCTCAACGCGGGCCGGACCGTGTCCACCGACGAACTCATCGAACGGGTCTGGGACACCCCGGGCCAGGCGGCCAAGGGCGCGCTCCAGGTCCACGTGGCCCGCGCACGCGCCCTCCTCGAACCCCTCCTGGGCACGCCGCTCATCCGGGGAGCGGACGGCGGGTACCGGATCGACCTCGACGAGCACCGTTCGGACCTCCTGCTCTTTCGCGCCCTGGCCCGACAGGCCGAGCTCGCCGCCGCGCGGGGCGAGGCCGACACGCACGCGGACCTCCTGCGCCGGGCCCTGGCCCTGTGGAGCGGCCCGGTCCTGAGCGACGTCACCGCGCCCCTCCTGCACGCCCGGGACGTGCCCGGACTGAACGAGGAACTCCTGCGCGTGGCCGAGCGGGGGTTCGACGCCGCCCTGGCCCGGGGCGAGCACGAACACGTCGCCGCTCGCATCGGCTCCCTCGTGGCCGACCACCCCGAACGCGAACCCCTCATCCGGGCCCAGATGATCGCCCTCTACCGGTCCGGCCGCCAGAGCGAGGCGCTGCGCGTCTACGCCAGGGCCCGGAGCGTGCTGTCCGAACGTCTGGGCGCCGACCCCGGGCGCGAACTCCAGGAGACCTTCCACGGCATCCTGCGCGGCGACCTCGACTCCCGGCTCGGCACCCGCCCGGTGGCCGGTGGTCCGGTGGTCGGCGCCGCCACAGGCACCCTCGTGCCGCGCCCGCGCACCCACAACGAGACCCGGCCCTGCGCCGCCCGCCGCACCGCCCGGCCCGGCCCGGGACTCGTGCCCGCCGAACTCCCCTCCGCCCCCCGCACCCTGGTCGGCCGGTCCGGCGCACTGGCCGAGCTCGACCGCCTCGTCGACCCCTGCTCGCAGGTGCCCGGCAGCGTCCTGGTCCGGGGGCCGGCCGGTGCGGGGAGCAGCGCCCTGGCCGTGCGCTGGGCGCACTCGGTGGCGGCGCACTTCCCGGACGGGCAGCTGTACGTGAACCTGCGCGCCCCCGACGGCAGTCCGCGCCAGCCGGGGGAGGTCCTGCGCCGCCTGGTCCGTTCGCTGTCCGCCGGGAGGGTGGACGCCGGAGGGCCGGACGGACCCGCACCCGAACCCGACGAGGTAGCCGCCCGGGCCCGTTCCCTGATGGCGGGGCGCCGGGTGCTGATCCTGCTGGACAACGCCGCCACCGCGCACCAGGTGCGGCCCCTGCTGCCGGGCGGTCAGGGGAGCTGCGCCGTCGTGGCCAGCCGCAGCTGGCTCACCGACCTCCTGGTCCGGGACGGTCTGCGCGCCCTGCCGGTGGACGCCCTGCCGGAGGAGCACGCGGTCATCCTGCTGCGCTCGCTGCTGGGCCCCGATCGTTGTACGCCGCAGGCGCTGCGACGCGTGGCCGAGCTGGCGGGCTGTCTCCCGCTGTCCCTGCGGATGGCGGTGGCCTGGTTGGACGCCCACCCGGAACGGTCCGCGTCGGAGCTGGTGCGTCTGGTGGAGAGGGAGGACCCGGCGCACGCGGTCTCGCCCACGGCCCGGATGGCCGCGGTCCTGCGCGCCGGGCCCCTGGGGGCGGGCACGGTCGCAGGGAAGTACCGACCGGGTCCGGAACCCCGGGCCTGAGTCTGGGCGATCCGTCTTACGGTCGGCTTTCATCCAGGCGAAGTCCTCGGACACGGATCGGGGGGCGGAGACGGCCGTTGGTGACCTGCGCCTTTCGAAAAGTGCGGGTTTCGGTCATCCCAAGAGAGGGTTGTGAGATCGACCGGATCTTGCTCAAGGGGTGCTCAGCGGTCAGATGAGTCGCTAGTGTCAAGGCCATGACGCAGAACAACGATCCCAACCTGGACCCGGCGGGAACCACCCAGCACTTCCGCCGTTTCGTCGACGACAACCCCGAGCCCGAGGAGGCTCCGCGCCGCCCGATCCTGCCGCTGGTACTCGCCGGCGTCGGTGTCGCCCTGACCGTCGGCATCATCGTCGCCCTGTTCGTGGCCTTCTTCTAGTCGGAGCGGTACGAACCGTGCCCGGTGGGTTCGCCCTTCCGGGCCAGGGCCGCGATGTGACGGGGCCGACCAGGGGTCGGTCCGGAACCGGTTCGCGGCCACCCCGTGGTCCTGCTAGAGTTAACTCGTTGCCGCAGAGAGCCGTGAGGCCCGAAGCGGAGACCGGCGTCATTAGCTCAGTTGGTTAGAGCAGCTGACTCTTAATCAGCGGGTCCGGGGTTCGAGTCCCTGATGACGCACAGCGAAGGGTCCTGGTGGGTGGAGTTCGTCTCCACCGGCCAGGGCCCTTTTCCGTGTGCCCGGTGAGGTCGTGGGCCGATCGCGGGGTCTCCTTCGTGTTCTGGGGCACATCGGCCCGTTCCGGCTCCGGGCGCTCCAAAGTTCGGGTAGAGTTAACTTGTTGCCGCAGAGAGCCGCGAGGTTCGAAGCGGAGGCCGGCGTCATTAGCTCAGTTGGTTAGAGCAGCTGACTCTTAATCAGCGGGTCCGGGGTTCGAGTCCCTGATGACGCACAGCGAAGGGTCCTGGTGGGTGGAGTTCGTCTCCACCGGCCAGGGCCCTTTTCCGTGTGCCCGCGCCCCCTCCCGCCCCTGGTCAGGGCGGACTCCGCGGAAACGAACTCCCGAATCGGTCGAAACCTTCTCACCTCGGGACGCGTCTGGATAGGTACCGCCGATACCCCTCCCGAGTCGGTGGGCAACCAGATACCCCGTGGAGTCGTCATGTTGTCCGAAGCGCGCCGCCCCCTGCTTGGCCGAGTCGCCCTCGCGGCCCTGGCCACCGGTGCCGCCCTGTCGCTGTCCGGTTGCGGCCTGCCGCTCCTGCCGCCCGCCCTGTCCGGGGGCAGTGACGAACCCGGCGAGTCGATCGACCCCGAGGCCGCGGAGGAGTCCGAGTACGACGAGGAGACCGAGACCGAGGAGCCCCTCGGCGCCGAGGACCAGGACGTCAGCGCCCTGGCCGTGGGTGACTGCCTGAACGAGATGGAGGTCGAGTACGACGACTCCGTCAGCACGGCGCCGATCGTCGACTGCTCCGAGTCCCACGACCTGGAGGTCTACCACGGCGGCTTCCTGGACAGCGATCTCGACTACCCGGGCCGCGACGAGGTCATCGAGATGGTCGACGAGAACTGCTACGACGCCTTCCCGGCCTTCGTCGGCACCGCCTACGAGGAGTCGGTCCTGGCCATCCAGAGCCTCTTCCCGATGGAGGAGGGCTGGGAGATGGGTGACCGCGAGTACCTCTGCCTCATCGGCCAGATGGACGGTTCCCAGACCACCGGCACCCTCGCTCAGTCCAACCTGTAGGCGGGGCCCGGCGTGATCGGGCCCGGCCCGGAACGTGAACGAAGGCCCGCGCCGCAGACCGGCGCGGGCCTTCCTCATGCCGGTGGGGTCAGCGGGGCGGGGGTCGACGCCCGGGTTCGAGTGGGGGAGGGGCGCCCATTGTGGCGGCGCCGTGACGTCCGGCCCGAAGGTCGTGGGCCCGCGTGACGATCAACGGGTGGGTGCCGCCTCCTTTCCCCGGTGGGAAAACCCGGGGAATCGTCGGATACCGACGGTTACTTTCGATTCCGCCACCCTCCCTCGCCCCACCTCAGCCCGGACTTCCGTGCGCCGTACGCAGTGGGAAAGGGGCGCCCGGGCCCGTGTGCCGGACGCCGACACCTGGCAGGTCAGGAATGTGGGAATGCCGTCGCATGGTCACGTGGAGTACGCGTGCGCCACATGTTCGTGTTCGTCGGAATACCAGATTGACATCGCAGATCACCTGGTGAAATCTTGCGTTCTCGCCACTTTTGTCCCCGGCGAAAACCCCGCACGCAAGAAAGCCCGGAGTTCCCTCATGTCTTCCTCCTCCCCCGTCGCCCGCAGAGCCGCCCTCGCGGTCGTCACCGCCGGTGCCGTCGTCAGCCTTTCCGCCTGTGGTGCGCTCGACTCCTTCCTCGGGGCGGGCAACGTGATGGAGATCGGGGTGGGTGACTGCTTCACCGACAGTGAGATGCGGACCGCCATGGGGGGCGGGGAGGTCGACAGTGTCCCCGTCGTCGACTGCTCCGAGCCGCACGACGCCGAGGTCTTCCACGCCGAGGACCTCCCGGACGGTGACTACCCGGGTGACGGGTCCGTGTCGGAGTCCGTGGACGAGATCTGCACCGGCAGCGCCTTCGCGGAGTTCGTCGGCGTGGACTTCGTGGAGTCGGAGATCTACGTCGGCGGCTTCAGCCCGACCGTCGAGAGCTGGGATCTGATCGACGACCGCGAGATCCTCTGCTACGTGATGTCCGACGGCGGCGCCATCACCGAGAGCCTCGAGGGCGCCAACCGCTGATCCGGGGGTGTCGGCCCCGCCGGACCAGCGGGCCGTCTCCGTGGCACGAAGGGCCCGCGCCGTCAGACGGCGCGGGCCCTCGTCATGCCGGTCGGACGGCCCCTACCTCGGGGCGGTCGGCAGCAGCCACTCGTTCGGGCGCTCGACGTCCGTCAGCAGGATCCCCGGGTCTCCGTCGAAGGTCGACACCTCGGGGTTCCCCGGACGGGGGATGCCGCCGCACTCGGTGTCCTCCGGAACCACGCCGTCGATCAGGTAGGAGTCCACGACGTCGTTCACGCAGGGGTGGCCCAGCTCCCCGGTGTACGGGTCGGACATGAGGTAGAACCCGTGGCCGCCCTCGTCCGTGACGGTGAGCAGGGGGCTCTCCAGGCGCTCGGCCATGACCGGTCCACCCTCGTAGAAGGTGTTGGCGTCGTGGTCGGCGGCGATCACCAGGGCCTCGGGGTAGCCGTCCCGCACGAGTTCGACGGGCTTCTCGGTCGGTGCGTTCCGGGTGAAGGTGCACGCCTGCGGGGCGGTCCACAGGGCGCCCGTGCCGTACGGGTGCGCGTCCCGGTACTCGCGCGACTGCTGGTGGTACAGGCCGAGCCGGTCGGGCCACTCGGCCTCGCAGACCACGGCGGAGAACAGGTCCATGCTCATGTCGAACACCGGGTTCATCTCCGGCTGCTCGACCTCCTCACCCGGGACCGGTTCGCCGTCGACCAGCAGCTGGAGGAACCAGGAGTTGAGGTCCCAGTAGCCCTGGGCACGCGAGGTGCTGAAGGCCAGGAGGTCGAAGGCGGCGCCGTCGACCAGTTCGACGTTCGGGACGTCGTCACGGGGCTCCTCGTCGAGCCGCGCCGAGGTCTCGTCGAAGAGGGCGACGATCTCCTCCGGTTCGGTGCCGAACCCGTACACGTCGTCGTGCTCGGCGAGCCACTCCGTGTAGCGCTCCATGTTGGCCGTGCCAGCGGGGGCCTGGCCCAGGAAGACGTCGCGCCACACCCCGTCCGGGTGGATGGACGAGTCCAGGACGCTGCGGTCGAGCCGCTCCGGGAACAGGGAGCCGTACACCGGGCCGAGGTAGGTGCCGTAGGAGTAGCCGAGGTAGTTGATCCGCTCCTCGCCCTCGGCGGCGCGCAGCACGTCCATGTCGCGGGCGGTGTTGGCGGTGGTCATGTGCGGGAACCGGTCGCCCTCGGCGGCGTCGCAGGCCCGGGCGTAGCGGATCTTCTCACGAGTGTCGGTCGAGATCTCGGCGTCGCTGGCACGGGGGCGGATCATCGGGAACTCGACGCCGCAGTCGAGCGGTGAGGAGGCCCCGGTGCCGCGGGGGTCCATGCCGATGAGGTCGTACACGCCGTGTGCGGACGTTCCGGACAGGGCGGCCGGCATGTGGCGGGCCGGTCCGCCGGGTCCACCGGGGTTGATCAGGAGCAGGCCGAGGCGTTCCCCGGGGTCGGTGGCGGCCGCGCGGCTGGCGGCGATGGTGAGCCGGGCGCCGTCGGGGTCGGCGTAGTCGAGGGGGACCTCGTACTCGGCGCACTCCAGGCCGGCCGCCACGAGTTCGCTCTCGGGGCACTCGGCCCAGACGATCTCCTGGTCGAGGAAGGGAGTCAGGGCCGCACGCTCCACCGGATATCCGGGGGAGGGGACGGTGTCGGCGGCGGCGGGGAGCGTCGCCGTCAGGGAGAGGGCGAGGCCGGTGGCGGTGGCCACCGCGGCCGCGCGGATGGTGGTGCGTGCTCGGGGCACGGGGGTTCCCTCCGAAGTCCTGCCGCCGGTGGGGGAGCGGGCCCGTTCCGGCAGGCGTGAGTGATGACTCCGTGACAGTACGAAGCGCCCAGAGAGCCGCAAAACCATCAAAAGTAGCGTCTTTGGACGAGTGGCCGAATACGGCCACAAGCCATTCGGTTGTTTGTGCTGTTATGTCATTGTTTGTTCTTTTTGTGATGCCGATCCTGTCGCGCAAAAGACGCCGTTTGGTCACGAGGGTGGCGTGAGCCACATCGGTGGCGTTACCGTGATGTTCTATTAGGAAAGTTTCCTAATAGTTCCGTGCTCGCCCCCATCTCCCCCACCACCGCCGTGCCCCCTGCTCGAAGGAGCCTCGTGGCCACCGAAATCGCGGCCTCCCCACCACCCCCGGACACCGGTGAACCCGCGCCCGCCGCCCCAGGGACGACCCAACGCCTCCTGGCCCGGGTCTGGCGCAACTACGTCTTCGTGAAGGTACGCAAGGCCCTCGTCGTGGTCTTCGTGGTGGCCAACGTGACGTTCTTCCTCGGCCGCGCCATGCCGGGCGACCCCATCGACGTCATGGCGGGCCGCCTCACCCAGGGCGGCATGTCGATGAACGAGGCCCGTGCCATCGCGATCCACTCGCTGGCCTACGACCCGGACGCGCCCCTCTTCCGGCAGTGGTGGGAGTTCATCGTCGGGCTGTTCACGCTCGACCTCGGCGGCACCATCAACCGCCCCGGCTTCAGCGTCACCGACGCCATCGGCGCCTACCTCCCCTGGACCCTCTTCAGCATCGGCGTCGGCACCCTCGTCGCGATCGCCCTCGGCCTCGCACTGGGCATGATCATGGCCTACCGCCGCAACCAGATCCTGGACCACGTGCTCAGCGTCGTGGCCTCGGTTCTCGGCGCCGTCCCGAACTACCTCATCGCCATGGTGCTGGTCGTCGGCGGCGGCATGTACCTGGGCTGGTTCAACCCCATCGAACTGCGCGGAACCCTCAGTCCCGGCGTCCAACCGGAGTTCACGCTGAGGTTCGTCGGGGACGCGTTCTTCCACGCGGCGCTGCCGATCGGCACCTACGTGCTGGCCATCATCGGCACCTGGATGCTCGTCATGAAGGCCTCCACCACCGAGGTGCTCGGCGAGGACTACGTGACCGTGGCCCGTGCCCGGGGCCTGCGCGACGGACGCATCGCCACCGCCTACGTCGGTCGCAACGCCGTCCTGCCACTGGTCGCCCAGATCGCGATCTCCTTCGGAACCCTGGTCGGAGGCGCGATCTTCGTCGAACAGGTCCTCGTCTACAAGGGCGTGGGCGGGCTGCTCCTCGACGCGGTCAACTACCGCGACTACCCGCTCCTGCAGGGGCTGCTCATCATCATCACCTCGTGCGTGGTGATCGCCAACCTCGTCTCCGACCTGCTCTACAGCAGGCTCGACCCGCGCATCCGGAACTAGGGCGTGTTCGTCGGACACGCGCCCTGCCGCGCGTCGCCCCAGCCGCACCGGCACGGCGTTCCCACCAGCCGACAGCCAGACCCGGGCGGGCCCCGCCGCGCGACCACCGCGGAGCCTTACGAGCCGAGCACAGCAGGGGCCCACCCTCCTGAACCCCGTGCCAGCACCGCCCACACGTCACCCGCCACCAACCCCAACGGACGCCTTCGGCACGGGACACCCGTCCGCACCGCTCGCAACGGGCAGCATCCACCGGACACGCACTAAAGGGACGACCCATGGCAGTCACCACCGCACCAGCGTCAACGGGCGTCTGGGGCACCATCTGGCAGGGCATCACCCGCAGCACCAGCGGGTTCATCGGGCTCTGCCTGGTCCTCAGCGTCCTCCTCTTCGCCTTCGTCGGCCCCCTGCTCATCGACCACCACAACCCCACGGACGTCAGCAGGATCTGGGGTCCCATGAGCTCCGAGCACTGGCTCGGGACCAACCACGAGGGCAAGGACACCCTCACCCAGCTCATCCTGGGCGGACGCGAACCCATCCTGGTCGGCTTCGTCGCCGCCCTCATCACCGTCGCCATCGCCGTGGTCCTGGGCGCGGTGGCCGGGTACGTCCGAGGCCGTCTGGACCACCTGCTGCTCCAGCTGACCGACATCACGATGACCATCCCCTTCATCGTCCTGATGCTGGTCATCGCCTCCTTCTACCGCACCTCCTCCCCGATGGTGGTCTCCCTCATCATCGGCCTGGTCACCTGGCCGTTCCTGATGAGGTCCATCAGGGCACAGGTCCTCTCGCTGAAGGAACGCGAGTTCATCGAGGCGGCGCGGCTCCAGGACCTCGGCACCGCGCGCATCCTCTTCGTCGAGGTGCTGCCCAACATGCTGGGCTACATCTTCATCAACTTCATCATCGCCATCACCAACGCCATCTACGCGGTCGTCGGCATGTACCTGCTGGGCCTGCTGCCCAGCACCGCCGACAACTGGGGACTGATGATCCAGCAGGCCTGGGACAACAACGCCTTCCTCCTGCCCCAGGCCGCGCCCTTCCTCATCGCCCCGATGGTGATGATCATGCTCTTCCAGATCGGGCTGGTGACCATGACCCGTTCCCTTGAACAGGCCCTCAACCCACGACTCCGGGACAGGTGAGCCCCGTGAACGACCTCCCCGCCACCCCGGACGCCCCCGGCCCCCTGCTGTCCGTCCGCGGCGTCGACGTCGGCTACCGGACCGGGCGCAGGACCCAGGTCACCGCCGTCCACGACGTCTCCTTCGACCTCCACCCCGGCCAGTCGATGGCCCTGGTCGGCGAGTCCGGCTGCGGCAAGACCACCCTCGGTCTCGGACTGCTGCGCCTGCTCCCGCGCACCGGCGTCGTCTCCAAGGGCGAGATCCTCTTCCGCCGCAAGGACGGCACCCGAGTGGACGTGCGCACCCTGGAGAAGGAGAAGCTGCGCCGCTTCCGCTGGAACGAGGCGGCCATGGTCTTCCAAGGCGCCATGAACGCCTTCAACCCGGTGCTGCGGATCGAGGAGCACTTCCTCGACACCTTCCGCGCCCACGAACCCGCCGGCCGCCGCCGCACCCGCAAGGAGATCATCGAGCGCTCCGCCGAGCTGCTGGAGATGGTGCGCCTCGACCCGGCGCGCGTCCTCGACAGCTTCCCGCACGAGCTCTCCGGCGGCATGCGCCAGCGCAGCCTCATCGCCCTGGCCCTCGCGCTCAACCCCCAGCTCATCATCCTCGACGAGCCCACCACGGCCCTGGACATCCTCACCCAGCGGTCCATCGTGGAGCGCCTCGCCGAGCTGCGCGAGGAACTGCGGTTCTCGATGGTCTTCATCACCCACGACCTCGGACTGGCCGCCGAACTCGCCGACCGGGTCGGCACGATGTACGCCGGTCGGCTCATCGAGACCGGGACCACCCGGGACATCTTCCACCGCTCCCGGCACCCCTACACCTCGGCGCTGATCAACTCCGTGCCCCCCGTCGTGGGCGACCTCCACGTCCCCGAGTCCCTGCCGGGCGGCCCGCCCAGCCTGCACTCCCTGCCCCCGGGCTGCGCGTTCGCGCCGCGCTGCGCCCACGCCCTGGACGCCTGCACGGCCACGCGCCCCACGCTCGACGTTCTCAAGCACCGCGACGCGGGCCTGAGCCACACGGCCGCCTGCCTGCGCTCCACCGACGCCGCACTCCACGCCGAGGGGGTCTCCCGTGATTGACCGGACCGTCAACCCCACCCACGCCGAACCGCGCCCAGACGACACCGCGCCGCGCGCCGCCGACACGGTCGGGCACCGCGGAGCCCCCGCGCCCAGCGACCCGCCGCCCGGCACCGTCATCGACGCCGCCAGCACCACGAAGGCCATTGAGGCGGACGAGCGCCGCGCCCAGCCCCCCGTGCTGACCCTCAAGGGGGCCCAACAGGTCTTCCGGACGTCGCGGGGCGAGGTCCCCGCCGTTGCCGGGGTCGACCTCGACGTCCGGCCCGGCCAGGTCCTCTGCCTGGTGGGGGAGTCCGGCTGCGGCAAGACCACGACGGCCCGCATGGCCGCCGCCCTGTCCAGCCCCACGGCCGGTTCGGTCCTGTTCCGAGGCAGGGACGTCGCCACCATGGACCGCAAGGAGCGGGCGGCCTTCCGGCGCTCGGTCCAGTACATCCACCAGGACCCCTACGCCTCCCTGAACCCGGTCCGCACCGTCTACTCCACGGTCTCCGCAGGGCTGCGCCGCCACAAGCTGGTGAAGAACCGCCACGAGGCCCGCCGGGTCGCCGCCGACCTGCTGGAGCGCGTCGACCTCACCCCGGCCGAGGACTACCTGGACAAGTACCCCCACCAGATGTCCGGCGGCCAGCGCCAGCGTGTCGCCGTGGCCCGCGCCCTGGCGATGGAACCCGAGGTCATCATCGCCGACGAGTCCACGTCGATGCTGGACGTGTCCATCCGCGTGAGCCTCCTCAACACCCTTGGCAGGCTCCGCGACGAACTCGGCGTGAGCTTCCTGTTCATCACCCACGACCTCGCCGTGGCCAAGTACTTCGCCTGGCGGGGCGAGATCGCGGTCATGTACCTGGGCAAGGTCGTGGAGCACGGGCCCACCCCCCAGGTGGTCAACGACCCCCAGCACCCCTACACCAAGGCGCTCATCTCCGCGGTCTGCGAACCGGACCCGGACCTGGCGCGGAGCAAGGAGCGGGTCCGGCTGCGCAGTTCGGACATCCCCGATCTCACCGACCTGCCTCCCGGGTGCGACTTCCACCCGCGCTGCCCGATCTACGCCCAGGGCAGCTGCGACACCGTGCGGCCGCCGCTGGTCCGCAGCCACGACCGGCTGCTGGCCTGCCATGTCGTGACCAGGGGGTGAGGTGAGTTGCTGCTCCTCATCGGACGCTTCGGCCTGTTCGTCGGAGCCTTCCTCACCCTCGCCTGCACCCTCATGGCCGTGATCACATCCCCCGGCACAGCCGAGTTCGTCATCAGTGTCGTCACCGTCGGTGTCGGCCTGGCCGTACTCGCCCTCGGTCTGCTCGCCGTCCTTCTGGAAAGGAAGCGTCAAGAATGACCTCCACCCCCTCGCGCAACGCGATCCTGAACGATCTGAGCAGAAGGCGGCTCCTCAAGGCCGTCGGTCTCGGCTCGGTCGGGGTGGCGGGCGCCGGACTGCTGTCCTCCTGCTCCGCCGACAGCGGCGGCAGCTCCGACGCCACCCAGTTCACCGGGGTCTTCGACTACGACCTGGACTCCATGACGCGCAACGTCCACCGTGAGGACGGCGCTCTCCTGCTCGGCTCCGTGTACAAGGACCTGTTCCTGTGTCCGGGCGGCGTCTTCAACTGGGCCGAGCACGACTGGGACTACCTCCTGCTCGAGGGACACGAGTGGGACGGGAACGACCTCGTCCTGACCCTGCGCTCCGGGCTGAAGTGGAGCGACGGCAACGACCTCGACGCCGACGACATGATCCGCAGCTACGCCATGCGCGTTCTGGAGGCCCCTCCGTGGGGATTCGGCTTCCCCCAGGTGCAGAACCTGGAGAAGCTGGACGACCTCAGCGTCCGCCTCGGTTTCGAGAACCCGTTCCCCAACATCGAGCGGAGCATCATCAAGCACCGCATCGTCTCGAAGGCCACCTACGAGGAGTTCGGCGAGCGCGCGGTCGAGATGGTCAACGACGGTGTCCGCCAGGGCGACGACGAGCACTCCGAGTGGAACGCCGGGTTCATCGAGTTCAACCCGGACGAGATCGTGTGCAGCGGCCCGTACATGTTCGACGAGGCGCAGATGTCGGACGCGCGCATCACCCTGGTGCGCAACGAGGACGGCTATCAGGGCACCGAGGTGAAGTTCGACGAGGTCGTCGTCCACAAGGGTGACAACCGGCAGTCGGCGCTGTTGGTGCAGCAGGGCGAGGTGGACTACTCCACCCTGGCACCCAGCGCCGCCGACCAGCAGGCCTTCCAGAGCGTGGAGGGCTTCCGCTGGGTGGAGCACGCGGGCTACGACGGCTGCGGCATCATGTTCAACCACAAGGCCAAGCCCGAGGTCCAGGACGTGCGCGTGCGCAAGGCGCTCGCCTACGTCCTCGACGGAGACCAGATCGGTCAGGTGGCCCGGGGCGACGGCTACAGCCGCGTCACGCACTACGCGGGCCTGGCCGACATCCAGGCCGAGGAGATCCTCACGGCCGAGGAGCTGGAGGACTTCGAGAACTTCGACCAGGACCTGGACAAGGCCACGGAGCTGCTGGAGGACGCCGGCTGGACCAAGGAGGGCGGCAAGTGGCTCCTCCCGGACGGGGAGGAGGCCAGCTTCGAGGTCATCGGTGTCGCGGGCTGGGGTGACTTCGAGCTGACCGCCACCCAGGTCGAGGAGGCCTGGAACGCCTTCGGTATCAAGACCGAGGCGCGCAACGTGCCCGAGGACAACCCGTGGGGCATCTGGGGCGCCGGTGACTTCGAGGTGGCCGTGCGCCACTGGGGCAACCCGGAGCAGCCGGACTACTGGGGCGCCTTCCAGATGAACTTCCTCACCGAGAACGCCGGAACCGAGGACTCCCCGGGCCAGGGATTCGACCTCCAGGTCGAGAGCCCCTCCCAGGGAGACGTGGACATCGCCGAGCTGGTGGACACCGCCCAGCGGGCGGAGAACGAGGACGAGCAGAAGGAGGCCCTGAAGACGCTGGCCATCGTCTTCAACGAGCTCCTTCCCCGCATCCCGATCTGGACCTACAAGTACCTCTCCCCGGCGGTCGAGGGCGTTCGCGTCAAGGAGTTCCCGACCGACACCCCCACCTCCCAGAACGAGCAGTACCAGGACAACCACGTCATCCTGGCGCTGATCCGGGGCGAGCTGGAGCCGGTCGACAGCTGAGACTGACCCCCGGCCGTGACCCGGGGGTGAACCGAGCCGGTCCCGAGCGGGGGCGGGCGCCTTCGGGCCCCGCCCCCGCCGGCGTGCCCGCCCCGGCCGGTGTCCGGCGTCGTCGCGTGAATTACGGGCATGCGTGAGTTTGTCCCCCAAGAGACCGTTTGTGCGCGTTCAAGGCGAAGCGGGGTAGTCTCCCGTGCATTCGCACGCGCATGCGCGCTGTCGTTCACCGATCCCCTCCATCCCGCCGACCCCCTCCGTCCCACCGACCCCCCGGCCCCGGCGGTCGCACGCCGGTCGCCCTACGTCCCCCGACAGCCCCCGCCTCCCGGCTCTGGAAAGGACTGGCGCACCATGTCCAAGGACCTCAAGGACCTGTACGACCTCGGTGAGGTTCCCCCGCTGGGCCACGTGCCCGAGCGGATGCACGCCTTCACCATCCGGCGTGAGCGCTACGGCGAGCCCCGTGACGCGTTCGCCCAGGAGGTCGTTCCGGTGCCGGAGCTGCGGCCCGGTCACGTCCTCGTCTACACGATGGCCGCGGGCATCAACTACAACAACATCTGGGCGGCCATGGGCCACCCCGCCGACGTCATCGCCGCGCGGGAGAAGGCGGGGGCCACGGAGGACTACCACATCGGCGGCTCCGACGGCTCGGGCGTGGTCTGGGCCGTCGGCGAGGGCGTGCGCGGGGTCGAGGTCGGTGACCACGTCATCATCTCCCCGGGGCAGTGGGACGAGAGCTCGGACGACATCCGGATGGGTCGGGACCCCATCGCCTCACGGAGCATGCGCGTGTGGGGCTATGAGCACAACTACGGCTCCTTCGGCCAGTTCTCGCTGGTCCAGGACGTCCAGTGCCACCGCAAGCCGGACACGATGACCTGGGAGGTCGCGGGCGGCTTCCTCGTCAGCGCGGCCACCTCCTACCGCCAGCTCTTCGGCTGGGAGCCCAACGTCGTGCGACCGGGCGACCCAGTGCTGATCTGGGGCGGCGCGGGCGGTCTGGGGAGTTCCGCGATCCAGCTGGCGCGTCAGGTGGGCGGTAGGCCGATCGCCGTGGTCTCGACCCCGGAGAAGGCCGAGGTGTGCCGCGAGCTCGGTGCCGTCGGCACGATCCTGCGCACCGACTTCGACCACTGGGGCCGGGTCCCCGACGAGAGCGACACCCAGGCCTACGCGGAGTGGATGCGGGGGGTGCGGGAGTTCGGCAAGAGGTTCTGGCAGGAGCTGGGCGAGCGGCGCGCGCCCAGGATCGTCTTCGAGCACACGGGGGCGGACACCCTGCCCACCTCGCTCTATCTGTGCGACAACTCCGGGATGGTGGTGATCTGCGGAGCCACCTCGGGCTTCCAGGCCGACATCGACCTGCGCTTCCTGTGGATGCGGCTCAAGCGCCTCCAGGGTTCGCACTTCGCCTCGCCCGCGCAGTGCCGCATGGTGATCGACCTCGTGGCGAACGGTCAGCTGGACCCCTGTGTGACCAAGACCGTACCGTTCGACGAGATCGGCGTCGCGCACCAGCTGCTGCGTGACAACCAGCAGCCGCCGGGGAACATGGCTGCCCTGGTCAACGCGGCTCCGGGGCAGGTCGGGATCGACCTCTGACCGACGTGTGGCGGGTGGGGCGCCGGGTGTCGCCACAAGAAGGTGACACCCGGCAAGAATCAGACAAATCATGACAAAAGCACTGATTTCAAAGTGGTCCGAGAGGTCACTTTCTCAGAGTTTTCCCACGTCACCCCAGGGGTGCCCGGTGCCCTTTCGGCGGATCTTCGATTCTTCTGTCAAGCTGGGCGTCCTTTGTTAGTCTGACGAACCGAACGACGGTTCCCGGTGGAAGTTCGGGAATTGTGTGGAGCGGGGACACTTGTCCGCCGGATCGGATGCTCGCCGCCGACCCCCGGCCACGCGCCACGAACCCCCTCTCCCGCCAGAACCGTCGAGGCGTCCCCCCGGCGTTAGGGGCGTCTGGTCGTCTCGCGGGCCCAAAGGACCCGAGAAACGATTTCCTCCCTGGTCAGGGCGGTGGTGCGGGGCCACCGCCATCCGCCCACCTGATGCGAGGAGACGAGATTGTGGCACAGGCGCAGTCACCGCAGGAGCGCGATGACCACTCCCTGGCCAAGATGATGTCGACGGAGGATGGGCGTGGAACCAGGCGCGAAGGAAGGTTCCGCCGGGCCATCTCCCGGATGGTCAAGTCCCAGGAACCCCCGTCACCGGAGACCGAGCAAGGAAATCCCGTGCATCAGCCCGTGCATCCGCACTCGCAGAACACCGACCGAACGTCGGACGGCGAGGAGACAGCCGCGACGGAGCCCCCCACCGGACCCTTCTCCGCGTCCGCCGAGAACGGTTACCGTCCCACCTCCAGGGTGAGCGTCCCCAACCCCTACACGACCCGGAACCTGGAGATCGACGACGTCGACACCGGAGCCAACCAGGTCGGCCAGTGGCGCGGAGTCGGACTCAACGAGCCCGAACCGCGCAGCCCACACATCCCCGCCACCACGGACACCATGACCGACAGCCCCAGAGCATCAGAGCACACAGAGCGGCCCGAGGCCCCTGTGTCACCCACGGCACCGGCGACACCGGAACCCGCCGCCGCCCCACGGCACACGCCGGGGCAGCGTGCCAATCACGAGCCCCCGAGGGCCGAGGCACCCAGGGTCGACCCGGGCCCGCCCGAGGCCGCTCACGGCGGCGCCCAGCGCCCTGCCGCGCCGGTCGAGTCGAGGTGGCCCGCCGCCGACACCGCCGCGCCCCAGGCGCAGTGGACGTCCCCTCAGGGTGACTCGCCGTACGAGCAGCCGCGCCCCGCGCCCGCCCACCCCCAGGGGTCGGAGCCGGGCCGGGACCACCGGGCGACCGGTCAGGGCCCCCAGGCCCCGTACGGCTACCAGGGCCAGCCCGAGCACGGCTACCGGGACCCCCAGGGCTACCCGGAGGCCCGCAGCCACCAGCCCCAGGGCTACCCCGAGGCTTACGGGTACCAGGAGCCCCGTTACTTCCCCGGTCACCCGGAACAGGCCCCCCAGGCCCCCGGGTACCAGGGGCACGGCTACGGCCGTCCCGAGGCAGCGCCCCACGGCTACCAGCGGCCGCCGCACGAGGCCCAGGGCCACCCGTACGCCGGGTACCCCAGGGCCGACTACGCCCCGCAGCCGCCCGCGCCGCACTACCCGGCCTACCCGCCGCCGCTGCCGTACCAGAGCGCCTATCCGCTGCCCTACCAGCCGCCCGGCTACGTCCTTCCGGGCCAGCCGGTCGTCTACCCGGGCCAGTTCTCTCCCTACGGGCAGATGAACCCCTACGGCCAGCCGGTCCAGCACGTCATCGTGCTCGCCGCCGGCCAGCAGCCCCAGGTGATAACCGCCGAGTCGGCCGCCACGTTCTTCGCCGAGCGCGCCGAGCCGTCGGTCTCCCCTGAGATCGGCCAGGACCGGGCGCTCACCCGCTCCGAGAACGGGACGGACACGCGCACCGCCGACGAACCGGCCCAGGAGGAGGGGGTCGAGCCCGAGGAGGCTCCGACCGCCACCGAGACGCGGACACGGGCCCAGGAGGGTCAGGCCTCCGCCGACGCACCCGTCACGGAGACCGCCGGTGTCGGGACGGCCGAGCCGACCGACGTCGGCTCCGCTCCGCGGGGCGAGGTTCAGGAAGACCTCCTCAACGAGGCGCTCGCCGGTCTGGCCATGCGGGACCTCTCCCTGGTCGACGCGCTCCTGGAGATGGTCGAGGCCCTGGAGACCGGGGCTCAGGACCCCGATCTGCTCGACAAGCTCTTCCAGATCGACAACTTCGCGACCCGTATGCGACGCAACGGCGAGAACTTCCTGGTGCTGACCGGGCACGACGGCGGAGAGTCCGACGCCCACGACGAGATCGTCCCGCTGCTCGACGTGGCCCGCGCCGCGACCTCGGAGATCAAGGACTACCCCAGGGTCAGCCTGGGCAAGATCCCGCAGACCTCCATCACCGGTCTGGCCGCCGACGACATCAGCCACCTCCTGGCCGAGCTGCTGGACAACGCCACCGCGAACTCGCCGGAGCACTCCCAGGTGGTGGTCAGCGCCCGCGAACTGGACGACGGCCGCCTCATGATCGTCGTCGAGGACGAGGGAGTGGGCATCCCCGAGGCCCAGCTGGTGGAACTCAACAGCCGGCTCGACGGTGACCCGGTCCTGGACGACGACGTCCCCAAGCACATGGGTCTGTACGTGGCCAGCCGGATCGCGCAGAAGCACAACCTGGAGACCAGGCTGGAGTCGCGCTCCTTCCGAGGGGTCAGTGCGTACACCATCGTGCCCAAGGAACTCCTGCGGGTGGCCACGCCCCGGACCCCCGGACAGACCAGTACCGCCACGATTCCCAGCGCGAGCGCTCCCGTGACCTCGACCGGCCCGATTCCACAGCAGTCCTCCGACGGCCGTGCGGTCAACGGCGCCGGAAGTCCCAAGCCCCCGCCGCAGCCCTCCGCCGGAGGCAGCGCGACGGTCACCTCGGCGGGCCTGCCCCGACGCAGCGCCACCCCGCACGGTTCGCCGCTGCGGATGATGCCGCACCCCGACGCGCTTTCGGACAACGCGCCGCCCCCGCCGAAGGGCCGGGAGGAGACCCCGCCCAGGCTCACCGGTGAGGCCCGTGCGGAACAGATCCGTGACGAGCTCGGCGACTTCCTCGACGGGGAACGCGCCGCGCTCGACGGCGAGGAGCTCGAGGACGACAAGGAATGACCCTCCCAACGGGGGCCCGCACGTTCCGACCGGGCCCCAGACCCCAGACCCCCAGCGAACACGACCTTCGGCCGAGGCAGGTAGAGCACAACCATGACTGAATCCACGAACGACAGCGTTGAGAACTTCTCGTGGCTCATCGACCGGTTCGTCCGGGACGTGCGCGGTGTCGAGCACGCCGTGGTGGTCTCCTCCGACGGCCTGGTCCTGACCCACTCCAGTGACTTCCCCGAGGTGCACGCCGAACAGCTCGCGGCCATCGCGAGCGGGCTGCACAGCCTGGCGGTCGGCGGTGCCAGTCTGTTCCAGCGGGGGGAGTGCGAGCAGCTTCTGGTTCGCTTCAACCACGGCCACCTGTTCATCATGGCCATCAGTGACGGTTCCTGCATGGCGGTGCTCACCGCACCCGGTACGGAGCTGAAGATCGTCGGTTTCCAGATGGCCAAGCTCGTGGACAACGTCGCCCACGTGCTCACTCCGCAGCTGCGCTCGCAGCTGCGCGAGGTCATCCAGAACTGACGAGCGGTGACCCGTAACGGTTCGGCAGGAATGAGGTTGCCGCGGCTATGAGCTTCCGCAGGCGAAGGAGTAACCGTGTTCGCCCGTTCACCTTCACGGGTGGGCGGACGCGGTCACGGCATCCGCTGATGGTGCAGACCCTGGTCTCGACGTCCGAGCCCGGGCAGGAACCTCCTGGCACCCTCATGCCGGAGTCGATCAGTATTTACAAACTGTGCCGGGAGACGCGGTCTCTCGCCGAGGTGTCGGCTGAGTTGAACATCCCCCTGGGTGTGACTCAGGTTCTGGTCAGTGACCTGGCCGAGCAGGACCTGGTGTACATCCACCCGACCATCACCGGCAGCAGTCCGTCCGAAAACCAGGTTCTGGAGAGGGCTCTTCGTGGTCTCGAACGACTTTTCCAGTGACAGCAGGTCGAATCGCAAGAAGATGTCGAGCAAGATCGTCATCGCCGGTGGCTTCGGTGCCGGCAAGACGACCTTGGTGCGCTCGGTGTCGGAGATTCCGCCGGTCACTACCGAAGCGATCATGACCGAGGCCAGTGTCGGGCACGACGACACCTCGGTCACACCCGACAAGACGACGACCACCGTCGCGATGGACTTCGGCCGAATCACCATCGACGACGAGCTGGTCATGTACATGTTCGGTACACCGGGGCAGGCCCGGTTCTGGTTCATGTGGGACGATCTGGTCTGCGGCGCCGTGGGCGCCGTCGTCGTGGTCGACTGCCGAAGGCTCGCGGACTCCTTCGACGCGGTCGACTACTTCGAGACCAACAAGCGGATTCCCTACATCGTGGCGCTGAACAAGTTCGAGGGGCGCCTGGACTACACCGCCGAGCAGGTCCGCGAGGCTCTGGAGGTCAGTCCCGAGGTCCCCATCATCGACTTCGACGCGCGACACAGGACGTCCGGCGGCGACGTGCTCAAGACCCTGTTGCGGTACGCGCTGGAGCACAACCGAGCCAGCGAGCCCGTCGCCTGACGGGCGGGGGCGTTCGGACCCCCTCTGGCCGATCCTCCCCGCAGCCCCCGTAGATTCCCAGGAAAGTTAGCGACACAATGCGCAAGATCCTTATCGTCGGCGCTGGCCACGCCGGCCTGCACCTGGCTCACGGTCTCCTGACCCATGGCTACGACGTCACGGTGATCACGGGGCAGTCCTCGACGGAGATCCGGACCGGGCGGCCGTCAGTCACCCAGTTCACCTTCCCGACGGCCCTGGACTACGAGCGCGAGTACGAGCTGGATCTGTGGAGCGCCCTCAGCCCCCAGATCCGGGAGCAGCGAGTCCACCTCTACCCCGGTGCGGACCGTCCGACTCTGTCCCTCAAGGGACGGACCGGCAAGGCCAACGACTACATGGTGGCGGTGGACCGCCGGGTCAAGATGGCCGACTGGCTGGAGTTCTTCGAGGACCGGGGAGGCAAGGTCGTCATCCACGGTGTCACCGTGACGGACCTCGACTACTTCTCCCGCATGTTCGACCTGATCATCGTCGCGGTCGGCCACGGGGAGCTGGGCCAGCTCTTCGACTACGACGAGAGCAGGTTCAGCGGAGCCCGCCCCCGGTCCATCGCCCAGGCGCAGATCTACGACGTCTGGCCGAGCACGGAGGACGACGACAACGTCGGCTGGGCCTGTTCCGCCCGGGAGGCCGGGAACACCATCTTCATCCCCATGCTGAGCCAGGACGGCCCCTGCCACAACCTGCTCATGGTGGACAAGCGCGGCGGCCCCATGGACGCCTGGCCGGACCGTCCGGGCCCCGAGGAACAGCTGCGCCGTATGAAGGACCTGCTTCGCCAGTACTCCCCGGAGTACTACGAGCGGGTCAAGGACACCGTGCTGGTGGAGGGCGGCCGCAGCACCCTGATCGAGGAGCTGACTCCCCAGGTACGCAACCCTGTGGGCACGCTGCCCTCCGGGGGGAAGGTCCTCGGGATGGCGGACGTCGTCGTCACGATGGACCCCTACGTGGGGCAGAGCTGGAACAATTCCACCAGGTGCGCCAAGGCCTACCTGGAGTCCATCATGGAGCACGGCGATCGCCAGTTCGATGAGGATTTCCTGGTGAGGACCTTCGACCGGTTCTGGGAATTCGGTCTGCACAACCAGATGTGGTCCGAGATGAATTCCACGTTGTGGGACCAGGGTGACCTGCCCACCCACTTCTATGAGTTGGTCGAGACGGCCTCGACGCACTCGGAGGTCGCCGACCGCTGGATCCAGGGCTGGGACTATCCTCCTGACTACGCGTCTTGGCTCCTCGACCCGGAGGAGTCCATGAAGTACCTGGCCGAGGTTCGGGCGCGCAACGGGGGATGACCGGTTCCGAGCGCGCCTCGCAATGCCCGATGTCCGCGGACATCGGGCATTTCCTTTTGGTAACAGATTTGTTGAATTTCTGATTGTGTCGCGCACGGAATGGGGTCAGTGTGATGACCGAAAAATAGTGTTCCGTTGTCATGTGTCCTGAATCGCGGATACGATCCCCTCTGCGTATTGCTCGGCACGGCCGTGGGGCACGTGTGATTCACGTGCCAAATGAGTCGTGTTCGGCTTGTTGGTCCCACTGGGGATCACGGGTATTGCGGTTGCATCCTGTGTCCGTCACTGCCCTCGATCTCTGAGGTATGAGCGGTGCGCGTGCACCTTCACGAGACTCGCAAGCCAACCCCGTGACATGCCCTCGGGCCAGGACCCGCCCGGGGCGAGGACGTCGAGTTCGACCGGAGGAACGCGATGACCAGGGATGCTGACGGCGGCGGCGCTGCTCGCTCGCCCATAGCCGTGGTCGGGTTGGCGTGTCGCCTGCCAGGCGCCTCGAACCCGGACTCCTTCTGGCGGCTGCTCTGCGAGGGCCGTGAGGCCATCACGCCGCCGCCCGAACGCCTCGGGTGGACGTCGACGGAGCGGGACCACCACTGGGGCGGCTACCTGGACCGCGCCGAGGACTTCGACGCCGCCTTCTTCGGGGTCTCCCCCCGCGAGGCCGTGGCCATGGACCCCCAGCAACGGCTCATGCTGGAACTCAGCTGGGAGGCCATCGAGAACGCCCGGACCGCCCCGGACAGCCTGCACGGGACCCGGACCGGCGTCTTCACCGGAGCGATCGCCTCGGACTACTCGCATCTCCTGCGCGACCTGCCCGCCTCGCACCACAGCCTCACCGGCGGCCAGCGGGGCATGATCGCCAACCGCGTCTCCTACACGCTCGGTCTGCGCGGGCCCAGCATGACCGTCGACAGCGGCCAGTCCTCCTCCCTGGTCGGCGTGCACGCGGCCATGGAGAGTCTGCGCAACGGCGAGTGCGACCTCGCGCTGGCCGGCGGTGTCAACCTCATCCTCCTGCCCCAGAGCACCGAGCACGTGGCCCAGTTCGGCGGCCTCTCACCCGACGGCCACTGCTACACGTTCGACTCCCGCGCCAACGGCTACGTCCGGGGCGAGGGCGGGGCCGTGCTGGTTCTCAAGCCCTTCGACCGCGCACTCGCGGACGGGGACCACATCCACGCGGTGCTCTCCGGCGGGGCCGTGAACAACTCCGGCCCCACGTCCTTCCTGGCGCGACCCGAACCGGAAGGGCAGGCGGAGGTCGTGCGCGCGGCGCACCGCCGGGCCGGGATCGATCCCGCCCACGTGGGCTACGTGGAGCTGCACGGCACGGGCACCCCGGCCGGTGACCCGGTCGAGGCCGCCGCCCTCGGCTCGGTCTTCGCCGGGCGTCCCGGAGCCCTACGGGTGGGTTCGGCCAAGACCAACGTGGGTCATCTTGAGGGCGCGGCCGGGATCGTCGGCCTGCTCAAGGTGGTGCTCAGCCTCTCCCACGGGCTGCTGCCCCCGACCCGGAACTTCTCCACCCCCAACCCCGAGATCGACCTGGAGGGGTTGGGGCTGCTCCCACAGACCGTGCGCGAGCCCTGGCCGACCGACACTCCGCTGGCGGGGGTGTCCTCCTTCGGTATGGGCGGCACCAACTGCCACCTCGTTCTGGCCCCGCCGCCCCGGCGGTCGTCGGACACCCGCCAGGATCCGGGGGAGGGCGCGCTCGACCCGGTGCCCTGGGTCCTCACGGCGCGGTCAGAGGACGCACTGCGTGCCCAGGCGTCGGTCCTGCACTCCTTCGTGTCGAAACGACCCGGACTGCGCCCTGAGGACGTGGGCTACTCGCTGGTCACCACCCGCACGGTCATGGACCACCGCGCGGTCATCCTCGCTCCCGGGGGCAGCGGCACCCGCGAGCTGGAGTCGATCCGTCCCTCCGGCGCGCCCATGACCGAACACGACGGGCGCGGCCCGGTCCTGGTCTTTCCCGGACAGGGCGGGCAGTGGGAGGGCATGGCCCGTGCGCTCCTGGACAGCGACGGTCAGCTCGCCCGGATCTTCGGTCGGAGGCTGCGCGAGTGTGAGCGCGCCCTCGACCCGCACGTCGACTGGTCCCTCACCCGGGTGCTGAGGGGGGAGCCGGGGGCACCCCGCTACGTCGGATCCGGGGCGCGTGTGGACGTCGTCCAGCCGGTCCTGTGGGCGGTCATGGTGGCGCTGGCCCGCGTGTGGGAGGCCCTGGGCGTACGCCCCGCGGCCGTGATCGGTCACTCCCAGGGCGAGATCGCCGCCGCCCACGTCGCGGGGGTCCTGACCCTCGAGGACGCCGCCAAGGTCGTGGCCCTGCGCAGCCAGGCGCTCACGGCGCTCGGTGGCAGCGGTGCCATGGCCTCGCTCGGAGTCTCTTCGGAGCGGGTCCGGGAACTCCTGGAGACCCTGCCGGACCTCCACCTGGCGGCCGTGAACGGCCCCGAGTCCGTGGTGGTCTCGGGCGACCCGGGGTCGGTCCGCGCCGCCGTCGACCACTGCGTGGACGAGGGTGTGCACGCCGCCCTCGTGGACGTGGACTACGCCTCGCACTCGGCGCACGTCGAACGGATCCGCGAGACCCTGCTCGAACAACTGAGGGGTGTCACGCCGAGGCCGGCCCGGGTTCCGGTGTTGTCGACACTGACCGGCGGCGTGCTCGGCACGGACGAGCCGGTCATGGACGGTCGGTACTGGTACGAGGGGCTGCGCAACCCGGTCCGCTTCGCCGAGGCGGTGGCCGGGGCCCTGACCGACGGGTACACCGCGTTCGTGGAGGTCGGTCCGCACCCGGTCCTGGCCCGGGGGGTCGAGGGTGTACTCGACGCCCACGGGGTGCGGGGTACGGTGCTGCCCACGTTGCGCCGGGACCACGGTGACTCCGCCCAACTGCTGACCGCCGCCGCCCAGGCCTTCACCTCGGGCCTGGACGTCGACTGGGGAAGCCTGTTCCGGGGCTCGGGGGCCCACCGGATCGACCTTCCCACCTACCCCTTCCAGCGGACCAGGTTCTGGCCGGAGTCCCTGCCGGCGGTGTTGGCCGACGAGCCCCCGGAGGCCGAACGCGCGTCCGAACCTCTGGACCGGGAGGGCGGGGGGACCGCCGGTCTGGTGGCGTCCCTGAGCGCCCGGGTCCTGGAGCTGGACGAGCTGGACCCCGCCGACGAGAACCGCGCCTTCCGCGACCTCGGCTTCGACTCCATCATGCTGCTCGAACTGGCCGACCTGGTGGAGGACGAGACGGGGGTCCGACTCGAGGACTCCGTCCTCTTCGAGCTCCCCACCCCGGCCGCCCTGGCCGGGCACGTCGCGAGGGAACGCGGAGAGGATCCCCGTGTTCCCGCGCGGGAGGGCACGGCTCCGCGTCGCGCCGCCCCGGCGGTGACCGCCCCCGTGGTCGCCCCGGCCGACGAGGACCCGATCGCGATCACCGCGATGGCCTGCCGTCTGCCCGGCGGGGTGCGTTCCCCGGAGCAGCTGTGGCGCCTGGTGGAGGAGGGGACCGACGCCATCGGGCCCTTCCCGGACAACCGGGGTTGGGACCTGGACGGCCTCTACGACCCCGAGCCCGGCACCCCCGGTCGCACCTACACGCGCAACGGCGGGTTCCTTCACGACGCGGACCTGTTCGACCCCGGTTTCTTCGGGATCAGCCCCCGTGAGGCCGACGCCATGGACCCGCAGCAGAGGCTGCTTCTGGAGACCTCGTGGGAGGCCATCGAACGAGCCGGAATGGACCCGGCCAGCCTGCGCGGTGAACAGGTGGGCGTGTTCGTGGGCGCGATGCCCACCGAGTACGGCTCCCGTCTGGCCGACCCCGCCAGCCAGGCCGACGGGGGGTACCGGTTGACCGGGAGCACCCTGAGCGTCGCCTCCGGCCGTATCGCCTACGTGCTCGGCCTGCACGGTCCCGCCCTGACCATCGACACCGCCTGTTCCGGATCACTCGTGGCCCTGCACCAGGCTGCCTCCGCCCTGCGCCGGGGCGAGTGCTCCATGGCCCTGGCCGGAGGCGCCACCGTCATGGCCACCCCCGGCATGTTCCTGGAGTTCTCCGCCCAGCGCGGACTCTCCGCAGACGGGCGCTGCCGTGCGTTCGGCGCCGGGGCCGAGGGAACGGCCTGGGCGGAGGGAGCCGGTGTCCTCCTGCTCGAACGGGCCTCCCAGGCACGCCGCAACGGTCGGCCCGTGCTGGCGCTGCTGCGCGGCAGCGCGGTCAACTCCGACGGCGCCTCCAACGGTCTGACCGCACCCAACCCGGAGGCCCAGGAGCGGGTGATCCGCCAGGCCCTGGCCACCGCCGAACTCGACCCCGCCGAGGTGGACGCGGTCGAGGCACACGGGACGGGAACACGTCTGGGGGACCCCATCGAGGCCACCGCGCTGATGTCGGTCTACGGCGGCGAGCGCGAACACGACCTCCTCCTGGGCTCCCTCAAGTCCAACATCGGCCACGCCCAGGCGGCGGCGGGTGTGGCCGGCGTGATCAAGACCGTGGAGGCGCTGCGCCACGGCCGCCTGCCCCGGACCCTGCACGCCGACGAACCGACGGACCGGGTCGAGTGGAAGGACAGTGGGGTCCGCCTGCTGTCCGAGGGGGCCGAGTGGCCCGACACCGGGCGGCCCCGGAGGGCGGCGGTGTCCTCCTTCGGAATCAGCGGTACCAACGCACACGTGGTGTTGGAAGGGGTGGCCGACGAGGGTGCCCCGGTCACCGTGCCCGACGATCCCTTCCAGCGCTCCCGCCACTGGCTGCTGCCGAGCGGGCCCGAGGTCCGACCGGTGGAACCGGTGGAGCCGCTTCTCGACGACGGACTCACCCTGGCCGACGGCGGAGCGGTCTTCCGAGGCCGCGTCTCCGTCTCCAGCCATTCCTGGGCCGCGGACCACCGCGTGCTCGGGAGGGTGATGCTCCCCGGCACCGCGGTGGTGGACCTGGTGGCCAGGGCGGGGGCGACCGTCGGCGCGGACACTGTCTCCGACCTGGTACTGGAGGCCCCCCTGACGTTGGGCGGGGCCGGAACGGCGGAGCTCCAGGTCATCGTCGGCGCCCGCGACGCCCGAGGGCACCGCGAGACCAACGTGTACGCGCGCCGTGAGACCACGGACGACAGCCCGTGGATACGGTACGCCTCCGGCGCCGTCGCCAGTGCGAAGCCCCGGGAGACGGGCGACGCGCACGCCGCCTCGGAGACGGGTGGGGGTGTCGGCACCCTGCCCCCGGACGGCGCCGAACGGATTCCGGTCGACTACGCCGCCCTGCGGGCCCTGGGTTACGACTACGGTCCCGCCTTCCGCGGACTGAGGTCGGTGCACCGGCACGCGGGCGAACTCTTCCTGGATGTCGAGCTTCCGGACTCCGCCGGTGAGAGCGCGGACTTCCTCGGCCCCCACCCCGCCCTGACCGACGCGGTCCTGCACGCCGTACTTCGCAACCACCGGGCCGAGGGCCACCACGGCCCCCTGGTGCCGTTCGCGTGGGGCGGGGTCCGGCTGGCCCGCACCGAGGGAGGGGAGACACCGCGGCGCCTGAGGGCGCGGCTCACCTCGTTGGGCGACGACCGCTACCGGCTGCTGGCCACCGGCCCCGACGGCGAACGCGCGCTCTGGAGCGTGGACGAGCTGACCCTGAGGCCCCTGGCCGAGGACACGCTGCCCGAACCGGAGCCGGGTGAGATCCCCGAACTGTACGAGCTCGTGTGGGAGCGAGTGGCACCTCCGTCGGAGCAGGCCGCCGAGGACCCGATCCCCGGGGCGCTCCCCTCGCTGGAGGATGTGGAGCCGGGGGCGCCCGTCCCCGAGCTGGTCTGCGCCGAGTTGCCCGCGCACGTGGTCTACACCGAGGGCGGGTCCCTGCACGAGAGGGTACGGCGGGGGCTGGAGTCAGCCCTCGAATCGGTCCGCGCGTGGCTGGCGGACGAGCGCACGGCGCACTCCCGCCTGGCGCTGGTCACCTGGCGGGCGGTGGCCACGTACCCGGGTGAACCGCTCCCCGGGGTTGCCGCCGCCCCGGTCTGGGGCCTGCTTCGAGCCGTCCAGCGCGAGCACCCCGGCCGTCTGGTGCTGTTGGACTCAGACGGCGCCGTGGAGTCCCACCGGACGCTGTCCGTCGCGCTCGGTCTCGACGAACCCCAGATCGCACTGCGTTCGGGCGCCGTCCTCGTCCCCCGGCTGAGGCGCGCCTCGGACACGGCGGTGGAGGCGGTGGCGCCCAACACGCGCTCGTGGCGGCTGGACACGCTGAGCCCCGGTTCCATCGACTCCCTGGAGGCGCTGCCCGCGCCGGAGGCCCTGGACGCGTTGGCGCCACGAGAGGTCCGGGTGTCCGTCCGGGCCGCCGGCGTCAACTTCCGGGACGTGGTGGTCGCCCTGGGACTGGTCGAAGGGGAGACCGGGATCGGCATCGAGGGTGCGGGAGTCGTCCTGGAGGTCGGCGCCGAGGTGTCGGACCTGGCTCCCGGGGACCGGGTGGCCGGAATGTTCGGCGGTGCCTTCGGTCCCTTCGCCGTGGCCGACCGGGCCCGGCTGGCCCGCATACCCGAGGGGTGGACCTTCGAACAGGCCGCGGCCGTCCCGGTGGCCTTCCTGAGCGCCTACCACGGGCTGGTCGACCTGGCCGCCGTGCGGCCCGGCGACAGCGTGCTCGTGCACGCGGCCGCCGGGGGAGTCGGGACGGCCGCCGTCCAGCTCGCCCGACACATGGGTGCGAAGGTGTTCGGCACCGCGAGCCCCCACAAGTGGTCGGAGTTGGCGGCCTACGGTCTGACCCCTGAGCGGATGGCCTCCTCCCGAACGCTGGAGTTCGAGGACCGGTTGCGAGAGGCCAACGGCGGCGAGGGCGTCGACGTCGTCCTCAACTCGCTGACCGGCGAGTTCGTGGACGCGTCCCTGCGCCTTCTTCGCTCACCCAGTGACGGTCGGGGCCCGGGCGGCCGGTTCGTGGAGATGGGCAAGACCGACATCCGCGACGCCGACACCGTGGCGGCCGACCACCCCGGCTGCTCCTACGCCGCGTTCAGTCTGCCGGAGGTGGATCCGGAACGGATCGGCCACATGCTCGCCCGCGTGATGGAGCTGTTCGAGGAGGGGGCCCTGCGGCCGCTTCCCACGACCGTCCACGACGTCAGTGAGGTCCAGACGGCCTTTCGGGCCCTCCAACGCGGTGAGACCGTGGGCAAGCTCGTTCTTCGCGTGCCCGCTCCCTTCCCGCAGGAGGGCACCGTCCTGATCACCGGTGGGACCGGGGACCTCGGCAACCGCCTGGCCCACCACCTGGTCACCGGGTACGGGGCCCGGAACCTGCTGCTGCTCGGTCGCCGTGGTCCCGGCACTCCCGGTCAGGCCGAGCGCACCGCCAGGCTGGAGGCGCTCGGAGCGCGGGTGGAGGTGGTCGCCTGCGACGCGGCCGACCGTGAGGACCTGGCCCGTGTCCTGGACTCGATCCCCGAGGATCGGCCGCTGCGTTCCGTCGTGCACGCCGCGGGTGTCCTCGACGACGCGACCGTTAGCGCCCTGACGTCCGAGCGACTGCACACGGTCCTGCGACCCAAGGTGGACGGTGCGTGGAACCTGCAGGAGCTCACCGACGACCTGTCGTCCTTCGTCCTGTTCTCGTCGGCCGTGGGTGTGGTCGGCAACCCGGGGCAGGGCAACTACGCCGCGGCCAACGTCTTCTGTGACGCCCTGGCGCACGTGAGGCGCGACGCGGGTCAGCCCGCGGTGTCGCTGTCGTGGGGCCTGTGGGAGGGCGGTGGCATGACCGACCACCTGGACGAGAGCGACCTCGCCGTCCTCGGTCGCGGCGGGCTGCTGCCGATGCGGCCGGACGCGGCGCTCGACCTGTTCGACGCCGCCATGGCCCGTGACCTGGTCCACGCCGTCCCCGCGTGGCTCTCCCCCGTCCCAGGCGTGAGCGTACTCAGGGACCTCCTGCCCGCCCGCGCCGATTCCGCCGCGACCGCCGCCTCCGACGCACAGACCGGGGGGAGCGCCCCGGGGGAGGAACACGATCCCGCCGCGCGCTTCGAGGCCATGGAAGCGGACGAGCTGTCCCGGGCCCTGCTGCACGAGGTCCGCGCGCACACCGCCGTGGTGCTCGGCCACCGGTCCGGGTCGGTGGCCGAGGTGCACCCGGACCGGCCCTTCACCGAACAGGGCACGGACTCGCTGACCAGCGTCGAACTGCGCAACAGGCTCAGCGCGGCCGTGGGTGTGCGGGTCCCGGCCACGGCGGTCTTCGACCACCCCACCCCCAGGGCTCTGGCGCGGTACCTCGTCGGTCTTCTGGCACCGGAGCCCCAGGCCACCGACGAACCGCCCGCCCAGCACCGGACGGACACGCCTCCCGAGATGGACGGGGAGGGGGACGCCATCGACGCCATGGGCGTCGACGACCTGGTGAACCTCGCCCTGCGAGGCCCGAGCGTATGACGAGGAGGCTTGAGTTGAGCAGTGAAGACGAACGTCTGGTGACGGCTCTCCGGAGCGCGATGAAGGAGAACTCGCGTCTTCGCGCCGAGCTGGACCGCCGATCCGAGCCGGAACCGATCGCGATCGTGGCGACGGGGTGCCGGCTCCCCGGAGGGGTGGACACCCCCGAGCAGCTGTGGGACCTGGTCTCCGAGGGCCATGAGACGCGTGGTGCGTTCCCGGAGGACCGGGGGTGGGACCTCTCGGGGTTGTTCGACGGACCGGACGACGAGCGGCGCGTCGCCATGGACCGGGGTTCCTTCCTCCGCGACGCCTTCGACTTCGACCCGGCCTTCTTCGGTATCTCGCCGCGCGAGGCCGAGGCCATGGAACCCCAGCAGCGGCTCCTGCTGGAACTGGCCTGGGAGACACTCGAACGCGCGGGCATCCCACCGACCTCCCTGGCGGGCAGTGACACGGGCGTCTACGTCGGGTTGGCGCACCAGGAGTACGGGCCGCCGGTGCACGCGGTGAACCCGGACGGCGTCACCCTGACCGGGATCTCGGCCAGTGTCGCCTCGGGCCGTATCTCCTACTGCCTCGGACTGGTCGGCCCCGCACTGACCGTCGACACCGCGTGCTCCTCCTCGCTCGTCGCGCTCCACCTCGCCGTGCGGGCCCTGCGCGACGGCGACTGCTCTCTGGCCCTGGCGGGGGGTGCCACGGTCATGTCCGGGCCCGGCACCCTCACCGAGTTCACCCGACTGCGGGGAGTGTCCCCCGACGGCCGCTGCAAGGCCTTCGCCCGGGACGCCGACGGCGCCGCGTTCTCCGAGGGCGCGGGGATGGTCGTCCTGGAGCGCCTGTCCGACGCGCGCCGCCACGGGCACGACGTCCTGGCCGTGGTCCGGGGCGGTGCGGTCAACCAGGACGGCGCCTCGAACGGACTCACGGCGCCCAACGGGCCCTCCCAGGTCCGTGTGATCGGCCGGGCCCTGGCTGACGCCGGTCTGAACGCCGCCGACGTCGACATGGTCGAGGCCCACGGAACCGGGACGCCCCTGGGCGACCCGATCGAGGCCCAGGCGCTGATCGACGCCTACGGCCGCGGGCGCGTCGAGGACCGCCCCCTCTGGCTCGGCTCGCTCAAGTCCAACATCGGGCACCCGCAGGCCGCCGCCGGGGTGGCCGGGGTGGTCAAGACGGTCGAGGCGCTGCGCCGCGGCGTCATGCCCCCCACCCTGCACGCGAAGGATCCCAGTACCCACGTCGAGTGGGACGGCGGGGTCCGGCTGCTCCACGACTCGCGACCGTGGTCGGACGCCGACCGGCCGCGCCGGGCCGCCGTGTCCTCCTTCGGGATGAGCGGAACCAACGCGCACCTGATCCTGGAGCAGGCCCCCGAGCCCGAGTCGGGCACACCGGCGCAGGACGTTCCGGAGGAGACCCGTCCGGCCACCTCGTCGGTGACCGGCGCCGCCGCCTGGACGCTGTCCGCCCGGAGCCCCGAGGCGCTCGCCGCGCAGGCGCAGCGGTTGCGCGAACACGTGGAGCACCGACCCGGGCTCACTCCCGCCGACGTCGGGCTGTCCCTGGTCGCCACCCGGTCGGGGCTGGAACACCGGGCGGTGGCGGTCGGCCGTGACCGCGAGGCACTCCTGGCGGCGCTGTCCTCCCTGGAGACGGGGACGCCGGGCGCGACCACGGCCACGGGCCGGGCCCGGCCCGATCGCCGCCCCGTGCTGGTCTTCCCCGGTCAGGGCGGCCAGTGGGAGGGCATGGCGGTCGAGCTCCTCGACTCCTCGGATGTCTTCGCGGCGCACATCGCCGCCTGCGAGCGAGCCCTGGAACCCCATGTCGGGTGGAAACTCACCGACGTGTTGCGCGGCCGGACGGGCGCTCCCTCCCTGGAACGCGTCGACGTGGTCCAGCCGGCCCTGTGGGCGGTCATGGTGTCACTGGCGCGTCTGTGGATGGCCCACGGCCTCACTCCGGCCGCCGTGGTCGGGCACTCCCAGGGGGAGGTCGCCGCCGCGCACATCGCGGGAGCCCTGACCCTGGACGACGCCGCGAAGGTGGTGGCCCTGCGCAGTGCGGCGGTGCTCGACCTGGCCGGTTCCGGTGCGATGGCCTCGATCGCCAGTTCCGAACAGGACGTGCGCGAGCGCCTCGCGCCCTTCTCGGGCCGCGTCACCGTTGCCGCGGTCAACGGCCCGTCGAACACGGTCGTCGCGGGTGAACCCGACGCGGTGGCGCGGGTGGTCGAGGAGTGTGAGGCCGCCGACCTCCGCGCCAGGATGATCGCCGTCGACTACGCGTCCCACTCGTCGGCGGTGGACGCGCTCGCGGACCGCATCACGACGGAACTCGTGGGCGTCACCCCCGAACGTCCGATGATCCCCTTCTACTCCACCCTGACCGGTGGGGTCCTGGACGGGCGGCCGCTGGACGCGGCGTACTGGTTCCAGGGACTGCGCCAACCCGTGCGGTTCGCCGAGGCCACCCGCGCCCTGGCCGCCGCCGGCCACGACGTGTTCGTGGAGGTCGGACCGCACCCGGTGCTGACTCCGGCGATCCAGGACACGCTGGAGGAGGCACAGGCCCGCGACGCCGTGGCGTTGGGGACCCTGCGCCGTGACGAGGGCGGACCGGTCCGGTTCCTGACGTCGCTCGGGCAGGCCCACGTCCACGGGCTCGACCTCGACTGGACTCCGCTGTTCGATCGGAACACCACCCGGGTCGCCCTGCCCACGTACGCCTTCCAACGACAGCGCTACTGGCGTCCGGGTCCCGAATCGGTGCCGTCCCGGACCACGGCGGCTCCGGGTCGCAGTGACGGATGGACCTACCGCGAGGAGTGGATGACCGTCCCGGCGAAGGCCGCGACGTCCACCGTCACCCCCGGGGCAGGGGAGCGGGGGACCTGGCTGCTGATCGGCTCCCGTCTCGGATCCGCCCTCCAGGAGTGCGTCGGAGCCCTGGAGGCGCGCGGTCACGGCCACCGTGTTCTGGGCCTTCCCCGCGACGCCGACCGCGAGGCCGTGGCGGCGCTGGTCGGCGCCGCCCGTGACGGCGCGGGGCCGATCGCCGGCGTCCTGCTGACCACCTCCCTGGACACGGACCCCGACGAGGTCCTGCCCCCCTCCACCGCACCCGCCCACCGGGACGCGGTCCTCGTCCTCCAGGCCCTGCTCGACACGGGTGTCGACGCGCCCCTGTGGTGCCTGACCAGCGGCGCGGTCAACAGCGGATCGGACGTGAGCGACCCCGCCGCGGCACTGGTGTGGGGGTTCGGCCGCGTGGCGGCCCAGGAGCACACGGACCGGTGGGGCGGGCTGGTCGACCTCACCGATCGCGAGGACCCGCGCAGCGGGGCCGCGCTCGCCGCCGTTCTGACAGGTGAGACCGCGCACGGCGAGGACCAGCTGGCGATCCACGGAACGAAGGTGCTCGCCCGACGGCTCGCGCGAGTGGCCGTCGAGGGCGAGGGGACCCGCGACTGGCGGCCCTCGGGCACCGTACTGGTGACCGGCGGAACCGGCGGCCTCGGCGCCCACACCGCCCGCTGGCTCGCGGCGAGGGGAGCCGAGCACCTCCTTCTGCTCAGCCGCCGTGGGCCCGACGCCCCGGGAGCCGGAGAACTCGCGGCCGAGCTGCGCGCGGCCGGTGCGCGGGTCACCCTGACCGCCTGTGACGTCAGTGACCGCTCCCAGCTCGCCGACGTCCTGGGTGGAGTACCTGCGCACCTGCCCCTCACGGCGGTCTTCCACACCGCCGCGGATCTGGACGACGCTCCCGTGGCCGACCTCTCCCCGCAGGGCATCGCCCGCGTCCTGGGCGCCAAAGCGGACGGAGCCGTGCATCTGCACGAGCTTTCCAAGGGGCTGGACCTGTCCGCCTTCGTGCTGTTCTCCTCGGTGGGAGCCGTCTTCGGCGTGACCGGTCAGGGCAACTACGCGCCCGGCAACGTCTTCTGTGAGTCCCTCGCCCACCACCGCAGGTCCCTGGGGCTGCCCGCGACCTCGATCGCGTGGGGTGCCTGGGAGGGAGCCGGCATGGCCGGCCGCGAGGCCGTCGCCGGGCTCCTGCGCCGACACGGGCTTCCCACCATGAAGCCGGAGTTGGCACTGGAGAGCCTGGGCGGGGTCCTCGACCACGATTTGACCGCGCTCACCGTTGCCGACATCGACTGGCCCCGGTTCCGGGTGGCCCTCACCGCGAACCGGCCCAGCCCCCTGATCACCGACCTCGATCCCGGGCCGGAGCCCTCCGCGGCCACCGCCACCGGAGCCACCCCCGGCACGCGGGACGGCGCCGTCCGGGAGGCGAACGGCGCGGACCTGCGGGGCCGCCTGGTCGGACTGGGCCGCACCGACCGCGTCCGCGCGCTCATGGAGCACGTGAGCGACCACGTGGCGGCCGTCCTCGGCTACGAGTCCGGTGACGCGGTCCCCGCGGACCGGGGCCTGAAGGACCTGGGTATGGACTCGGTCACGGCGGTCGAGCTGCGCAACCGGCTCACCGCGTCCACGGGGGCGCGTCTGCCATCGGCGGTCGCCTTCGACCACCCGACCTGCGCCGCGCTCGCCAGCCACGTGGAGGAACGAATGTTCGGCAGCGCGGAACAGGTGGTCCTCGAACGCCTCGACGGGCTCACCGCCGCGCTCGACGAGTACGAGACGACCGGCAGCGACCGGGTCGCGGACCGGCTTCGCGAACTGCTGGAACGGCTCGCACCGGGGGCGTCGGGCCGACCCGGAGGGGACACCGGCGGAGCCGACCTGGAGTCGGCCTCGCGGGAGGAGCTCTTCGCACTCATCGACAGGACCCTGACCGACTGATCCCGGCCAGCGCACGGCCGTCGCACCCGGTCGACGACTCATCCCCACCACCCCAGACCATCCCGGCACTCACTGCCGCGACGCGAATCGGCAAGGCACCACCATGACTGACGACGCACAGGTCCTCGACTACCTCAAACGGGTCACGACGGACCTTCGGCGCACCCGAGCCGAGCTCACGCGACTCAGGGAGCGTGACAACGAACCCATCGCCGTGGTGGGTATGGGGTGTCGGCTGCCCGGAGGGGTGCACAGCCCGGAGGCGCTCTGGGACCTGCTCGACAGCGGGAGCGACGCCATCGGCGACCTCCCCGGTGACCGGGGCTGGGACGTGGAGGACATGCGTGGCCGCCCGGGCATGTCCTCGGGCGGAGGCTTCCTCGACGACGCGGCCGGGTTCGACGCCGCCTTCTTCGGCATCTCGCCGCGTGAGGCCGAGGCGATGGACCCCCAGCAGCGGCTCATGCTGGAGGTGACCTGGGAGTCCCTCGAACGCGCGGGGATCGACCCCCACAGCCTGGCCGAGACCAGCACGGGCGTCTTCACCGGCGTCAGCAGCACGGACTACGCCCGGACCACGACCTCGGGCCGCGTCCCCGTACCGGACGGCGCCGAGGGCTACCTCATGACCGGCACCGCGGCGAGCGTCGTCTCGGGACGGATCGCCTACACCCTGGGGCTGCGCGGCCCGGCCCTGACCGTGGACACCGCCTGCTCCTCCTCGCTGACCTCCGTGCTGCTGGCGGTGCGCTCCCTGCGCCGGGGCGAGTGCGGGCTGGCCCTGGCGGGCGGGGCCACCGTGATGTCCGGACCGTCGCTCTTCGCCGAGTCCGCACGACAGGGAGTGCTCTCACCGGACGGGCGTTGCAGGGCCTTCGGGGCCGGGGCCGACGGCACCGGGTTCGCCGAGGGTGCCGCCGCCCTCGTCCTGGAACGGCTCTCGGACGCCCAGCGCCACGGACACCCCGTCCTGGCCGTGATCCGGGGCGGGGCGGTCAACCAGGACGGCGCCTCAAGCGGACTGACCGCACCCAACGGTCCCGCGCAGACCCGGGTCGTCCGGGCCGCTCTCGCCGACGCCGGGGTCGTGCCCGACGACATCGACGCGGTCGAGGCGCACGGTACCGCCACCAGGCTCGGCGACCCCATCGAGGCCGACGCCCTGCTGGACGTCTTCGGACCCAGGCCCGGTCAGGACCCGCTGTGGCTGGGATCGGTCAAGTCGAACCTCGGCCACACCCAGGGGGCGGCGGGGGCCGTCGGGATCATCAAGACGGTGCTGTCCCTGCACCGCGGACGGCTGCCCGCAACCCTCTACGCCGATGAGCCGACACCGCTGGTCGACTGGGCTTCGGGTGGAGTGCGCCCGCTCACCGCGGCACGGGACTGGCCGCGGGGCGAACGCGTGCGCCGGGCGGGGGTGTCGTCCTTCGGCATCAGCGGAACCAATGCCCACATCGTCCTGGAGGAGGCGCCCGCCCCGGGCGAAGGAGGCGACGCCGCCGAGGGGACGCAGGATCCGGGAGCCACCGGGCCGTTGATCCGGGGGCGGACCGCCTGGTTGCTGTCCGCGCGGGACGAACCCGCCCTCCGGGCGCAGGCGGAGCGCCTGGCCGCCCACGTCACCGATGACACCGAGCGGCACCCGGACGACGTCGCCCGGGCCCTGGCCACCACCCGTGCCCGGTTCGCCCGACGCGGGGTCGTCGTCGGCGCTTCCGACACCGGTGAACTGACCGAAGGGCTGCGGGTCCTGGCCGAGGGAGGGGACTCGGAGGCGACGGTCACCGGCACGACCCGGCGGTCCGGACGCACCGAGGACCCGGTCTTCGTGTTCCCCGGCCAGGGCAGCCAGTGGTCGGGTATGGCCCGTGCCCTCATGACCGACTCCCCGGTCTTCGCCGCGTCCGTGGACGAGTGCGAACGCGCCCTGGCCCCCCTCGTCGACTGGTCCCTGTCCTCGGTCCTGCTCGAGGAGCCCGGCGCTCCGGCGTTCACGGGCGACAACGTCCGGGCCGATGTCGTGCAGCCGGTCCTGTGGGCGTTCCTGGTGTCCCTGGCGCGCCTCTGGCGCTCGGCCGGAGTCGAGCCCTCCGCGGTGGTCGGCCAGTCACAGGGGGAGGTGGCCGCCGCCTGCGTGGCCGGAATCCTCACCCTGGAGGACGGCGCCCGCGTGGTCGTGGCCCGCAGCCGAGCGCTGGCCAGGGTCGCCGGAGAGGGCGGCATCGCCGTGGTCGGGCTCAACGCCGACCGGGCCGCGAGCCTGATCGGCGGGACGGAGGACCGCCTGTCCGTCGCGGGGGCCAACGGGCCCGAGACCTGCACGGTCGCGGGCTCGATCGAGGCGGTCGACGCCTTCGTGGCCGCCCGTGCGGAGGAGGGGACCTTCGTCCGCCGCATTCCGGTCGACTACACCTCCCACTGCTTCCTGATGGACCGGGTGGAGGAGGAGATGCTGACCGCACTGGCCGACCTCCGACCCCGCGCGGGCACCGTGCCCTTCCACTCCACCGTCGCCCCCTCGACCACCTGGACGCCGGGGTACGTTCCGCCGGGCGAGCCCGTGGAAGGGACCACCCTGGACGCCGGGTACTGGTACCGGAACCTGCGCCACGGCGTGGTCCTCGAACCGGTGATCAGGCGCCTGGCCCCGACCGGACACGCGTTCGTCGAGGTCGGCGCCCACCCCGTGCTGTCGGTACCGCTGCGCCAGACCCTGGACGCCGCCGGGGCCGACGACAGTCCCCTCATCCACACCCTTCGACGAGACGAGGAGCCCCGTGGCAGGTTCCTCACCGCGCTGGCCGAGGCCCACTGCCAGGGGATCGGTGTCGACTGGCGGACGGTCCTCGGTGCGGGGGAGACCAGGGTGGAGCTGCCCACCTACCCGTTCCAACGACGGAGGTACTGGCTCGAGGAACCCCGGCTCACCGGCGACCCCTCCTCGGTGGGCCTCAGCTCCGCCGACCACCCGCTCATCGGCGCCTGGACACCGATCGGCGCCACCGGGCAGACCCTCTTCACCGGTCGGCTCGACACGGCGCGCACCCCGTGGCTGACCCAGCACGCGCTGTCGGGGCGGGCGCTGCTGCCCGGCACCGCCACCGTGGAGCTGCTCCTCCGGGTCGGGCGCCTGTGTGACCGGCCCGAGATCGCCGAACTCACCCTGAGCCACCCCCTGGAACTGGACCCCGACGGACCGGGGCTTGCGATCCAGGTCGTCGTCGAACCGCCCGACCTGCGCGGCACCCGCGCCTTCCAGCTCCTGTCCGCGGCCGACGGTAGGACGTGGACCACACACGCCGAGGGCCTCCTGGACCCCGCGACCACGGCACCCGCCCCGGCCTCCGTCCCCCCGGGCGCCGACGCGACCGCACTCGCGGTCACCGACACCTACCCGCTCTTCGAAGCCATGGGCGTCCAGTACGGACCCTTCTTCCGGGGCCTGCGCGAGGTGCGGACCGACGGTTCCCGCACATGGGCGGAGGCCGGACCGGAGACCCTGCCCGCCGACGCCGCCACCATGACCGGACCGCACCCGGTGCTGCTCGACGCCGGGCTCCAGTCACTGCTCCTGCGGGAGACGGGCACGGACGAGACCCGGCTGCTCATGCCCTTCGGATGGAGCGGGGTGCGGCGGCACGGGAACCTCACCCCCGACCGGGTACGTGTGCAGCTCACCCGGACCGGTGACGACACCTACGAGGTGCTGGTGAGCGACCACCTCGGCACACCCGTCCTGAGCGTCGACTCCCTCACCGTGCGCGAAGCCGCAGGGGCCGTCCGACCGGACCGGGACGCGCTCTTCCACCAGGAGTGGGAGGAGGTCACCGCCGCCGACGGGACCGTGGCCCCGAGCCCCGGGTCCTGGGCGGCGACGACCGGCACGCCGTTGGCGATCGACCGTCGCCCCGAGGAGGGGACGGAGGCTCCCGCCGTGGTCGTGCTCGGCTCCGGGCACCACGCCAGTGCCGACCCCGAACAAGCCCTCGAACGGTTGACCGGTGCCGTCGACCCCCTGCGCCGCTGGGTGGAGGACGACCGCTACGCCGCCACGAGGTTCGTCGTCCTCACCCGGGGCGCGGTGCGCCTGCCCGGCGACACCGACCTGCCCTCGGATCCCTCCGGCGCCGCACTGTGGGGGCTCATCGCCTCAGCCGAGACCGAGAACCCCGGCCGTTTCCTGCTCTTGGACGCCGACCAGGCCGACACCGATCTGCTCTCCGCCGCGTTGCGGACGGGCGAACCCCGACTCGCCGCCCGGGACGGGCGGCTCCACGCTCCGCGCCTGGCCCGCAGCCGTAGCGAGGACGAGACCGGTACCCGGCCGCCCGCCCGCAGCCCCGGGTGGCGTCTGGACACCGACGGTTCGGGCATCGTCGACGGGCTCACCCACGTTCCCGTTCCCGAACGCCCGCTGGCGCCGCACGAGGTCCGTGTGGCCGTCCGCGCGGCCGGACTGAACTTCCGGGACGCCCTGATGGCCGTGGGCATGTACCCCGAGCCGGGCGACATCGGCAACGAGGGCTCCGGTGTGGTGCTGGAGGCGGGGCGCGACGCCGGGGGCCTGCGACCGGGCGACCGCGTGATGGGGCTGTTCCCTGGAGCCTTCGGCCCGGTCGCGGTCGCCGACCACCGGTACCTGGCCGCCGTTCCCGACGACTGGGACCACGCGGAGGCGGCCGCCGTCCCCGCCGTGTACCTGACGGCCTACCTCGCGCTCGTGGAGGAGGCCGGTCTGCGCGCGGGCGAGACCGTGCTCGTCCACTCCGCGGCCGGAGGAGTGGGCCAGGCGGCACTCGGGCTGGCCCGGCACCTGGGAGCCCGGGTCCTGGCCACGGCGAGCCCCGGCAAGTGGGACCTGCTCCGCTCCTCGGGGCTGGCGGAGGAGGAGATCGCGCACTCACGCGAACTCGACTTCGAACAGCGCTTCCGCGGAGTCGCCGGCACCGTGGACGTGGTTCTCAACTCCCTCACGGGGGAGGCCATCCCCGCCTCCCTTCGGCTGCTCGGATCCGGCGGACGGTTCGTGGAACTGGGACGCAACGAGCTCCTGGGCGCGGACGGCGTCCCCAGCGGCGTGACCTACCGGGCCTTCAACGTCCTGGAATCGGGGCCCGAACGCATCCAGCGGGCCTTCGACGCGCTGGTGCCGCTGCTCAGGGACGGAACGCTGCCCCGGGGGCCGCTCCATCGGTACCCGATCGAGGCGGCGTCAGAGGCGTTGCAGGTCATGCAGCGCGGTCACAACGTCGGCAAGGCGGTTCTGGAGCTCGCCACCCGCTTCCGCCCCGGTGGAAGGGTGCTGATCACCGGGGCGAGCGGTCAGCTCGGCTCCCTGATCGCCCGACACCTCGTGGTGCGGCACGGAGTGGACGACCTCCTCCTGGTCAGCCGCCGAGGTCCCGAGGCCCCGGGCAGCGAAGACCTCGTCACCGAGCTCACCTCCCTGGGAGCCCGGGTCCGGGTCGAGGCCTGCGACGTCGCCGACGCCGACCAGCTGGCGGATCTCCTGGCCGAAGTTCCCGTCACCGCCGTGGTGCACTCGGCGGCGGTCCTCGACGACGCCACCTTCACCGGCCTGACCGCCGACAACGTCACCCGGGTCCTGGCCCCCAAGGCCGTCGGTGCCTGGAACCTGCACTGCCTGACCGCCCACCTCGACCTGGACGCCTTCGTCCTGTTCTCCTCGGCGGCGTCGGTGTTCGGCAACGCCGGGCAGGCGGCGTACTCGGCCGCCAACGCGTACCTGGACGCTCTGGCGGTGTACCGCAGGGACCGTGGACTCACCGCCCAGTCCCTGTCCTGGGGGCGCTGGCTGACGGAGTCCCGGGAGGCCGCGCAGATGAACGAGGTCAGCGCCAACCGGATGTCCCGGACCTGGGGGGTCCAGGGCATCGACGAACACGAGGGACGCGCCCTCCTGGACGCCGCCCTCGCCACGGACCGGGCGCACCTGGTGCCCTCACCGCTCGACCTGGCCGGGCTCCGCACCCGCGCGGTCACCCACGGAACGGTTCCGTCACTGTTGCGTGGACTGGTCCGGGCCCCCGACCGGGCGGAGGCGCAGGCGCCCTCGTTGGGGTCGGTCCCGCCCGGAGCCGAGCGCCGGGAGCTGATCACCCGACTGGCCAGGGAACGGGCCGCGGACATCCTGGGCTACGCGGAGTACGGCGCCCGTCAGGAGTTCCCCGAGTCCGGGTTCGACTCCCTGACCGCCGTGGAACTGCGCAACCACCTCCAGTCGCTCACTGGTCTGCGGCTGCCCGCCACCCTCGTGTTCCAGCACAGCACCCCCGAGGCGCTGGCGCGCCACCTGGACCGTGAGCTGGGCCAGGCCAGCCAGACGACCGGTGGATCCGCTCCGGGGGATCGCGGCGATCAGGCCCGGGGCCGCGGCCACGGCGACAGCCTGGTCGGACTGTTCCTGGACGCCTGTGTCGCGCAGCGCCCGAAGGAGGCCCTCGACCTGGCCCTGGCGGCCTCACGCACGCGCGCGGTCTTCACCGGCGCCTCACCGTCCGCCGCCACAACCCTGGCGTCCGGTCCCGAGGAACCCGTCCTCATCTGCCACCCCTCGCTGGTGATGACCTCCGGTCCGCACGAGTTCGCGCGGTTCGCCAGCCGTTGGCAGGGGCGCCGCCGGGTCCACGTGCTCTCGGCACCGGGCTACCTGGAGGGCGAGGAGCTCCCCGCCGACCTGGGGACCTTCGTGCGATCCCAGGCCGACCAGGCGCTCGCCGCGGCGGACGGCCGCCCGTTCGTCCTGGTCGGACGCTCCTCCGGTGGTTGGACGGCGCACGCCGTGGCCGAGGAGCTGGCTCGCCGGGGGACGCCTCCGGTGAAGGCGGTCCTGCTCGACACGGTCGTGCCCGGGGACGACGAACTCCTGCCGATGGTGACGGAGTTCGTCACCGACCGGGCCAGCGAGTTCGAGCTCCTGGACACCCCGCGACTGACCGCGATGGGCGCCTACCTCGACCTGTTCGCCTCGTGGCGCCCCTCCGACTGGCGCGGGTCGACGGTGCAGGTGCGACCGACCGAGGCGGTGGTCACAGCGGCCGGTGACAAGCTCGGCCTGTCCTGGGAGTGGCCCACCGAACACGAGCGGACCGAGGTCCCGGGTGACCACTTCACCATGATGGAGGAGTGGGCGCCGCGTACCGCCGAGGCCGTGGACCGGGTCGTCTCCGAGGACGGCGCCGGGTGATCCGGACGGGGTGAGTGAGGGCGGGCACCGGCTGGTGCCCGCCCGCCCCGTGGCGGTGGCGCGGACCGGTGGCGCGTGACCGCGCGAACCCCCGGAACAACTCCGACATTCCGGGCGTTGGGCCAAGGGCGCGCCCGAGAGATTCACTCCGGCACGGGCCCGTACCGTCAAGAACCGTGCCCGCCGGGAAAACCGGTTGCCAGCCCTCCTAACCTTGGGTACTGATGAGCACCACCACGCCCGCGCCCGCCACGGACCAGCTCCGTTCCCGGTTGCGCGATCTCATGCCCGCCGACCGGCACCGTCTGCGTCGCCGTATCGACGGTCTGGCCAGAATCCGTGACGAGCGCCGACGTGCCTCCGTGACCACCCAGATCGCGGGCGACATCGACCGCGCCGAACTACGCGTGGGCCTGCGCCGCGAGGCCGTCCCCGAGCTCAACTACCCCGAGGACCTGCCGGTCAGCGCCCGGCGCGAGGACATCGCCGACGCCATCCGGGACAACCAGGTCGTCATCGTCGCCGGAGAGACCGGTTCCGGAAAGACCACCCAGCTGCCCAAGATCTGTCTGGAGCTGGGGCGCGGAGTCATGGGCACCGTGGGCCACACCCAGCCCCGCCGCCTGGCCGCGCGCACCGTCGCCGAGCGCATCGCCGACGAGATCGGCACACCCCTGGGCGAGACGGTCGGCTACAAGGTCCGGTTCACCGACTCCTCCAACGACAGCACGCTCGTCAAACTGATGACCGACGGCATCCTGCTCGCGGAGATCCAGCACGACCGCATGCTGCGCCAGTACGACACGCTCATCATCGACGAGGCGCACGAGCGCAGCCTCAACATCGACTTCCTGCTCGGCTACCTCAAACAGCTCCTGCCCAAGCGGCCGGACCTGAAGGTCGTCATCACCTCCGCGACCATCGACCCCGAACGGTTCTCCCGCCACTTCGACGACGCCCCCATCGTCGAGGTCTCCGGACGCACCTACCCGGTCGAGGTCCGCTACCGGCCCATCTCCGAGGACATCCTCGACCCCGAGGAGAAGAACCCCGGGCCGGGCACCGACAAGGACCAGACCCAGGCCATCCTGGAGGCCGTCGACGAACTCTCCCGCGAGGAGGCCGGGGACGTCCTGGTCTTCCTCAGCGGGGAGCGGGAGATCCGCGACACCGCCGAGGCCCTCGAGAAGAAGAAGATCCGGGGCCTGGAGGTCCTGCCCCTCTACGCGCGCCTGTCCGTGGCCGAACAGAAGCGCGTGTGGTCCCGGCACGGCGGCCGCCGCGTCGTCCTGGCCACCAACGTCGCCGAGACCTCGCTCACGGTCCCCGGCATCAAGTACGTGATCGACCCCGGCACCGCGCGTATCTCCCGGTACTCCCACCGGACCAAGGTGCAGCGCCTGCCGATCGAGGCCGTCTCCCAGGCCTCCGCCAACCAGCGCAAGGGCCGCTGCGGCCGTGTGTCCGAGGGCATCTGCATCCGCCTGTACTCCGAGGAGGACTTCCTCTCCCGCCCGGAGTACACCGACCCGGAGATCCTGCGCACCAATCTCGCCTCGGTCATCCTCCAGATGGCCGCCCTGGGCCTGGGCGACGTCGCCGCCTTCCCGTTCGTGGACGGCCCCGACCACCGGCAGATCAAGGACGGCGTCAACCTGCTGTCCGAGCTCGGCGCCCTCCAGCCCGAGAACGCGGGCGAGACGAACCGGCAGCGCCGTCTGACCCCGGTCGGCCGCCGCCTCGCCCAGCTGCCCATCGACCCCCGCCTGGGCCGTATGGTCCTGGAGGCCGAGAAGCGCGACTGCCTGGCCGAGGTCATGGTCATCACCTCGGCCCTGTCCATCCAGGACCCGCGCGAACGCCCCACCGAGAAACAGCAGCAGGCCCAGCAGGCCCACGCCCGGTTCACCGACAAGGAATCGGACTTCCTGGCCTTCCTCAACCTGTGGAACCACCTGCGCGACAAGCAGCAGGAGCTGTCCGGCAACCAGTTCCGCCGGATGTGCCGCGAGGAGTTCCTCAACTACCTGCGGGTACGCGAGTGGCAGGACATCCACGGCCAGCTCAAGCAGGTCCTGCGCACGATGGACATCGAGGTCCCGCCGCTGCGCGAGGAGGCCGCCGACCCGCGCTCCGTGCACATGTCCCTGCTGGCCGGGCTGCTCTCGCACGTCGGCCTCAAGGACCCCGACAAGCACGAGTACCTGGGCGGCCGGGGGGCGCGGTTCGCGATCTTCCCCGGCTCCGCGCTGTTCAAGAAGCAGCCCCGCTTCGTGATGGTCGGCGAACTCGTGGAGACCTCCAAGCTCTGGGGACGCATGGTCGCCCGGATCGAGCCGGAGTGGGCCGAGGAGCTCGGCGCCGACATCGTCAAGCGCGGCTACAGCGAACCGCACTGGGAGCGCAAGCGCGGCGCCGTCATGGCCTACGAGCGCGTCACCCTCTACGGGGTGCCCATCGTCGTCCAGCGCAAGGTGTCCTACGGAAGCATCGACCCGCAGCTCTCCCGGGAGCTGTTCATCCGCCGTGCCTTGGTCGAGGGCGACTGGGAGACCCGGCACCAGTTCTTCCACGACAACCGCAGGCTCCTGGACGAGGTCGAGGACCTGGAGCACCGCGCCCGCCGCCGCGACATCGTGGTGGACGACGACACGCTCTTCGACTTCTACGACCGCCGGGTAGTGGACAGCGCCGTCTCCGCCGCCCACTTCGACTCCTGGTGGAAGAAGGCCCGACGCACCGAGCCCGCGCTGCTCGACTTCACCCGTGAGGAGCTGATCAACGACGGTGTGGACGGGGTCAGCGAGGACGACTACCCGGACGTGTGGCGCCAGGGCGCGTTCGTCTTCCCGCTCACCTACCAGTTCGAGCCGGGCAGCGACTCCGACGGCGTCACCGCGCACGTCCCGGTGAAGTTCCTCAACCAGGTCGAGAACACCGGCTTCGACTGGCAGATCCCCGGCCTGCGCGACGAACTCATCACGGCGATGATCCGATCGCTGCCCAAGCCGCTGCGCCGCAACTTCGTCCCCGTGCCCGACAACGCGGCCCGCGCCAGAGGAGGGCTCACCCCCTACGAGGGTTCCCTCACCGAGGCGCTGGCCGCCGAACTCACCGTGATGGCCCACGGCGAGCGGATCCGCCCGGAGGACTTCCAGCTGGACCGGGTGCCCGACCACCTGCGCATCACCTTCAGGGCCGTGGACGACCGCAAACGCACCCTGGCCGAGTCCAAGGACCTCGAACAGCTGCGCGCCAAGCTCAAGCCCCGCCTGCGCGAGGCGATCGCCACCGAGGCCAAGGGCGTGGAGAGGAAGGGGATCACCTCCTGGGACTTCGGTCCGCTGGAGCAGACCCTGGAGCGCAAGGCCCTGGGCCCGAAGGTCAAGGGCTACCCCGCCCTGGTCGACGAGGGCGAGAGCGTGGCCGTGCGCATCTTCGACACCCGGCCCGAGCAGCGCGCCGCCATGCGCGCGGGCACCCGGCGCCTGCTCATGCTCACCGTCCCGTCCCCGGCGTCGGCGGTGAGCAAGGGCCTGAACAACCCGGACAAGCTCGCCCTGGCGGACAACCCGCACGGGTCGATCCGCAAGATGCTGGAGGACGCCGAGGCCGCCGCCGTCGACCACCTGCTCACCCGTGAGGGCGGGCCGGTGTGGAACGCCGACGACTTCGCCCGGCTCGCCGACCGCGTGCGTGCCGATCTCGGTGACACCCTCGCCGAGATCCTGGGCAGGACCGCCCGCATTCTCGTGCTCTGGCGCAAGGTCAGCAAGAAGGTGAAGGGCACCACGTCCCTGGCGGTCCTGCCGTCCCTCAACGACGTCCAGGGGCAGCTGGGCGACCTCGTCGGCGACGGGTTCGTCACCCGCACGGGGCTGGCCCGCCTGGACGACGTGCACCGCTACCTGCGCGGCATCGAGTACCGGCTGGGCAAGCTCCCGGAGAACCCGCGCCGCGACCAGGTCAACATGTCCAAGGTCGAGCAGATGCGTCAGGCGGTCGCCAAGGTCCGGGGGGCGCTCCCCGCCGGTCGGGCCGACGACCCGGACGTGGTGGAGCTGCGCTGGATGCTGGAGGAGTACAGGGTCAGCCTCTTCGCCCAGGAACTGCGCACCGCCTACCCGGTCTCGGACAAACGCATCATGAAGGCGATCGAGGCCGTCAAGGACGCGGGCAGGCGGCCCTAGCAAGGGGACGGGCTCCCCCCCCGGGAGGCGGCCCCTACCAGGGGCCGGTCCCGGCGGGGGTCTGCCTTCCCGCCTTGGCGCCGAAGTAGTCCCCGCCCTTGCGCAGCGCGTCGTCGGTGCCCCAGGACTCCTCGGCGCCGACCCGGCGCAGGTGGGGGATGTGCTTGCGGCAGTGGATGTAGGCCTCCTCGACCTGCACCATCATCCACATCTGCGCTCGCTGGCCCGGCATCTGGGGCAGGGGCAGGCCCGGGACGTGCGGGCGCAGGGTCTCGTCCTCCATGATCTTCACCCGGCCGTTCACGTGCAGGCCGATCCGGTCCCGCTCGAAGTCGAGGAACATCAGCCCGATGTGCGGGTTCTCCAGGATGTTGCCCGCGCTGGCGAACACGCCGTTGCCCCGGTACTCCGGGTAGACCAGGGTCCGGTCGTCGATGACGTGCACGAACCCGGGCGGACCGGCCCGGAAGCTGGAGTCGCACTCGCCCCGGGCGTCCGCCGTGGCGACGAACAGCATCTCCTGCCGGGCGATGAAGTCCTTCATGACCGGGTTCAGGTGGTCCAGCATCTGGTCACTGTAGAAGCGGTCGGCCCGCTCGGCGGTGCCCATGACCGCCTGCACGTGGCGTTCTCCCTCGGTCCCGGGCGTACGGTTCTGATGGCTCTGACTCATGAACGAAGGCTTTCGACGGGGTGAGAGGAGGGGAGGGGGTGGCGTGGGGCCGCGTCAGCGCCGTCGGTGGGACGCCCGTGCGGGGTTCGGGGCCTCTTCGGCCCCGGCGATCATGTTCGCGGTGATCCACTGGTAGACGAGCACCCAGGCCGAACTCATCGAGGACGACCAGGTGGGGGAGACCTCGCTGACCGCGCGGACCAGGGCACGGCCCACGTGCGGGTAGTGCTCGGGCAGCACACCGAGTTCGATGCGGTGCTGTCGACCCAGGCGGCGCAGGTAGTGGGCGACCTCGTCGGGGCTGTCGAGATGTCGCACCACGGACAACAGGGCGTCGGCCATGCGCTGCTGCTGGGGCTTGATGTCCTCGGAGAACATGCCCCGCACCTCGGGGACCATCGAGAAGAGGTTCTCGTAGAAGGACCGGGCCAGACGCGTGGAGCCCTCGGGGATGTCCACACAGGACTGGCGGACCAGTTCGATGATCTCCTGGTCGGGCAACGGCACTTCGGACAGGGAGCGATGGGTCAAGACGGGTCCAGACTTCAGGTGAGCGGGGAGCCACGGAACGCGATGGGGGAGCCGTGTACCGAGGTTCGGGTTCCTCTGGCTGTGGTCTTCCTCCGCGGGGGCGCACGCGATCCCGCGGGTGCAGCGCCGAAACGGTTTCCGTTCGCGGCCTCGCCGAGGCCCGGAACCCGGAGACGAAAAGGGCAGGTCGGAGTGAGGGGGACCTGACCACCGTGAATCGGGCTGTCGAGGAGGAACTGTAACAGAAGGGCTACGTGAGACAGGGGTTTCTCTCTGTAACCCCAGTTGGACCGGGCCCCTGGGCCGACCCGCGCGTCCTTCCCCGCCGACGACGGGGGCGGTAGCATTCCCGCCGTGGTCTGGACCACGATCCTGCCCGAGGCGACGGAAACGAGACACCCTGTGGACACACCACGACGGCTCCTGCTCGTGGGGACCTACACGCCCGACTCCGACCCGCCCGGCAAGGGCGAGGGCGTCCACCGTGTCTGGTTCGACCCCGAGACCGGAGAACTGACCTCGGACGGCGTCGCCGCCCGCACGACCGGACCCTCGTTCCTCGCCTTCCGGCCGGACCCTCCCACGGTGTACGCGGTCAACGAGCGGGCCGAGGGCTCGCTCACCGCCTTCCGGGTGCACGGCGACGCCACACTCACCGAACTCGGCTCCGTGCCCACCGGCGGAGGCTCGCCCTGCCACGTCCGCTACCTGGGCCCCGAACGGGTGGCCGTGGCCAACTACGCCGACGGTGTGGTGACCCTCCAGCCCACGGGTGAGGACGGAGCTCCCACCGGACCCCGTCGCGAACTCGCCCACCGCGGCCACGGACCGGTCTCCGACCGCCAGGAGGGGCCGCACGCGCACAGCACCGCCGTGGTCCTGGACTCCGACGACCCCCGCCTGCGCTACCTGCTCGCCGCGGACCTGGGCGCGGACGAACTGCGCGTGTACCACTACCCCACCCCGCTCAACGAGGAGAACCAGGGCCCGGCGCCCGCCATCGACGAGGGCCTCCTGGGCACCGTGCGCCTGCCCTCCGGAACGGGACCCCGGCACATGGCGGTCAACGGCCGCCACGTCTACGTCGCCGGAGAACTGGACTCCCGGGTGCACGTCGTGCGCTGGAACCCCCGCAACGGCACGGGGGAGCACCTGGGGTCCGTGCCCGCCGTGGGCGACCCCCTCCCTGACAACTTCCCGGCCGAGATCGCGCTCCACCGGCTCAAGGTCGAGGGCCGTGAGATCGCCGACGGCGACGCCCTGCCGATGACCACCACCTACGAGGGGCGCGTCTACGTGTCCAACCGGGGCGCGGACGCCGTCTCGACCTTCGCCGTCCGCGACGAGGGCGCCCGCCTGGAGCACCTGGCCGACACCCCCGTGGGCGCCTGGCCCCGCCACTTCACCGTGGTCCGGGGTCACAACGGACAACCCGACCACCTGGTCGTGGCCGCCCAGAACGGGGACTCCCTGATGTCGCTGCGCATCGACCCGGACACCGGCGTTCCCAGTGACACCGGCCACCGCCTGGACCTGCCGGTCCCCGTCTGCGTGCTGCCGGTCCCCATCAAACGCATCCAGCGCGCCGAGGCCGCCCAGGGCTGAGATCGAGGGGGATCCCGGGGCCCGGTGCACCCACTGTGACCCGGGCCCTAGGCGAACCCCTACAACACCCGCGCCGAGCTTCTGTACGCCCCGCCCCCTGCCGGTCGACCCCGCATAACGGACAATGGACGGTGACCCGCTCCCGACTCCTCCCCGAAGGTGACCACGCATGCCCACCACCGTGACGGCCCACGTCCGCTACCGGGGACTCACCGCGCGCGACCTCGCACTCGTCGCCGTGTTCGCCGCGCTGATCGCCGCGCTCAGCGTCACCGTCGCCATCCCCATCGGGCCGGTGCCGATCACCCTCCAGACACTGGGCATCATGCTCGCCCCCAGCCTCCTCGGGTGGAAGCGCGGCAGCCTGGCGATCGCCGCCTTCCTGGCGCTCGGACTGGCCGGGCTGCCGCTCTTCGCGGGCGGTCGCGGCGGGCTCTCCGTCCTGGCCGGGCCCTCGGCCGGGTTCATCGTGAGCTGGATCTTCGCCGCCCTCGTCATCGGCTTCCTCACCGACCGCATGGTGGCGCACGGGAGGTACGGCTTCCTGCGGGGCCTGCTCATCAACCTGCTCGGCGGGATCGTCGTCATCTACGCGATCGGCGTCCCCTGGATGGCGGTGGTCCTCGGGGACGGCGCCCTCGCCGCCGCCCTGTCCATGGCGGTCTTCCTTCCGGGCGACATCGTCAAGGCCGTGGCGACCGCGGCGATCGCCAGCGCCGTCTTCCGCGCCTACCCGATTCCCCCGGCGGGCCGCCCGGTCATCGACGACCGGGTCTCCCAGGAGAACGACTGATGCTGCGCCTCGAAGGGGTCTCGCACTCCTACGACGGCCGCGCGGTGCTGCGGGACGTCGACCTCGACCTGACCGAGCACCGCATCGCCGTGATCGGGGCCAACGGATCGGGCAAGTCCACCCTGGCCCGCACCCTGAACGGCCTGGTGCTGCCGGACGCGGGCAGGGTCTCGCTGGGGGAGTGGGACACCCGTCGGCACGCGAAGCAGGTCCGGCGCAGGGTCGGGTTCGTCTTCTCCGACGCCGCCAACCAGATCATCATGCCGACGGTCGCCGAGGACGTGGAGATCGGACTGCGCTCCCTGAAGCTGGGCAGGGAGGAGACCGCTCGCCGCGTGGACGAGGTCCTGGAGCGGTACGGGCTCGGTGACCACCGCGACCACCCCGGACACCTGCTCTCCGGAGGCCAGAAGCAGCTCCTCGCGCTGGCCTCGGTCCTGGTGACCGGGCCCGAGATCCTGGTCTGTGACGAACCCACCACCCTGCTCGACCTGCGCAACACCCGCATGGTGCACCGCACGTTGGCCGGGCTCGAACAGCGGGTCGTCCTGTTCACCCACGACCTGGACCTGCTCTCCGGCTTCGACCGGGTCCTGGTCATGGCCGAGGGCCGGGTGGCGTTCGACGGAGCCCCCGGGGACGCGGTGACCTTCTACACCAAGCTCATGGACCAGGCGGACGGCGCCACGTGAGCGCGATCGGTCTGTACGTGCCCGGCACGGGCCCGCTGCACCGGATCCCCGCCGGGCCCAAACTCCTGGGTCTGCTGGTGGTCGGCGCGGCGCTGCTGGTCGCCGCTGACCCGTGGGTGTCCCTGGGTGCCCTCGCGGCGAGCCTCGTCGTGTATCCGCTGGTCGGCCTGCACCCGCGCCGGGCCCTGGGAGTCCTGCGGGCGCTGTGGCCGTTCCTCCTGGCCATCGGGACGTTCCAGGCGTTGTTCGGCGCCTGGGAGGAGGGGCTCCGGCTCTGCGCCCAGCTCGCCACCCTGGTGCTGCTGGCCAACGCCGTCACCCTCACGACCCGTGTGCGGGAGATGCTGGACCTCTTCGAACGCCTCGCCCGCCCGCTGCGCCACGTGGGGGTGAACCCCGACCGGGTCGCCCTGGTGCTCGCGCTGACCGTGCGGTCGATCCCGATGGTCGCCACCGCCTGGCGAGCCGCACGGGAGGGGTACCGCGCACGCGGCCTGTCCGGGCGTCCCCACCTGCTGGTGGTGCCGGTGATCGTCCAACTGCTCCGGATGGCCGACGCCACCGGTGAGGCCCTGGTGGCCCGGGGAATCGACGAGGAAACCCGCCTGGGAACGGACTGACCCACCGGTACCGATTCGGTATCGGACGGGTGATTCGCGCTGGTTGTCCGGGGATAATGGCCGTGAGACCCCCTCAACGGTGCAACCGGTGATCGTGTGCCCCGGCCTCCCTCCACCGATCGACGAACCCGGTCCGTCGCGACCGCCGTCCTCGTCGCCCTCCTGATGGGCACGTCCCTGCCCGGCGCGCTCCCCGAGATCGAGGCAGTGCCGCCCGGGGCCGCGCGGATCGCCCAACTGGCCGCCCCGCCCCGGCAGCCGCCCACCATCGCGCTGGGAGGCACGGCCCTGCCCCCGGACGAGCGGGCCGCCCTGACCGAACGCGTCGAGGCCCTCGACGCCGAGCACGCGGCCGAGTTCGGGATCGCGGTCCAGGACCTGCGGACCGGCACCACCTTCAGTCACCAGTCGCACCAGCGGTTCCCCACCGCGAGCGTCGCCAAGCTGACCATCCTCACCATGCTCCTCATGAACGCCGAGGAGGAGGGCCGCGCACTCACAGAGGACGAGCTCGAACGAGCCGAACGGATGATCAGGTACAGCGACAACTCGGTCACCGACCTCCTCTACTCCCGGCTCGGCTTCACCGACGGGTTCCGCCGTCACTCGGAGCGCCTCGGGTTCACCGGCACGGAACCCGACGCGGGTGGGAGCTGGGGCGCCACGAAGACCACCGCCGCCGACCAGGTCCGCCTGCTGCGCGCCCTGTACACCGACGAGGGGCCGCTCTCCGAGGACGACCGCGCCCACGTCCGCGGGCTCATGGAGTCGGTCGCCCCCGAACAGGCTTGGGGAGTCTCCGCGGTCGCCGCCCCAGGGGACACCGTGGGGGTGAAGAACGGCTGGACTCCGAACGGGTCCGACGGCGGCGCGTGGATCATCAACAGCGTCGGACACGTCCGCGGACCCGACCGCGAGTACCTGGTGGCGGTCCTGTCCGACGGACACCCCGGCTACACCCAGGGCATCGAACTCGTCGAGGAACTGGTCACCGAGGTCACCGAAGCCATCGAGGCCACGCCTGGCCCCCGCGACGACCTCGCTCCGGCCACCGACCCTCACTCCGAACGTGGGGCAGCGGTCGGCACCGGGTGCCCGGGCCCCCGACAAAGAGCGCGGACCACGGTGCGTGGAGGGGGCCCGAACAGCACGTTGTGTCAGGGTGAGGAGACGAGGGGTAATGATCCACGGGTCCACCACTGGGGAGACGGCGGAACATGGATGGCTACGGGGTACAGCTCGGGTTGGTTCTGGCCCTGGTCCTGGTCAACGCGCTCTTCTCGGGCAGTGAGATCGCACTGATCACCCTGCGCGAGGGGCAGGTCAAGCAGCTGGCGGCACGCGGGGCGGGCGGCAGGGCCGTGGCCCGCCTGGCCGGAGACCCCAACCGCTACCTCGCCACCATCCAGATCGGCATCACCCTCGCGGGGTTCCTCGCCTCCGCCACCGCCGCCGTGTCCCTCGCGCGTCCGCTCGTCGAACCCCTGGGCTTCCTCGGTGCCGCGGCGGCCCCGGTGTCGGTCGTCCTCGTCACGGTCGTCCTCACGTTCGTGACGCTCGTGCTGGGGGAGCTCGCGCCCAAACGCGTCGCGATGCAGCGCGCCGAGACCTGGGCGCTGGCGGTCTCCCGCCCCCTGGACCTGATGGCCACGTTGTCCCGCCCGGTGGTGTGGCTGCTGAGCGCGTCCACCGACCTGCTGGTGAGACTGACCGGCGGTGACCCCGAGGCCGCCAGGGAGGAGATCTCGGAGGAGGAGCTGCGGGACATGCTCGCCTCCCAACGCGGCATCACCCAGGAACAGCGCACCATCATCACGGGTGCGTTCGAGATCGACGACCGGCGGCTACGCCAGGTGGTCGTGCCGCGCGGGGAGGTGTTCACCATCCCGGCCGGGACGCCGACCGGCGACGCCCTGGGGATGCTCGCCGAGCACGGGCACTCCAGGGCGCCGGTGGTGGCCGAGGCAGACCTGGACGAGGTCCTCGGCGTGGTGCACTGGTCCGACCTCGTTCGGGGCTCGGGAAGCGTACGTGAGGTCGCTCGGGAGCCGATGCTGCTCCCCGACTCGCTGGTAGTGTCCCTGGCCCTCGAACGGATGACCGAGCAACGCGCGCAGCTCGCCGTGGTGGTCAACGAGATGGGCTGGATCGAGGGGATCGTCAGCCTGGAGGACCTGCTGGAGGAGATCGTCGGGGAGATCTACGACGAGACCGACACCGACGTCCGCGTCGTCCGGCGGCACGAGGACGGGTCGATGACGCTGCCGGGTACCTACCCGGTGCACGACCTGTCCGACCTCGACCTGGACCTCCCGGACCCGCCGGAGGGCGACTACGTCACCGTGGCCGGGTTGATCCTCGCCGTGCTGGAGCACATCCCCCAGAGGGCGGGGGAACGGGTGGACTTCGGCGGTTGGACGGCCGAGGTGGCGCAGACCAACGGCAGGACCATCACCGAGGTGCTTGTTCGCCCGAAGCCGGAAGGACCGCACTCCTAGCGCCCCGGCGCCGGAAGCGGGATGGCCGGTTCCGGCCACGTGAATCACGAAGGGAGGGCGCCCCGCCGAAAGGGGACACCCGCCCTGTGGCGCGGGACCGGTCAGTCCAGGGGGCCGCCCGCGACGTACAGGACCTGCCCGGACACGAACCCGGCGTCCTCACCGGTGAAGAACGCGACGGCGTTGGCGATGTCCTCCGGGTAGCCGACCCGCTGGACCGGGATCTCGGCCGACTTGAAGGCCTTCATGTCGTCGTAGTCGATGCCGATCCGCTCCGCGGTGGCGCGGGTCATCGCGGTCTCGACGAACCCGGGGGCGACCGCGTTGCAGGTGACGCCGAACTTGCCCAGCTCGACGGCGAGGGTCTTGGTGAAGCCCTGGAGCCCGGCCTTGGCCGCCGAGTAGTTGGCCTGGCCCCGGTTGCCCAGCGCGGAGGAGCTGGACAGGTTCACGATCCGGCCCCACTTGGCGGCGGTCATGTGCGCCTGGGCGGCCCTGCTCATCAGGAACGATCCGCGCAGGTGCACGCCGAGGACCGTGTCCCAGTCGTCGGTGGACATCCTGAACAGCAGGTTGTCGCGGAGCACACCCGCGTTGTTGACGAGGATCGCGGGCGGGCCGAGGCGTTCGGCGACGGTGTCGACCGCCGCGGCGACCTGGTCCTCGTCCGAGACGTCGCAACCCACCGCGACGGCCGTGCCTCCGGCGTCGGTGATCCGGTCCGCGACCTCCTGGGCGTCGGACTCCCTGAGGTCCAGCACGGCGACGGCTCGGCCCTCACGGGCCAGACGCTCGGCGGTCGCGGCGCCGATACCACGGGCCGCGCCGGTCACGATCGCCACACGAGGCGTTGGGGACATGGTGTTACCTCCGTAATTCGTGTGCTGGGCGCTGGGGAATCCTATCCACATGCCTACCGGTCGGTACGTCCCCGGGTGGTGGTTGCGCCGCACTTGCGAAACACCTGGGTAACGCCTGCGCGACAGCTCTTCGATACCTCCCACCTGCGCAGCGGCAATCCTTTCGGGTTCGTGTCCGCGTTTGCCTGCACTTTGTCGGGGCGTGGCCTACGATTGCCTCCAACGCCGAGATGCACGTGCATTCGGGTCGTGCACCGGCACGGGCCTCCCCATTCGTCGGCGGCCCGGCGCGAAGCGTCAGTGAGGAGTTGAAGGGCATGGAGTGTGCGGAGGTGGTGGCGAAGCCTACCGGCGCCTGGTGGCTCAGGGTCCTGACCCACGGTTCGCGTCGTTGGAACACCCCGGTCTGCGGAGACCGGCACGACGCCGTCACGTGGACCTTCGAGCCCCGTCCCAGGGCGGTGGCCGCCGCGCGCGAGATTTCCGCGGCCCTCCTCCTCGAATGGCGGATGGAGTACTTGTCCGGTGATGTGGCGGTGGTCGTTTCCGAATTGGTCACCAATGCGGTACGGCACGGTGGACCCCTGGCCTTGACCAGGCAGGGCGAAGCCGGTATTCAGCTGTCCCTCATGCGCAGCGGCGGTGAATTCATCTGCGCTGTTCGGGACGGCGGAGATCGCTTGCCCCACAGAAGGGAAGCGGAGCCGAGCATGGAGGGTGGCAGAGGGCTTGCCCTGGTGAGCGCTTTCGCGCGAGAGTGGGGAGTGATTCCCACGCCGCCCGGCGGAAAGTTCGTTTGGGCGCAATTCGTGTGAGTCGATGACACGGCCCCCGTTCTCGGGGGCCGACCGCTTGGCGGCCCCCGGAAGATGTCCACCCAGCGATCCGACGTGTCGCAGGGGTTGACGGGACCGATCCGTGGGCCGGGCGGGACGCGGGCTATATCGTGTACGTGTAGTGTCCGGACCGCCCGGCAAAGGGGTTCGGTCGACCCGATACCCTTGTTCGGAGAATGACAGAGAGGCGGCGAAGGTGGATATCGCTCAATTGCGTCAGGGGAGTGGACCCACCGTGCGTCGCATGCTCCTCGGGCACCAGCTGAGGAAGCATCGGGAGCGCAGCGGCCTCACGCGCGAGGCGGCCGGTGAGAAGATTCGCGCCTCCGCCTCCAAGATCAGCCGCATGGAACTCGGCCGGGTCGGATTCAAGGCCCGTGATATCGAGGACCTCCTGAAGTTGTACGGCGTCACGGACCGCAAGCTGCTCAAGCAATTCCGGGAACTGGCCGCCGAATCCAACAAGCCCGGTTGGTGGAAGGAGTACGGCGACGCCCTCCACAAGTGGTTCATCCGCTACGTGGGCTTCGAGGAGGCAGCCGACCAGATCCGGATCTACGAGTCCCAGTTCGTACCCGGCCTGCTCCAGACCGAGGAGTACGCCCGCGAGATCATCTCCGGCGGGGTCGAGACGGACATGGTGACCGAGCAGCGAATCCAGGCCAGACTCACCAGACAGAAGCACCTGGAAGCCGGGAAGAAGATGTGGATCATCCTCGACGAGGCGGCCGTGCGCCGTCCCATCGGGGGCAGGGAGCGCGGCCCGGCGATCATGGGTGGCCAGCTCCGTCACCTGATCCACCTCTGCGAGAACCACGAGAACGTCACCCTCCAGATCATCCCCTTCGAGGTGGGCGCGCACGCGGCGGAGGCCGGTTCCTTCACGCTGCTGCGCTACTCCGAGTTCGAACTCTCCGACATCGTCTACCTCGAACAGCTCACTGACGGCGAGGTCATCGACAAGCCCGCCACGGTGGAGGCCTACACCAAGGCCATGACGCGGCTCAGTGTCTCCGCCGCCACCCCCGACGAGACCCTCTCCTTCCTCAAGGACATGTTGAAGGACCTCGAAGGCAACTGACACCGGTACCGAGGGCGCCCCCCGCCCGGCCGGTCCACACACGCGTGAAGGGCTCCGTCCGTTTCGGACGGAGCCCTTCGGTGTTCGTGGAGGCCCTGCGACCTGGGAGAGAGCAAGGGTGAGGCGTACCAGGCCGTGGCTGACGCACCGCCCCGGGGTGCGCCGATCAGGAGCCGGGGAACACGTCCTAGCCGAGCAGGTTGTCGAAGTCGCCGTCCTTGGCGCCCAGGATGAGGCAGTCGATCTCCTCCTGGGTGTAGACCAGCGCCGGTCCGGTCGGGAAACGCGAGTTGCGCATGGCGATCGAACCGTCGTTGAGGCGGGCCATCTCGACGCAGGCACCCTGTGAGTTACTGCGCTTGGCCTTCTGCCAGGAGGCCTCGGTCAGCTCGGTCGCGCGGATGCCGTTGTGTGCGGTCATGTTCGTCTAGCTCCTTGGTCTCTCTGAGGGGATGTGCGTACCGATGCACTACCAGATGCACGTGCATCGGACTGACACTCTTCCGAGCATAGCGTGACCATCGCCACTTGTCCGGGGCTTTGTGAGGATGTAAGCGCCATGTAATCGAGATGCCTTCAGTGCCTGATCAAACCCATTCCGATGCAGGTCAGGCCCTATGTGACAATCGCGGAACCGTTATTGGAAAGGACGCTCGGCGTCGAATGTCCTGTGGTAGCAAAAGGCCCCGCCGGTCATCCGACGGGGCCTCGTTGGGGGGTGTGCGCACCCCCTCGACTCACTCGCAGGAGAGCGCGGCGGTCAACGCGTCCAGGTTGCCGAGCATGATCGACGGGTAGTCGTCGCCGGGTGACCGGTCGGTGACTCCCTCCAGCGGATCGAGCACCTCCACCCGCGCGCCGGTCTCCGCGGCGATGGTGTCGGCGGTGGCGGCGGGCATCAGCGGTTCGGTGAAGATCGTCGTGATGTCGCGCTCCCTGACGACGTCGGTGATCGCGGCGATCTGGGCGGGGGAGGGCTCCGTCTCGGGGTCCACTCCACTGACCCCGATCTGCTCCAGGTCGTACTGCTCGGTGAGGTAGGTGAAGGCGGTGTGGCCGACCACCACCTCGCGGTGCTCGCAGGTGGCGAGGCCTTCCTCGTAGGCGTCACCGATGGTGGAGAGCTCGCCGACGACGCGCTCGGCCCCCTCCTGGTAGCGGTCGGCCCCCTCGGGGTCGATCTCGCCCATCCGCTCGGCCAGGGCCTCGGCGGACTCCTTCATCAGCTCCACGTCCAGCCAGAAGTGGGGGTCGAGGTCGCCGTGGTCGTGACCGTCGTCCTCGGGGTGCCCCCCGTCCTCCTCGTGGTCATGGCCGTGGTCATGGTCGTGATCGTGGTCGTCCTCCGCGTGGTCGTCCGCGCCGGCGGCCGGACGGAGCTCGACGACGTCGGCCACGTCGAGAGCGGCCTCCTCCGCCTCCTGGCTGACCGCCTCGTCCACGGCGGGCTGGAGCCCCTGGACGTAGAAGGCGATGTCGGCCTCACTGACCTCGGCGATCTGTCGGCCGGTCAGCTCCAGGTCGTGCGGTTCGGTGCCCGGCTCGGTGAGCTGGACGACGGCGACGCCGTCGCCACCGATCTCCTGCGCCAGCCACTCCAGCGGGTACACGCCGGTGACGACGGTCAGGTCCGCGTCGGCGGGGGAGACACTGTCCTCGTTGGTCCCACCTCCGCCGGTTCCGCACCCGGTGACGATCAGGAGTGTGGTGGCGCCGAGGGCGGCGGCGCGCGCGATGGGAGTTCTCATGGACCCATCATCGGGAAAATGAAAACGGTTGTCAATTTGTCTGCTTTGTGGGAAAGCTCCTGGTCAGCCACGACTCCGCCCAGGTGATCGCCGGGCCCCGCTCAGGTGCTCTCCGCGAACCGCTCCACATCGTCGGTGCGGCCGGCCACGACGATCACGTCGCCCTTGTGGAGGACGGTCTCCTGGGTCGCGTAGGTGAAGGACGCGCCCACCCGTTTCACCGACACCACGGTGATCCCGAACTGCTGTCGTACCCGTGTCTCCCGCAGCGTCCTGCCCAACAGCGACTTCGGCGCCCGGGTCTTGCCCAGCGCGAAGCCCGAGTCCAGCACCACGTAGTCCAGCATCCGCCCGGAAAGCAGGTGCGCCACCCGCTCGCCCATGTCGTGCTCGGGCAGCACCACGTGGTCGGCACCGACCTGCTCCAGGATGCGCCCGTGCCTGCGGTTGGTCGCCTTCGCCCAGATCGAGGGCACACCCATGTCCACCAGCAGGGACGTGGCGAGGATGCTCTCCTCCAGGTGGCTGCCGATCGCCACCACCGCCCGCGCGTACTGGGCCGCGCCGATCTGCCGCAGCGCCTCCTCGTCGGTGACGTCGGCGACCACCGTGTGGGTGAGCGCGTCGGCGTAGGTCTGCACCAGGCGGGGGTTGGAGTCCAGGCCGAGCACCTCCCAGCCGCGGTTGACCAGTTCCAGCGCGAGCGAACTCCCGAACCGGCCGAGGCCGATGACCAGCACGCGCTTGTCGTCTGATCTGTCTCGGTGTGGCATGTTCTCTCTCCTCCGGGGAAGTGCCGAGTGGGTCCGGCTCAACCGATGACCGGCCGGGCCTCGGCGAGTTCGTAGCGGCGGTGCCGGTCGCGGAAGGCCAGGGCCGTCACGAAGGTGACGGGCCCGATCCGACCGGCGACCATCAGCACCGCCATCAGGTACTGGTTCCAGGGCGCGAGATCGGGGGTGATCCCGGTGGAGAGCCCCACCACGCCGAACGCGGACACGACCTCGAAGAGCACCTGCATGAGGGAGTACCGGGTGGCGTACAGCATGAGCAAGGTGCTGGCCGCGACCACGGTCGCGGACAGGAACACCAGGCTCAGGGCCTGGCGGATCACGTCATAGGGAAGCTGACGGCCGAAGACGTGCACCCGGTCGTGCGCGCGGACCTCGGCGAGCACCACCAGGAAGATGACCGCGAGGGTGGCGACCTTGATCCCGCCCGCCGTCCCGGCGCTGCCGTTGCCGACGAACATCAGCATGATGGTCAGCAGCAGGGTGGAGTCCTGCATCTCGCCGGTGGGCACGGAGTTCAGGCCGCCGCTGCGCGGCATCACCCCGGCGAAGACGCCGTCGGTGATCCGGGCCCACCAGTGCAGCTGCCCGAGGGTGTGGGGGTTGTTCCACTCCATCGTGGTGACCAGCAGCGCTCCCACCACGAACAGCAGGCTGGTGGTGGCGACGGTGAGCTTGGTGTGCAGGGTCCAGCGGCGCGGGGTGCGCAGCTGGCGCCGCAGCTCCAGCAGCACGGGGAAGCCGATGCCGCCGAGGATCGAGGAGAGCGCGATGGGGAAGAGGACGAACGCGTCCCCGGAGAACCGGACGAAACTGTCGGGGTACAGGGACATCCCGGCGTTGTTGAACGACGAGATGGAGTGGAAGACGCCGGAGTAGACGGCCTGGCCGAAGGTGAGGTCGTAGCCCAGCCACATGCGGGGGGTGATCAGGAGGAAGGTGATCGCCTGGCAGACCAGGAAGATCGTCAGGACCCGGCTCACCAGCCCGCGCACGTCCCCGACCCACAGGGTGCGCATCTCGGCCTGCACGTTGAGCTGCATCCGGAGCCCGAACCGGTGGATCACGGCGGTTCCGAGCAGTGAGGCCAGGGTCATGATGCCCATGCCGCCCGCCTGCATCAGCGCCAGCACCACACCCTGTCCGAACCCGCTCAGGTCGTCACCGATCGAGACGACGCTGAGCCCGCAGACCGCGAGCGCCGAGGTCGCCGTGAAGAAGGCCTGTTCGAAGGGGAGGCCGCGGCCGTCCGTCGTGGCCCACGGAGTGCTGAGGAGCAGTGCACCGACCAGGTCGACGGCCACGAACATCAGCAGGAAGACCCGCGCGGGCTTGAGCCAGGCGCGGGGCTCCCGCGTGACGTGTCGTGTGGTGGCCGGGCCCCGGTTCCGTACCGCTCCCCGCAGTGAGAAGGCGCCGCGTGCGAACCATCGCAGCGCCCTGGGGCGACGGCGTGCGGGCGGTGGGTTCACCGTTGACGTGCCTGGTGCTCGGGGCTGCGTGACACGGGCTCTCCTCGCTCGGGGACCCACACAATTCTGCCAAAGCCACGCGGTCCGGGCACGCCGCCCCACCGCGAGGAGGGGGAGCCCCTCAGGGGTGCCGGGCGCCCTCGTGGTCGGCGTGGCCCGGCGGTTCCAGCTGGAGGGTGGAGTGTTCCACGTCGAAGTGCCCGGTCAGGCACTCGTGCAGTTCGTCGAGCATCTTTCCGGAGTCCCGCAGGTCGTCCTCGGCGACCACCACGTGCGCGGACATCACGGGGACCCCCGAGGTGATGGTCCAGGCGTGCAGGTCGTGAACGTCGATGACGGCCGGGTGCCCCATGAGGTGCGCGCGGACCTCGCTCAGGTCCATGCCCTTGGGCGTGGCCTCCAGCAGGATGTGCACGGCCTCCTTCAGCAGCGCCCACGCGCGGGGCACGATGATCGCGGCGATGCCCAGGGAGACCAGGGTGTCCGCCTGCTGCCAGCCGGTGAGCCACACGATCAGCCCGCCCACGATCACGCCGACCGAGGCCAGGGCGTCGCTCATGACCTCCAGGTAGGCGCCCTTGACGTTGAGGCTCTCCTTGGCGCCGGAGCGCAGGACGAACAGCGCGACGATGTTCATGACCAGGCCGAAGGCGGCGACGGCCACCATGCCGAGCCCGGACACCTCGGTGGGCTCGCTGAGCCGCTTGACCGCCTCCATCACGATGAACGCGCACAGGGCGAACAGCACGATCGCGTTGACGGCGGCGGCGAGGATCTCGGCCCGTTGGAAACCGAAGGTGCGCTTGCTGGTCGCGGGACGCGCGGCGATCCACACGGCGGCCAGTGCCAGGGCGACCCCGAAGGAGTCGGTGACGGTGTGTCCCGCGTCGGCGAGCAGGGCGAGGCTGCCGCTGAACACGGCGCCGGTGACCTGAACGACGGCGACGACGAGCATCAGCCCCAGGACCAGGGCCAACTTCCTGCTGTTGGCGGCCCCGGCGGTGATCGGGCCGTGGTCGTGTCCGGCGCCCATGGGTTCCCTCCTCGGTTCGGCGAGCGGTGGCGTCGCCACGCGTCGCGGCGGTCTGCTGCGGCGGGCCCGGGTGATCAGCGGGCCCGGGTGTTCCGGTCAAACAGTTCAGCCTTCACTGTTTATACAGCGTGGGCTGTCTATACAGCAAACGATGTACAATGATTTTCATGTTGACCTCCGAGCAGCGCCTCTCCGCGATCCAGCGTCTCGGCCGTGCCCTGTCCGACCCCACTCGGTGCCGCCTCCTCCTGGCCCTGCTGGAAGGGGCCGACTACCCCGCCGGGCTCGCCGACCGGCTCGGCCTCACCAGGCAGAACGTGTCCAACCACCTCGCGTGCCTGCGCGACTGCGGACTCGTCAGGACCCAGGCGCGCGGACGCCAGGTCAGCTACGAACTCGTCGACGCGTCCCTGGCCCACGCGCTGGAGGACCTCCTCGGTGTCGTCTGGGGTACCACGCAGCCCCACATGACCCTGGACTCCCAGGGGGAACCAGGGGAACAGGCGCCGGTCGTCTGAGTCACCGCGCCGCGCCGTCGTACGCCCCCGGCCCGCCGGGAGGGTCGCGGCCTCCCGGCGAGTTTCGGTGGGCCGGAAACAGCCATGTGATGTCCGTTACAGGAATCCGTGGGTTCTGAGTGCACGAACACACACTTCGGGATGGGTGACCCGCGACTTTCCGCGGACGTCCCTAACTTTGGTCGGACGGGACCCTGACAGAAGGCTGACATGTCCCTGAGAGATCCCTGAACTCCCTTGTTCCGCTCAACTTCCGATATAACGCGACGTATGGTGAGTGGTGCGCCCGGCGGATGCGCAGCCCCTCGCGGGCCCCGTACCAGGCGGACGAACACCCCGCATCCCCCACACCCACGTCCTCGCGGATCGGCACCGAGACCGCACGGGTGAGCGCGCGCTCGACAACGAACGCCGCACACCCCGGTCCGGCCGTCCCACACTCGGCGAGCTAGGAGCGATCACCTCTCATGTCCAGACAGGCCCCAACGGCCCTCCGCGCGGAACACCCCCCGACTCGGGGCTCCGCCCACCCGGCGGAAGGGACGAACGCGTGAACCGGCTTTCGGTCATGTCGCTCGGCAACCGGGCGCTGGTCCTCCTCATCACCCTGGCCGTTCTGCTCTTCGGCGTCCTCGCGGCGATGTCGTCCAAGCGTGAGCTCTTCCCCGAGATGTCCCTGCCGATGGTGATGGTCTCCGCCCAGTACCAGGGCGCCACACCGCAGGTGGTCGAGGGACAGGTCACCGAGCCCCTCGAACAGGCCCTCCAGGGCGTGGAGGGGGTCGACACCATCACCTCGACCTCCACCACCGGGTCCGCGCAGATCATGGCGGAGTTCGACTACGGCCGCGACCAGGACGCCCTGGTCCGCGAGACCCAGGTCGCGGTCGACCAGATCTCCGGTCTGCTCCCCGACGACGCCTCCACCTCCGTCATGGCCCTGAGCATGGACATGATGCCGGTGATGATGCTGGCCGCCAGCTCCGAGAACGGCGACGAGCAGTCGATGGTCGCGTCCATCGAGAACGTGCTCATCCCGGAACTGGAGTCGGTCCCGGGTGTGCGCTCGGCCAACCTGTCCGGCGTCCCCGAACAGCGCGTCGAGGTCACCCCGGACGAGGACGAGCTCTCCGACGCCGGGATCAGCACCCAGGACCTGGCCGACGCCCTGGAGTCCAGCGGCCTGCTGATGGCGGGCGGCAGCATCGACGAGGACGGCCGCAGCCTGAGCGTCACCACCGGTGACCAGCTCACCAGCCTCGAGGACATCGAGGACGTGTGGGTGCAGCCCTCCCAGGGCGCGGACCCGTCCGCGGCCATGCCCGGTGCCCCGCCGGCCCCGGCGCCCTCTCCCGTGCAGATCTCCGAGGTCGCCGACGTCGAGATGGTGACCGAGGACGCCTCCTCCATCGCCCGCCTGGACGGCGACCCCAGCGTCGCGCTCATGGTCATGGCGACGCCGGACGGCAACACCGTCGAGATCTCCGACGGGGTCCAGGACGTCCTCGACCAGCAGTCCGACCTGCTCGGCGACGACATCAACCTGGCCGTCGTCTTCGACCAGGCGCCCTTCATCAACGACTCGATCACGGACATGTTCGAGGCCGGTGCCTACGGCCTGGCCGCCTCGGTCATCGTGATCCTGGTCTTCATGCTGTCCATCCGCTCCACCCTGGTGGTGGCGGTGTCCATCCCGGTGTCGGTCCTGGCGGCCTTCGTCGGCATGCAGGTGTTCGGGTTCACCCTGAACATGCTCACCCTGGCCGCGATCACCATCGCGATCGGCCGGGTGGTGGACGACTCCATCGTGGTGCTGGAGAACATCCGCAGACACATGGACTACGGCAAGGAACGGATGACCGCCGTCAAGGACGGTGTCCGCGAGGTCGCCACCGCCGTGGCCTCCTCGTCCTTCGCCACCATCGCCGTGTTCCTCCCGCTGGCCTTCGTCGGCGGCATGGTCGGCGAGATCTTCATGCCGTTCGCGGTCACCAGCAGCCTGGCCCTGGCCGGCTCCCTGCTCGTCGCCCTGACCATCACCCCGGTCCTGTGCTACTGGTTCCTGCGGCCCGCCGAGGTCGGGGACGCCAGCCGCGAGGAGATCGAGCGAGCCGCGCACCAGCGCGAGATGCGCACCCCGCTCCAGCGGGCCTACCTGCCGGTCATCCGGTGGATCACCACCAAGCGCAGGGTCGCCACGGTGGTCACGCTGGCCGCCTCGGTGGCGATCTTCGGCGGCACCCTCGTCATGGCCGCCAACTCCGAGACGGACTGGCTGGGCGAGGCAGAGGAGAACACCTACACGGTCATCCAGGAGCTCGAACCGGGCATGTCCCTGGAGGCCGCCGACGCCGAGGCCGTCAAGGTCGAGGAAGCCCTGGCCGGGATGGCCTGGATCGAGACCTACCAGGTCAACATCGGCGGCAACCCGATGATGGGCGGGGGCGGCGACCAGATCGACTACACGATCACCGCTGACCCCGACAGTGACCAGCTCCGCAACCGCGACGTCCTGCGGGACACCTTCGACGACCTCGACACCGAGTACCCGCCGCGCATGGACTCCACGGGCGGCATGGGCGGCTCGGGCATCGAGGTCCGCGTGACCGCCGAGGACCAGGACACCCTGGTCGAGGCGGCCGGGATGATCGAGGACGAACTGCGCGGCATCGACGGCGCGGACGACGTCACCAGCGGTATCTCCCAGTCGCAGCCCGCGCTGGAGGTGCACGTCGACGGTGAGGAGGCCGCCGAGTACGGCCTCAACGAGAGCATGGTCGGCCAGACCGTCTCCGCCGCCTTCAACGGCCGCGACGTCGGTGACGCCACCATCGAGCACATCCGCCGCGACGTCGTCGTCCTGGTCCAGGACGCGCCGGGTACCGTGGTCGAGCTCGAGGAGCTGCCGATCACCACGCCCACCGGTGAGGAGATCGAACTCGGCGACGTCGCCGAGGTCACCGAGGTCGAGCAGCCGCCGGAGCTGACCCGCATCGACGGTGTCACCAGCACCACGGTGTCGGCCAACCCCACCGCCTCCGACCTCGGCGCGGTCAGTGTCGAGATCACCCAGGCGCTGGACGGGATCGACCTGCCCTCGGGTGCCACCGCCAGTCTCGGCGGTGTCAGCCAGGACCAGACCGAGGGCTTCGCGCAGCTGGGTCTGGCACTGCTCGCCGCGGTCATCATCTGCTACCTGATCATGGTCGCGACGTTCAAGAGCCTGATGCAGCCGCTCATGCTGCTCATCTCGGTCCCGTTCGCCGCCACCGGTTCGCTGGGCCTGCTGATGCTGACCGGCACACCGATCGGCGCCGCCGCCCTGATCGGCATGCTGATGCTCATCGGCATCGTGATCACCAACGCCATCGTGCTGATGGACCTGATCAACCAGAACCGGAAGAAGGGGATGGGCCTCAGCGAGGCCATCGTCGAGGGTTCGCGACACCGCCTGCGCCCCATCCTGATGACCGCGGTCGGCACCATCGCCGCGCTCGTCCCGATGGCCACGGGCCTGGCGGGCGGCGGAGCCTTCGTCTCCGCCCCGGTCGCCCTCGTGGTGATCGGTGGTCTGGTCACCTCGACCCTGCTCACCCTGATCCTGGTCCCGGTCCTCTACCAGCTGGTGGAGGTGCGCCGTCAGCGGCGCGAGGCCAGGTCGGCCGCCCGTCAGGAGCGGCGCCGCGCCAGGCGCCGTGCCCGGGCGGAGGCCAAGGAGTCGGGCGACGGCACCACGGCCGACGGCGAGACGGGTGACGTCCCGCAGGAGCGGGACACCACCACCGGAGGAACCACAGGGAACTAGCTCCCACCGGTACGGCACCCAACAGGAGGGTGCCCCGCACGCGGGTCGTGCGGGGCACCCTCCTCGCGTTCGTCGGGGCGTCGGACCAGGTCCGGAAGGTCGCGGGAACCCGGGCCCCGGAGTCCGCCGGATGACCGAGAAGCCCTGTGGGTCAGGGGATCCAGGACCCTTCCTCTGTGTCACCGGTATGTCGATTTGTGCTATCCGCCCAGTCCAGGCAGGCTTCCCCCCATGGATGATTCGAAGAAGAGCCTGGATGACCTCGTTCGCGACGAGCTCGGAGACGAGCCCTCGCAGGAGGCCAAGGACTACGCACGCGAACTGTACGAGCGCTACCGGCTGCCCGCCACGGACACCGGTGTGACCACCGCTGACCCCAAGGGGGCCGCACCGACCACGACTGACGACTAGGACAGCACACGCCCCCGGCACGGCGACGCACGGACCTCACGACCGGAAACGCCCTGCTCCGGAACCGCACCGGCTCCTCAGCCGGACCGATCGGACTCCTGGTCGTCGCCGTCCCACACCAGCTCGAACCACACCTGACGGCCCCGGCCGTCGTGGCGTGGTTCGGTCCCCCACTTACTGGCGAGCGCCTCCACCAGATCCAGACCCCTGCCGTGTTCGGCGGTGTCGTAGGGATCCCGGTGCTGGGGCGTGGGCGCCTCCGTCGTGCTGCCCAGGTCACGGACCTCCACCCGGGCCCACCCGGGCGCGCGCCGAACGCACACCTCGAACTTTCCGGTGGCGCGGCCCGAGTCGCTGTGCGTGATGGCGTTGGTGGCGAGCTCGCTGGTCAACAGCGTCGCCGTGGTGACCTCCGGTGAGACCGCCAGCTGCCGCGCGACGAACCTGCGCGCGTAGGAGATCTGGCTGGCCAGACCGGGGAAGCGCCGACGCACTGGACGGCCCTCGGTTGTGGATCGGGACGGGGTACTGCTGGACTCTTCCATGGGACTGGCCGGACGTTGGGGACGGTGGAGAGGGGCCGACGCCGTCGGGAGGTGCGCGGGCACTGGTCGAGGGGCTGCGGTCTCACACAAGTGGGTTCACTCCCCGAGGACGTGTGTTCGCGGGCAGGGCCGAACTGGCGCCTGGCCCTGGACGCGTCCATGCCCGGAACGGGTCACGGCGCGGGATGCAGACACGGGGCGAAGCCCCCGGGAGCAGGGAGGGACACGGCTCGGTGCCGCTGGGGACGCGGCACGAGGGCGACGGCATGCGGTGGGGGAGAAGCCGCGGGGCTTCACACGGGACGGTGACGAGGCCGAAGGGCCGGCCGTGGAGGATGGTCATGTGTGGTGTGGGGTGTGCCCTACGACACTGAAGGGCCTAATCGCGCTCAGCATACGCTCCGTGCCTCCTTGACGACCCAGCCGACCTGCTCCGGACAGGGTAACCCCCTCTGAGCTGCCCAAAGAGGGTTCCGCTCGGGTAGGTGGGCCTGACGGGGGTCGGATATCGGCGGGGATACGCGCCGCTGCGCCGGTTCAAGGTCGAATAACGATTTGGTGAAGACCTCCCGAAATTTGCCGCTTGCCTCGGTCTTGCGCGTGGCGCGGATCACCCGAGAAGGTAGGAGGCATGGCCTCGCCCACCCCCGACCCCCTGCCTGTCGGCCTCGGCGTCGAGATCGACCGCGCCGTCCGACTCACGGACGAGGGCCACGCCCTCGTCGGCGGTTCACCGCCCGCTGCCCTGCGTCTGCCTCCCGAGGGCGTCAGCTCGGTCATCCGCTGGCTGAGCGGAGCCACGCCCGACCGCCATGGTGAACGCCGGATCGCACGTGCGCTGGTCGACGCCGGCCTGGCCCACCCCCGGCCCACGTCGGAGGCCCGGCCTCCCGGCGTGCAGGTCGCCGTGATCGGGGCCGAGCGCCACCTCGAACTGGAGGCCACCCTGGACGGGCTCCGGCAGGAGTACCCGGACCTCAGACCGGTGGTGGTCGGCGCCACCTGCCTGGGTGCCCAGGTGGCCCGCGCCAGGGGCCTGCACGTGGTGCCCGGGCCCATGGACGGCGCCGAGGCCCGGGCGGTCGCGCTCAGGGTCTGCGACGCCCCGGTGGTCGCCCTGGTGGACGCCGGAACCCGGCCCGCCCCCGGCTGGCTGGCCACCGCCCTCGGTCACTTCGCCGACCCCGGTGTCGCCGCGGTGGTGCCCCGGGTTCTCGCCGAACGGGTGCGGAGCGGCCCCCGGGGGATGTTCGTCGCCTCCCTCAGCGCGCTCCACGCCGACCGGGGACCCGACCCCACGTCGATCCTGCCCTGGGGACACGGCCCCGGCCGACCCGCGCCCACCCACGGTCCGGCGGCGTCGCCGGAACCGGTGCCCGCCCTGTTCGTGCGGCGGGGCCTGGTCGACCCGGACCCCTCCCTCGGCGCGACGGCCGACGTGGACCTGCTGTGGCGTCTGGCCGAGCGGGGGTGGACGGTGCGGTACGAGCCCCGGTCGCGAGTGCGCACCGTGCCGCACACGGACCTGCGCTCGCATCTGCTCTCCCGGTTCGAGGCCGGGGCGGCGGCCGGGCCACTGACGCGCAGGCACGGCCGGGGGGTCGCCGGCCCCGAGCTGCCACTGTCCGGCGTGGTCGGCCTGGGCCTGGCCCTGTCCGGTCGGCCCCTGGCCGGTCTCGCGGTGTGCGCGCTCGGGGGAGCGGCGACCGCGCGCGAACTGGTTCGGGAAGCCGGGGTCCCGGCCGGGGACACGGTGCGGCCGGTGCTCGTGGACCTGGCCCACACGGTGCGGACCGGAGCGAGGTTCGCGCGGACGGCCCACTGGCCGCTCGTGGCAGCGGTGGCCGTCAGCGGCGGGGTGCTCTGGGCCCGCGAACGCCCGAGCGGCCGTGTGGACCTGCCCCCGGGAGTCCGGCGTGCGTCGGGTACCGGCAGGGACGGGCGGACGGGGCGTCGGGCGCTGGTCGCCGCCGCCGTGCTGACCGTGCCGCACCTGCTGTCGTGGCGGCGACGCCACGGTGTGGCCCCGGTGGGGCCACTGGCGTGGACCGGTCTCTCCGTCGCCGGTGACGCGGCGCGCTCGCTGGGCACCTGGTGGGGCGCGGTGCGGTCCGGTTCCCCAGCCCCGTTGGTACCGCGTGTCCGGCCGCCGGTGTTGGCCACGTCACTCGAATCCGTGCAGGTGGCAGGGGGTGCGGAGGGCGCCGTTCGTAAGACGGCTTCAGGGGCGATGCTTAGCCCGTGTTAACGCGTGTTACCCAAGGTCACCTATTCGGGGGATGCGGCGTGGAACGGAAATCGCCGGAGATCGGGATTTCGGTGACGGATAGTAATGATTGGGCGTGCTGGTCCGGTCCCGGTCGGCGTGCGGAGAGGGACCGTTTCCGGCGTGTTGCGAACATTGATCGGTCGGGTGGCGAATCGTCTCGGGGTCGGTTTTCCGTAAACGACGTTTACGTGATCCGTGCTCGAAATCCACATAGGCCCAGTTCAGTGCGGTTGTGTGACGCAATGGAGTTGAGGTGCTGCGTTGCGTGTCAGGCTTGACAATTGCATGCGAACTTGCTGCCCACATTGCCACCGTTGTCCTTTCTTGATGCGGTGGTTACCGGCAAGTGTCTAGTGATCCCCCAGAATCTTGACATTCCGGTCACTGACCGTGAACTGGAATCCAGTGTGTTTCGGCGGTCACTGGGGGTGATCCCCGCGGTGTCGGCAGAGCTTGGGCGCTTACCCGGACTAACCGATCGGAGCGCGCGAACCTTGCCCGACCCGTGTCACTCCGCGTGCTGGTGACCCACAACAGATCAAGACAGGTCAAGCGCCGGGCTCGGCTGTGAGGTTCGGAGATAGTTTTGGGCAAGTTCCTGGCCAGACGGCTGCTGAACTACGTCGTGCTGATTTTCATCGCGACGAGTTTCGCGTACGTGCTCGCGGCCACCAATCTGTATCCGCGCGGATACTTCGAGCAGATGCAGCCGCCGCCAGAGCCTGAGTTCATCAACGCCCAACTGGACGTCCTGAACCTCAACGATCAGACCCCGATCTTCCAGCGCTACATCACCTGGCTCGTGGGCGACGTCGGCGCGACCGGCCAGATCGGTGGCATCGTCACCGGAGACTTCGGCAAGACCATCCAGGGCGGTGAGGTCTCCTCCCAGATGTGGATGAAGGCCGGTGTGACCCTACGGCTGATCACTGTCGCCACCATCCTCGGCAGCGCGCTCGGGATCCTGATCGGGGCCTACGCCGCGGTGCGCCAGTACCGCCGCTTCGACAAAGCCGCCACCGCCGCGTCCTTCTTCGTGCTGTCGGTCCCGACCGTGGTCATTGCCATCGTCGTCCAGGTCGCCGCGGTCTTCGTCAACGACGCCTTCGGTTTCACGATGTTCCGCTATTCGGGCGAGTACACGGCGGGGTTCAGCGGGGCCTGGTGGGAACTCCTACTCAACCGAGTCCACCACGCGATCCTGCCCACTCTTGTGCTCGCCCTGGCGTTGTTCGCCGCCTTCGCCCGCTACCAGCGCAACATGATGCTGGACGTGCTGGGCTCGGACTTCGTGCGTACGGCGATGGCCAAGGGGCTCACCCGGAGGAAGGCGCTGTTCAAGCATGCGCTGCGTACCGCGCTGATCCCCACGATCACCTACTTCACCTTCACCTTCGGTGCCCTGGTGTCCGGCGCGACCTTCACGGAGAAGATCTACGGCTGGCACGGCATGGGCGCCTGGCTGATCGACTCCATCGCCCGTCAGGACGTGCATGTGGTCGCGGCGGTCTCCTGGTTCATGGCGATCACCATCATGGCGGCGTCCTTCCTCTCGGACATCCTCTACGCCTGGCTCGACCCGAGAGTGCGGGTGTGACTATGACGCACCCGCGAACCCGATCCCACAGCCCCGCCATGCCCCACCCGCGCACCTCCGCGGCAGTCCAGCTGGAGACCACGCCATGAGCACGCCCCAAGAGAGTACGGCGGTCGAAGGGCCGACGATGCCACCGGCCCCGAACCGGCTCAAGGACGTCGTTCGTCAGATGCTGGCCACCCGCCGAGTCATCGTCGGCCTCGTCCTGATCGTCCTGCTGGCCCTGTTCGCCTTCGTCGGACCGATCATCAGCGCTTGGGAGGTGGGCCAGCGCGACTACGTGTCCATCCTGAACGGTCCCTCACCTGACCACTGGTTCGGCACCAACCGAACCGGCCAGGACATCTTCACTCACACGACGGCTGGCCTGCAGAAGTCGCTCCTCATCGGACTGCTGGTCGCGCTCGGCTCCACCGCCGTCGCCGCGCTCGTCGGCTCCTTCGCCGGATACTTCGGTGGCCTGCCCGACCGACTCCTCATGTGGGTGGCCGATCTCGCTCTGGTTCTGCCCAGCTTTGTCGTCCTCGCCATTCTGTCCCGGCACTTCGTCGGCCAGGGCGGCTGGCTCATCCTGGTCATCCTGCTGGCCGCGTTCAGCTGGATGGTCACCTCGAAGATGGTCCGGGGCCTGACGATTTCGCTCCGTGAGCGCGAGTACATCCACGCTGCCCGCTTCATGGGCGTTCCCTCTCACCGCATCATCCTGCGGCACATCCTGCCGAACATGTCGTCCCTCCTCATCGCGGACGCCACGATCATGGTCAGCGCGGCGATCATCGGTGAGACCGCGCTCAGCTACTTCGGCCTGGGTGTCCAGCCGCCGGACGTCAGTCTTGGTGTCGTGATCGCGGACGGGGCCCCGTTCGCCACTACAGCCCCGTGGGTCTTCATGTTTCCCACGGTCATGCTGGTCGTGCTGGTCCTGGCAGTGAACATGATCGGGGACGGGCTGCGCGACGCCCTCGACCCCTCGTCCAAGTCGCGTCGCTCCTAGGGGGAGGGCACACACATGAGCACCGACATGACCGAAACTCACGCGTCGGAACGGAAAGACCAGACCGGTCACGTCCCGGTTCTGGAGGTCACCGACCTCACTGTCACCTTCGCCGGGCTGAACAACAATCCGGATGTCCATGCCGTACGTGGCGTCAGCTACGCCGTCAACCGCGGCGAGGTGCTCGGCATCGTCGGCGAGTCCGGTTCCGGCAAGTCCGTGTCCTCCATGGCTGCGATGGGATTGCTGCCCGATAACGCCCGGGTCACCGGTTCCGTCCGCCTCCACGGTGAGGAGATCCTCGGGTTGGACGACCGCGCCATGGCCAGGAAGCGCGGCAAGGTCATCTCCATGGTCTTCCAGGACCCGCTGTCCGGGCTCACCCCCGTGTACACGGTCGGCGACCAGCTCGCCGAGGCCGTCCTGGTCCACGATCCCAGGGCGGGCAAGGGCAAGGCGCACGCTCGGGCCGTGGAACTCCTCGAACTCGTCGGTATCCCCAACGCCGCCCAGCGCTACCGATCGTTCCCGCACGAGTTCTCCGGCGGGATGCGCCAGCGCGTCATGATCGCCATGGCCATGGCCAACAACCCCGACGTCATCATCTGTGACGAGCCCACCACGGCCCTGGACGTCACCATCCAGGCACAGATTCTCGACCTTCTGCGCACCGCCCAGGCCGAGACCGGCGCCGCGATCGTCATGATCACCCACGACCTCGGCGTCGTGGCGGGGTTCGTGGACCGCCTCCTGGTCATGTACGCGGGACGCCCCGTGGAGATCGGCGGCGTCGACGAGATCTACTACTCCAGCCGCATGCCCTACACCATGGGTCTGCTCGGTGCGGTACCGCGGATGGACCTTGAGCGCCAGGGCGCGCTCATCCCCATCAAGGGGACTCCGCCCTCCCTGACCAACCTGCCGCCGGGTTGCCCGTTCGCCCCGCGCTGCCCCATCGTCAAGCCAGAGTGTGAGCTCGCCGAGCCCAAACTACTGCGCGTCGGCGGCCAGCCCCCCGCCCACGAGATCCGCGAGGAGGCCGCCGACGACACCGACGGTCACACCACGGTGCACGACACCGGTGTGCAGCGGGTCGCCTGCATCCGCTCCGGGGAGATCGCCGAGAACGACTGGACCGGCCAGGACATCTACCCGATTCCGGAGATTCCCGAGGTTGTCGAGAACGAGGTCCGCCGTGAGGATCGTCCTGAGATGCTGCGGGCCGAGGGCCTCATCAAGCACCACCCGCTGATGAAGGGGTCGGTGTTCAAGCGCCGGGTCGGCTCCGTCTACGCGGTGGACGGCCTCGACTTCGACGTTCGCGAGGGCGAGACCCTCGCCCTGGTGGGCGAGTCCGGCTGCGGCAAGTCGTCGACCCTCATGGAGATTCTCCACCTCCACAAGCCCCAGAAGGGGCGGATCGAGGTCATGGGCAAGGACACCGCCTCGCTCAGCAAGGCCGACCGGTTCGCGATGCGCCGCGACATGCAGATCGTGTTCCAGGACCCGATGAGCTCGCTGGACCCGCGCATGACGGTCTTCGACATCATCGCCGAGCCCCTGCGCACGCACGGCGTCCCCTCCGCTGAGTCCACCGCGCGCGTGTACGAGCTGCTCGAGTTGGTCGGCCTCAACCCCGAGCACGCTGTCCGGTTCCCGTCGGAGTTCTCCGGCGGCCAGCGCCAGCGCATCGGCATCGCCCGGGCCCTGGCCCTGGAGCCGAAGCTGCTGGTGCTCGACGAGCCGGTGTCCGCTCTGGACGTGTCCATCCAGGCGGGAGTGGTCAACCTGTTGGAGGAGCTACAGGCCAAGCTGGGCCTGTCCTACCTCTTCGTGGCACACGACCTGTCCGTGGTCCGGCACATCGCCGACCGGGTGGCGGTCATGTACCTGGGCCGGATCGTGGAGATCGGTGACACCAAGTCGATCTACACCCGGCCCGCTCACCCCTACACCCAGGCGTTGCTGTCCGCGATTCCCATCCCCGACCCCGAGAAGGAACGCGCCCGCACGCACATCGTCTTGGACGGTGACCTGCCCAGCCCCGCAAACCCGCCCTCGGGTTGCAGGTTCCGGACCAGGTGCCAGAAGTTCATCACTCTCTCGGAGTCCGACCAAGAGCAGTGCATGAGCGTCGAACCGCGGATCCTGCCCACCAACGGTGGGGACCAGGGAACGGCCTGCCACTTCGCGGAGCGACAGGACGTGCTCTGACCGCGGTCCGAGACGGCAGAGGCCAGTACCACCCCGCGTACTGGCCGACACTCACAGGAGGAAGATCCCCATGCGAATCGGGAAGGCGCGTTATCTCGCCCCCGCCGCGGTCCTGGTGCTTCTCGCCAGCGCGTGCAGTAGTGACGACGGAAACGACCCGGAAGCCGCTCAGGAGGCGGTCGCGGAGCTTCCACCCGAAGACCTGAACCCTGCGCCCCGTGACGAACTCCAGGACGGTGGCACCTTCGTCTGGGCGCTCAGCCAGTACGAAGAGCAGCACAACATGCACCACGTGCAGGGCAACAAGGCGGATGTCCGCCGCGTGGCCGCCGCTGTTCTGCCCTCCGCCAGCCGTTACACCGCCGAGGGTGACTACTTCCCGCGTGAGGAGTACGTCCTCGACTACGAGCTCAGTGACGACGGCCTCCAGCTTGACTACACCCTGAACCCGGACGCCGTGTGGTCGGACGGCAACCCGGTCACCTCCGAGGACTACGAGGCGACCGTCATCACCCGCACGGGCGAGCGGGGCTCCGACTTCGAGATCGGCTCCACCGTCGGTTACGAATGGATCGACGAGTTCGTCGAAGGGGAGGACGAGTACTCCTTCTCGCTCACCTTCACCGAGCCCTACGGCGAGTGGCCGACCCTGTTCTCCCCTCTGTACCCCAAGGAGTACATGGAGGACGCGGAGCTGTTCAACTCCGGGTTCAACAAGGCGATGCCCGTTACCGCCGGTCCTTTCGGGGACGTGGAGTTCGACGACGTCGCGGAGCGCATCACCATCCACAAGGACGAGGACTGGTGGGGGGCCGAGGCCAAGCTCGACCGCATCATCTTCGACGCCATGGCGTTGGACGCACAGCCCGCTGCCTTCAACAACGGTGAAGTCGACGGCTTCTACCTCGGCTATGACGCGGCCGGTTACCAGTTGCTGAAGGACAAGGAGGATGACGGCGCGTACTTCACCCAGGCGGTCAACCACGGCCATCGCTTCCTCTCCATCAACGGTTCCAGTCCGCGACTGGAGGACAAGCGCGTCCGTCAGGCCGTCGCACTGAGCATTGACAGGGACACCATGGCCGAGGTCGCCCTCGGAGCCGTGAACTGGCCCATCACCGGTGAGGTCAACCGTCTTCTGCGATCCAGCCAGAACGGCTACCAGGACAACAGCGGTGAGCTCGGCACCCGAGACCTGGAGCGCGCGGCAGAGCTGCTCGACGAGGCTGGATGGACCCTGGAGGAGGGCCAGGAGTTTCGTACCAATGAGGACGGTGACACCCTGACCCTCGCCTACGTCGCCTCCGACGACATGACGCTGGCGCAGGACGAGGGCGACATGGCCCGCGAGATGCTGGCCGAAGTTGGTATTGAGGTGGACGTCCAGCACGTTCCCGGCAATGCCCTGTTCTCCGAGTACGTCATCCCCGGCAACTACGAGATGGCCGGATTCGTCCTCACCGGCACCAGCCCGTTCTCCTCGAGTTCCAAGGGCAACTACGGCATGCCGCTTGACGAGGACGGTGAAGACTGGGGTAACAACAGCAGTCGCCACTCCACCCCGGAGGTCGAGGAGCTCTACGATGAACTCGCTCTGGAGCCGGACCCCGAAGCCTATGCGGCCAAGGCCAATGAGATCGACGCGCTGCTGTGGGACGAGGTCGTCACCATCCCGCTGTTCGAGCGTCCCGGTCTGTGGATCATGGACGAGAACCTGCACAACTGGGGTGAGTTCGGTCTGGCCTCGGACTACGTGTACGAGGACATCGGCTGGGCCAAGGAGGACTAGGCGCCACCCCAGGGTGACGTGCCTCCAAGGGGCGTCACCGGTGTCCACACCGGGCACCGGGGAGCCCTCGCGGCCACGGTGAGTGATCGCGAAACGTGAGAGTGAGGGCGTCGGCCCCCGTCGGACGGGGGACGGCGCCCTTCGTCGTGCCCGCACGGGGCGGGACCGCGCGGGCGGTGTGTTCGGTGTCTCCCCCCGCCTGAGAGAATCGTCGGAGCCCGACACCTCCCCTCCCCCCGCCCCGCTCGTTGGAAAGTTCCAGATGCGACTCCACCCTCTCGCCGCCGCCTGCCTGGCGGCTCTGTTGTGTGTGGCCCTCACCTCCTGCTCCCAGCAGGAGGAGGACGCGGACGACACGCCCGAACCCCCCGTCGGTGCCGCCCTGGACCCGGACACCGGCGAGGCGGACGAGTCCAGCCCGCCCCCGGAGAGGCCCGAGGAGGAGTGGCCCTTCGGCACTCCTGTCGGCTGGGCGGACCAGCCCATGGCGCTGGCTGGCCCGGTGGACGAGGACGAGGCGGACGGGGACTCCGGAGACGACGCGGAGGCCTCGGCGGACGAGGAGGACCCCGACTCCGAGGAGGCGGAGGACCCGGCGGAGGACGCCCCGGCCGAACACCCCGGTGTGACCGGAGGTGCGGACGGCGAGACCGTGACCGCGACCGACGCCGACCAGCTGGCCGAGTACCTGGGGGCCGAGGAGCCCCTCGTGGTGGAGGTGGAGGGCGGGATCGACCTCGACGGCACTGTCCGGGTCGCCTCCGACAAGACCCTCCTCGGTGTGGGGGAGGGCGCCGAGTTCACCGGCGGAGGCCTTGCCGTGGACGGTGCCGACAACGTCATCCTCGCCAACCTGGGCATGGTCTCCGCGGGACCCGCCGTCACGATCAGGGGAGGAGCCCACCACGTGTGGGTGGACGGTTCCACCTTCTCCGGTGGTGAGGACGACTCCCTGATCTCCGTGACCGACGGCGCCGACCACGTCACCCTTTCCTGGAACCACTTCACCGAGGCCGAGTCCGCGGTCACCGTGGGAGTCGGCGACGACGAGCCCGGCGCGCTGCGGGTCACCGTGCACCACAACTTCTTCGACGGCACCTCCGAGCGTCATCCGCGTGCCCGCAACGCCGAGCACGTCCATGTCTTCAACAACTACTTCCGCGCCAACCCCGAGTACGGCGTCCAGTCCTCGCACGGCTCCCAGGTGCTGGTCGAGGGCAACTACTTCGAGAACACCCCGGTCTCCGTGTCCACCGAGCCCGACGAACCGGGCAACGTGGTCACCCGCGACAACCTGCTGGTCGACTCCGACCAGCCCGAGCCGCGCGGCACCGTGCCCGACCCGCCCTACGCCTATGAGCTCGACGACACCGTCAACGTCCCCGAGCTGGTGATGAGCCGGGCCGGAATCGACTGACCGCCGCGCTGCGCACGCTGCCGGAGCGGTTCCTAGGTCTCCACGGGGTGGTACTCGTAGGTCTCACCGAACCCGTTCGGGGCGGTGTAGCTGAGTCTTCGCGGGTGGCCGCCCTCGTCCACCCAGAGGTCGAACCGGGCTTCGGGGACCTGGACCAGGCTGTTGCGGCCGGGCTCCGGCAGGTAGTCGCCCGCCTCCGTCGCGAAGGTCCCCGAGTACCGGTAGGCGGTGTGCGTGCTGGCCCCGACCCCGCGGGTGCTCTCGGGGAGATCGATCTTCTCCGAGCCCACCAGCTCCAGGTCCGTCGCGGTCTCCACCAGGTCCTCCAGGACGCCGAGGACGAACTCCTCCGAACACAGGCGGCGGTCGGCCTCCGTGGGCTGGGTCAGCACGGTCATGCCGGGCAGGCCCTTCTCGGCGGTCATCATGAAACCGGTGCCGGGCAGGTCGTAGCGGTGGACCCGTACCCCCTCGGACGACTCGAAGTAGTGCTCGAAGGCGGTGTCGGAGCCGGGCTCGTGGCGGGCCCACCCCTGGGCGGGCTCCTCATCCTCCACGGTCCGCGTGTAGCTCACGTGGAAGGCGGGGGCGTCCCGCACCTTCTGGACGGCCGACTCCAGAAACACCTCCGGGTCCGAGGGGTCGGCGTCCACGGCCCGCACCAGTGGTGACTCCACCCCGACCGGGTCCGCCAGCGGTGGCACCGCGGACTCCCCGTCCAGCGTCAGCCGGGCCACGCTCCAACCACTGGCGACCACCGCCAGGCTGGCCACGGCCACCAGCAGGCTCAGCAGCCAGTTGGGCTGCCCGGGGACCTCCTCCAGCTCCTGCTCCGTGGACGGCATCGACGTCGACACTGACAACGCCTCGATTCTGCGGCTCGACGATCGGGGGGTACCGCTTACGCGGAGTACGACGCGGTAACTCACCGCTCCGTTCGGGGATCGGGCGAACATCATCGCTGTCACCACTGACGATCGGGCGGCCCGTCACGGGGCCCGGGGCCGTGTACGGAGGGCCCGGCGGCGCCGACCTCCGGGGCCCCACCACGCGGCCCCGGACACGTTCGACCAGGGTGCGGCAGGGGCCAGGTCCCGCCGCCCGAATCCGTGACCCGGGCGCGCCCGGGACGGTCGGCCACGGTACGCGTCCGTCCGGTGTCCGCATGTGGCCGTATGGGGCCGCGCGATCCCCGCCGGGAACGGACTAGCCCAACCGCGGGGGATGGCGCTCGATCCGACGGATGGACCGCCAGGCCCCGGCCGTGCGTTCCGGCGTCCCCGACCAGCCCCGTTCGGTGAGCGCCGCCATCACCCGGCGCAGGAACCCGGCCGGGCGAGCGCACAGGTCGTACACCCCGATGGAGATCACGATCCACCCGGCCTCCTCCATGGCCCGGTACCGCAGCCGGTCGCGGGCGCGGTCGATCGGCAGCGAGTGGTGCTCCGCGCTGTCGTACTCCACGGCCACCCGGTAGGCGGGCCAGCCCAGGTCGACCCTGAAGTCGCCCTCCATGGTGGAGACCGAGCACTGTGGCACGGCCCTGGGCAGGTCCACCTGGTGCAACAGGACCCGGGTCCAGCTCTCGGCGGGCGACTGGCTGCGCCCGTCGGCCAGCCCCAGCGCCCGCCGCAGCTGTCGCTGGGACCGCCGGGGGTGGGTCAGCGCCGCGGCCCGCAACCGCTCCTCCGAGGTGAGGCCCAGGGCGAGGAAGCGGTCCAGTGCCGCGGTCGCGGCGTACAGGGAGGTCGACTGCACCGCCACGTCCAGCGCGGTCCTCGCCCGTGTGGTCACCCGCACCCCGTGCACCCGGGTGCGCTCGGCCTCCGGGAGGCGCTCACGGTGCGCGATGACCCCGGCCCGGGCAGCGCCCTCGACTCCCGGAGGTACCGCCACGTGCAGCCGGTTCCGGGTGACGGAGGTGCCCTGGGGATGCAGGTCGACTCCCCACACGTAGGCGGCCGTCCGACCGAAGGCCACCGCGTCCGGGGACAGCTGGGCCAGGACGGGGCGCAGCGTGCGCAGGAGGAGGTCGTGGTCGGTCGGCGGACTCGTCAGCGGGGAGGGGCGTCGCGGCGGGGGTTCCCTGCGGCGTGGTCCGGGCCGGGGCACGGGGCGGGGGAGCGGGAAGAGCGGGGAACAACCAGAGGGAGCACGGCGGTCTCGCTTCATGCTTCCAGGTTCGGCCGCCGGGTCACCCCGGACAAGCCCCGATCCGAATCTGTGGACAACCCGCCGCGGGGGCTGAGGGAGCCGGAGCACACGACGGGGGAACCGGCGCGGGACCGTGGACCGCTGCCCGCTCGACCCCGTGGACGAGACGTGGTTGTGGGGACTACCGGAAGGGCGGTGGACCGGCGGACAGGTGGATGTGGTCCACGTGGTCCAGAGTCGGGATGTTGTACACCGTGTTCGCCGGACGTTTGACCTCCATCCAGGGCCCGGAACGATCCCTGCTGGGGCTCCAGATGTGGTAGTTGTAAATGATTCCCTTGATGTTGAGGTCCTGGGCGTTCGCGATGAGGAAGTCGATCACCTCGACGGCGGTCGCGTCCATCTCCGGGGTCGGCGTCGCGCCCAGGTCGGCCATCATGTAGTCCACCGCCTCGCCGTAGCCGTGGTCGCTGCCGTCCTCGTCCCGGTACCCGCCCGCGCTCAGGTAGAAGCCGGGGAACTCCTGGTTGAGCGCCTCGTGCGCCGCACACATCTGTGGGTGGAGCCCGCCGAGGGAACCGCAGTCGGTGATCGCCCCGCCGCCGAACACGGAGTTCGGGTCGAACTTGAACTGGCCCTCCCGGTCGATGAGGTGCACGTCGAAGTAGGACGAGGCCTGCTCCTCGTCGGTGACGGCGTCGCCGCCGCACACCAGTCCGTCGCCGTCGCGGCCGCAGTCCGCAGAGAGGTCGATGATCGCGACGGCGGCCGCGGTGCCCTCGAAGGACGTGGCGTCGTCCTCCTCGCCGTCGCACACGACGTCGTTCCAGGCACGGGACCCGTCCTCCGTCAGCTCCTTCTGACAGAGCGCGCCGCGCACCTCCACCCGGACGATGTTGCCGAAGCGGCCCATGGCGTTGTCACTGGCCCGGATGTCCGTGAGCACGCCGCCGTTGTTGCGGGCGTACGTCTCGGCGCGTGTCTCGGCGATCTCCTCGTCATACCGGGGCATGGGGTGGACCCCGTCAGCGAGCTGGCGGGCCGCGTGGTCCCGGAGCCCCGCCACAGCCGCCAGCGCCGCGGCATCCGCGGCCGTCTGCGCCTGTGAACGCATGTCGTTGGCCGCGCCCACCCGCACGAACAGCACGGTGAGCGCGAGCAGGCTCAGGGTCAGACCGAACAGGAGAAGGACATTGGCCTGACCGTCGTCGCGGCGACCCTGGAGATGGCGTCTGCGTACCGGGGAGAAAGTGGGCCTTCGCATGGCGGTCCGGGGGGTCGGTCCCCGCGCGGAGGGCGGGGGAGGCGGGAGCGGGAGGAGTCGGTCGGTCGGGAGCAGCGGGGCCGGGCGCGTGGACACCGAGAAACCCCTGCCTGGCGCAGCTTAACCCGCGCGGGCGCGGCAGGGAAAGGCAGAGCCGTGGACCCTGTGGACGACCGGCCCGTCACCGCAGGTGACAACGGTGACACGGCGGGAGAACCCGGTCGCCATCACGCGGCCCGCGTCTCCGGAACACGGAGCGGGCGGCCGGGTGCCGGTAGCCCGCTCCGCGGCGGTCTCCCTACAGCAGGGTGGTCCAGTAGCTCCAGAAGGCCTCGGCGACCGCGCCCACGATCACCACGCCCCACACGGTCAGCACCACGGTGTGGTTGCGCGCAAGCATCCCGACGGGGCGACGCAGCGCGTTCGGAACCGGCACGTGCCCGGATCGCAGGTTGTGCAGCGTGACGTACCAGAAGAGCGGGATCGTCACCGCCCACACCACCATGCAGTAGGGGCACAGCGCTCCGATCCGGTACAGGCTCTGGAAGATCAACCAGTGCACGAACACCACACCGAACAGGCACCCCGCCTGGAGACCCAGCCAGAACCACCGACGGAACCCGAGGTCGGCTCCCGCTCCCAGCACGGTCCCTTGTCCCGTTCGCGCCCCCGTCCTGGGCTCGGTCCTCGCGAGCAGGGCCGCCCCCACGGCCGTGACCACCGCGAAGCAGGCCACTCCGACGAGCGGGTTGGGGACACCGAACACCTCGGCCTGCGGAGTCACCATCACCGTCCCGCAGGAGAGCACCGGGTTGAAGCTGCACGCGGGAACGTGGTCGGGGTCGGCCAGGACCCGGATCCTCTCCACGAGGAGCGCGGCGGCCGCGATCAGGCCGACCAGCCCGCCCACCACGAGCAGCCATGGCAGCGTCCGACTGACGACGGGAACGTCCGCACCGGGAAGCGGGTTCGGGGAACCGGCCGCGCCGACGTGACGCACGGAGGCGGCCATCACTCCAGCTCCGAGTCGATCATGGCGGAAAGGACCTCCGGGGTCGGCATGCTCGGAGCCAGACGGCCGTTGACGAAGATGGTCGGGGTGCCCTGCACGCCCAACAGCAGACCGTCGTCGAAGTCCGCCTGGACCCGCGCCTCGGTCTCCTCGGACCCCATGGTCTCCACGAACTCGTCCATGTCCAGGCCGAGGTCCTCCGCGAAGCCCACGAACACCTCGCTCTGGTCCTCGCGGGACTCTCCCCACTCGCCCTGGGTCTCGAACATCAGCTGGTACATCTCGTCCAGAGCGTCCTGTTGGGCGGCGGCCTCCACCGCGGCCGCGGACGGGCCGGAGTTGAGGTGACCGGGGAGCGGGAAGTAGCGGATCACCATGTTGATCCGGCCCTCGTAGTCCTCCCGGATCTGCTCCATCGCGGGGTACTGGGCGCGGCAGGCCTCGCACTCGAAGTCCAGGAACTCCACCACCGTGACCCGGGCGTCCTCGACCCGGTCGAGGTAGCGGCTGTCGTCCCGAACGAGCACGTCGGCTGGGGCGGTGGGCTGGGCCTCGGGTGAGGATCCCGGCGCGGTCGGTCTGGCGCCGCCCTGGGCCGTCGCGGCCTCGTCCCTGTCGAGGTGGACGAGCAGGCCGATCCCGAGGGCGGCGACGACGAGGAGGCAGAGGGTGATGATCAGGTTCTTGCTCATGTGAGGGTTCCTGTGGTCCGTTGCGAACGAGGGCACGCGTGTGAGCCCCACGAGCACGGGGTGGGGCTCGTCGGTGCTCCTAGACCCGCTGGACGCAGAGGAGGGTGAGCAGGCGGTGGCCGTGCGGACCAGCGGGGTCCCCGCGCGTGCGGCGTGGGGAGGGCCCGACCCGGGGCAGTGCGGGCACACACAGGACCAGGGCCGATCCGAGGGCGAGCATCGGCTGCGCGGTCAACAGGCCACGCTCGTCCGGGGTGGGGCAGACGTGCGAGGAACCGGAATCCTCGGCCGGGTCGGAGGCCGCGGACCACTCCGTGGAGACCCGGGAGCCAGCCTCCCCCGGTGAACCCTCGCCGGGATAACACAACGCGCACAGGAAGCACAGCACGACGACGGCCACCAGGGGCACCACGAGGGTGCCCCACCGCCGTGTCGTGGTGTGCCCGTTCATGAGGGGAACTGTAGCGGTGTGCTCACGGTTGTCCAGGCCGGGGTGGGCCGACCCGGCCCCGGCGCTCCCCGGGTCTGTCTCAGTGGATACGGCGGTTGATGGCCTCCACCAGGTGGACGTCGGCGACGGTGACCCTGAGATCCCCCGAACCCAGTGGGGAGACGGTCGCGGACCGCACGTACGCACCATGGCTCCACCGGCGGGCGGTCCGGTCCGGAACCGCCTTCGCGCCCAGCTTGGCCAGGGCCCCCGCCGGACCGGCCTTCAACCTGAGCTGCCAGGAGGCGCGCAGCGCCGACAGCCCCCGGTAGTCGTCGTGGTCGAGCAACGGCAGGATCCCCACCACACGCCCCGCCTCGCCCCCCGGCTGGGCGGGTATCACTTCCAGTGGGAACCGCTGCCCGGCGCCGGTGCCCCGTACGACCTCGAGCGCGAAGCTCGTGTCCACGGGCACCGGGGCTCCCAGGGCCACCTCGATGTACAGCTGGTCGCCGTGGCAGCCCATCGGGCGCACGCGGACCCGGTCCACCGGCAGCGAAGGCGCCAACGGAGCGGTCAGCAGTCCCAGTCGGTCGTTGACCGTGTAGTACGGGCGCACCCTGGTGCCGAGGCCGTGCTCGGGCCGCACCTTCTGGGGCGCGTACTCGATGATCTTCTTGTACCCGACCACCCCGGACAGGTGTCGGCCCACGGTGTACTCGGTGCCGTCCGACAGGACCACGCGCATCTCCCACTTCTCGGAGTCGCCCTCCCTCCCGCGCACCACCAGCTCGGGATCGATCACGGAGGTGAACTCACCTCCGGCCGCGACGGCCGAGGGGAACTCGCGCTTGGTCTGCTGGGAGGTCCGCAGCCTCACGACCAGTCGTGCGCGCGCGTCGGGGAGGTGCCGACCGAGGACCCGCCCCTGCACCGTGATCAGCCCGTCCGCGACCTCCACGTGCGAGATCTCCGCGTGGTGCGCCGAACGCCGCACGTGCAGCACCAGGCGCCCCTTCGCCGACCGCGCGGGAATCACGATGGAGAGCTCTCCGGTCCGCTCGGGAGCCAGCGGGAAGCCGTGCTGGTGGATCTCCACGTCGCGCACCGCGGCCTCCACACCGTCGTCCACCCGGAACACCTGCCACGTTCCGGTGACCAGACCCTTCGGCGGCTCACCCCCGGGCCCCTCGGTGTCGTCCCCCGTTCGGGACGCGTCCACCAGGAACCGTCCGTCGGCCTCGGGCAGCAGCTCGACCCGCCTTCCCTTCTTGGTCAGCACCAACCGGTTCGGGAGTCGACCCGCCACGGCCCCGGACCTCCACTCGGCCGGGCCGAACGACAGCACCGTCACTCCGTCGGGTCCGACCTCCACCCGGCAGGCGGCGGGGAGCTCCGGGCGGGGCGCGGGCACGGCCGCCACCGGCGAGGACGGCGTCCCCGCTCCGGCGAGGTCGAAGAACAGCTCCTCATGCAACCGGACCACGTTGACCGGGTCGAAGCGCTCGGATCCGGAGAGCGCCGCCGACGACATGCGCTGACGCATCTCGTCGTCACCCATGAGCTGGGCCAGGCCCTCGGCGATCCCGGGCGCGGACCTGTTCGGCACCAGGAGGCCGTCCTCCCGGTCCCGGATGATGGACGCGGGACCGTGGGGGCAGTTGGTACTCACCACCGGCAACCCGGAGCGCATGGCCTCCACGATGGTCATTCCGAAGGGCTCCTCACTGGAGGTCACCGCGGCGAACGAGCCCTGGGCCCATGCCTCCTCGACCCTCGGGTGCGGTCCCATCAGCCACACGCGGTCCTGGAGTCCCAGGGAACCCACCAGTCTGCCGAGGGCCCCGCGTCGGCTGCCCCGCCCGTAGATCCTCAGCGTCCAGTCGGGGAACTCCTCGCTGACCATGGAGAACGCCTGGACCAGCAGGTCGTGCCGCTTGCTGGGGGCCAGTCTGCCCGCGGAGACGATCGTGCGCGTGTCGTGACCGTTCACGGTGAAGGGCGGAGCGGGCACCGAGTTGGGGATGGACAGCAGCCGCACCCCCGGCAGCGGCATCCGTGCCGCGTAGGTGCGCGCGTCCGCCTCGGTGACGGTGACGAACGCGTCGAGGTTGGGGTACTCGGCCGCCATGACCCGGATCAGTTCCTCGGAGTGCTGCTCGTAGGTGAGGTGTTCCTGGCCGATCTTGATGACCCGGCTGGGCGCGGCCCGTGCGATCACCACGTTGAGTCCGGGCCTGGTCCCGACGATCACGTCGGCGTCGGTGGTGGCCAGGTACTCCTCGAGCCGGTCGTCGGTGAGGCGGCTGTGCGTGCTCCCGCGACCGTCCTCCGGCGGGAAGAGCAGCGGGGGCAGACCGGCCCGTTCCGATCCCTCGTACAGGGGGCGCCCGTCCACCCCGGTCGACCGTTCGTCATGCTGTCTGATGTCGACCAGGGGACGCAGGCTGACCTGTGCGGGGACGGGGAGCACGGGATCTGCGCGGTGCCGGAACACCGAGACGATCTCCACGTCGTGCCGGGCGGACAGAGCCGCCGCCTGGTTGGCGACCGTGCGCACGGTGCCACCGATGCCGTACATGTCGTTGATCAGATAGGCGATCCTCATCGAGCCCCCATGTCCTCGAGACCGCCCCGCGCCGAATGCGCGCGAGAGGGTCCCGGCCCCGTCCCCCCACACCGAGCCGACTCCTGGCCGGGGCTCGGTGGGGATTGAGGGATCAGGCTATGGGCGATATGGGCCTAAAAGTCCGAATCTGTCCCGTACTGTCCAAAGGTTTGCTGCCAACTGTGGGGGTTTTGCGGCGCGTTCACACGGTCGTGGCGCGAGCGAACACCAGGGCCTGGCTCCTGGGCTCCGGGGGTGAGGTCCGCTCCCCCGTCCCTCGGCAAGGGGAGCCGGTGTTCGGGACGGGGGAGCGGTGGGGGAGACAGCCCGGCCGGGTTCCGGAAACCGGGTCGGGGCGAGTGCTCGGAGACCCTCCAGGTCCGAGCACCATCCCCGACCACCGAACCCGACCCACCCGAACGGGGCCCGTCCCCCGTCCGGGTGCCGTCTCCTGGTCTGTGGTCGTGCCGCACCGCCGTGCGCCTCCCGCACGTGGGCGCACACGCTCGACCGCAGGCGGATTCTCCGCCCCCGGCCGGTGAACGCCGGTCTCGATCCAACGATCGGTGCCTGACCCACCCACAACGTCTCGCCGGGAGCAACGCAACGTTGGTTGCGATGGACACTCTGCCGGATGGGCGGTCAAAAATCCCGGCTGTGAGCGGACTTCCCCTGGCCGAATCCGGCCACCCTAAGGAAATGCCAGGTCGCGCACGGTGAGAGGAACCGTGGGTCCGCACCGGGGTTCGCGGACGGCTCCCGCCTAGTAGTACCCGGTGCTCTGCCAGTACCGCCACGCGGTACACGGGGAGCCGTGGGCCTCCTGGATGTAGCCCAGACCCCAGCTGATCTGCGCCGACGCGCTGTCATTGAACCCCGAGGGCAACGAGCCGTGCTCCGCGGGGTTGAACCCGACGATCCCGCGTGCGCCGGTCGTCGGATCGACCATCCCCGAGTCCCAGTTGGACATCGCGCCCCAGAGACCGTCCAGACAGGTCCACTCCTGGTCGGTCCAGTTGTACGGGTCGGCGGCGGCCGCCTGCATGCCGAGGTTCTTGTTGTCGCTGGCGTTGGAGTTTCCCGAGCCCCACTCGAACTGCTCCGGTTCGTCCGGGCGGTCCTCGTCCACCCAGGTCCGGTCACCGCAGCCGGGGCCGTTCACCAGACACACCATCTGCCGGACACCCTCGTTGAAGGTGGAGCTCACACCGGAGGCGTAGACGGTGGTGATGATCAGCGCCGCCAGGATGACCGCCGCACCCATCTCCACGAACGCGGCCCCGCGGTCCCGCCCGGTGTCCCGAGGGGGCCTGGAAAGGCGCAGGAGCCTCTGCCGCCACACGGACATCCGAGGAGGGCGGTCGCGCCCGTCCGAACGGTTGGGGGGCCGGTTGGAGGAGGGTCGGCGGGTGTCCCCGAGCTCGGGACGGTGAGGGGTGGTCAACTCCGCCTCCAGAAGAGTCCGGGACGATCGGGGGCTGTGTTCAGGAGACTGTGATGTCTTCGACGTCAGCGAAGCCTGGGATCTCGAGGTTGATCGCGTCGACGTCTTCGGGGACCGAGAACATGGACCAGTACGCTACCTGCTCACCCGGGCCGATCCGTTCCTTGAAGTCGATGGACGAAACCCCGGAGCAGAGACACGCGTTGGAGCTGTCCATGATCGGGTGGAACCGAGTGGCCATGTCCGCGGAAGTCGCCGTGACGCCGGAGTAGGGAATGTTCTCGTACAGATACGAATCCCCCGTCGGCCAGTCGAAGTAGACGTCCTCGCCACTGTCGTTCCGGATGCTCCAAGTTACGGAAAGGAAGGATTCAGCTCCGTCCTTCTCTGCAGAGTGGACCTCGGCGGACAGACCCGAGCTGAAATCCTCGTTCGATTCCGCGGTTCCCAGAGAATCAAGGTTCTCAGTCATCGGCACCGAGGCGGCCAGCGCGCCAGAAGAGGTGACGGCGGGCAGAACCGCGAGCAGAACGGCGGCCCCGACGGCTCGGACGATTCGCTTCATCAGACCTCTACTTCTCGAACGTGACGCTCACACGGCGGTTGCGTTCGCGTCCCTCTTCGGTGGCGTTGCTGGCAATAGGGTCCGCGGATCCATGGCCCGCGGCCTCAAAAGTGATGCTCTCGCGGGTGATCAGCCCGATCAGGGAGGATTCAACGCTCGCGGCACGATCCTCGGAGAGCGGGAGGTTCACCGCGTCGTTGCCGGTGTCATCGGCGTATCCGTCGACGGAGACCACGCTCGAGCCCGCGTCATCGATCTCTTGGGCCACCTGTTCGAGGATCTCCTGAGCCTCGTTGCTGAGATCGGAGCTGCCCGTGTCGAAGAGAACGTCCGAGGAAAGAATGATGCTCACCTCGTCTCCGCTCTCGGTCCGTCCGGTCTGGTCTCCATCCAGGCTGTCGGAAATCAGGGTGAGGTTGAGAACCTCGTCGCTTTCCAGGTCCCCGCTCTCCACCGACTCGGAGGACCGACTTACGGGTACGTCCAGCATCGGAGGAGTCAGCGGGGTGACGATGCTCATGCTGCGCACATCGGCTGGCGGATTCGGATACATGACCCAGAGTTCTTCGGTCGATCCGCTTTCCAACGCTCCGGGGAGGGCATTGCAGAAGCAACTGGTGTCAGTGTGCTTCAGGCTCCGGTATCTCTTCTGGTTCGCACTGTCGATGAGGCTGATGTCGCTCGCGCTGTCCTCATCATTCGAGCCGGACAGGCCATATCCGAGAATGAAGCTCTCAGAGGAGTTGTTGGTGACTCCCATGCGGAGCCGAAGAAGGTCGTTCTCCAGCCTCTCAAGGGCGTAGACATCGATTTGTAGGTCTGAACCGATGTCGGTCGAAGTGGTGACCGAACTGGCGATGACTTCCAGGTCGTCCTCTTCGGTCCCAGCGTCATCGGTGCCTTCTCCTCCAGACCCCTCCGATGTCGCGTGGGGTTGTTCGGGCGCGCTGTCCGAAGCAACGACGCAGCCTGAGAGAGTGAACAGAAGCACGGAGAGCAGTGCTGCCGCCGACATGCCTCCTGCTCTCGCCTCCACCGAGAGAGGCCTGGTCTCGGGCGTCAAACTGCTACCGCTCCTCTGGCTGTTCACAATGGGGGTCGTCGTCGCAAGCAGTCGGAGGTTACGGGGGCGTCAGGGTGGTCCGGATCGTCCGGCTGATCCCTTGGACGATGGTGTCGGCGATCCCGCTGCTCATGAGGACCATTGCGACCAGTCCAACGAACACGAGGATGGCCCCGTACTCGACGAAACCAGCGCCTCTGTCGCTGCTCCGCTCGGCCCTGGGCAGGGCGAGGGAGCTGAGCCTGACCCAGACCTGATGCGTGAAGTTCACTGGGAGCCTCCTTGGGGGGCTGGGGCTGCGACGCCACGGCGGCTGGCGTGTTCGCCTGGTTCGAGGGCCGGACGCCGACTCGGGGCGCGCCCAAGGGTGCGCCGTCCTGCGCTCTGTGTGGCCCGTGCTGTTTGGAACGTGGTCATCGCGGTCACCTCCTCGCGGGGCTGAACTGATCCGGGTCCGCGCATGGCGGTGCCCTGAACCTGTGCCCCTCCACTATCGGACATCACTCGGTGTCCCACCCCCGAGTCTGGCCGAATGTGGCCACATTGATTCGGGCCTCATCCTAGGCGCTCTGGATTCCCCGTCCCCCTTCCGTCCGAGAAGTCGCAGGTAAGGGTGGATTCTCGTCGGCACTCTCGTCTCGGTGGAGGGCTCGGATGTCCGTGGGGGTCTTCATCGGGTCATTTGACACGGAGGTGGTCGCCGTGTTCTCCCGGGTCGAATCCGTGATGTGGAAACAAAACCCCAGGCCAGAGGGTATGTCCGCACGATGGTGTTGAATTGTCCAGTTCGCCCACGACGCTCACCACTCCTCGCCCCCTTACCCCAGTGACCTCCACCGCCGCACCCCCTGCTCCAGCTGATCCTCCTGGCCGACGCCCCCAACGGCCGACCTGTCAGAAAGGCCCGAAATCTTGGACGCCACGGTGCTCATCCCCCTCCTGGGGGCCCTGCTCGGCCTGGCCATCGGTCTGTTTCCCCTCGTCAAGGTGGTCAACGCGATTCGTGTGATCAGCGCGTCCGTCTCGGGGGTCCCCGCCCCGAGCCGACAGCCGAGGCCCGACGAACTCACCCCCACCGAACTCGCCTACCTGGTGGGCGGTGCCACCCGCGTCGGAGAGGTGGTGCTCCTGGACCTCTTCCTCTCGGGACGCGTCCGACGCCAGGCCAGGGGCGGGTTCTTCACCCTGGTGGGTCCCTCCAACGCCTACGTCACCGAGAAGGACCGGGTACGCAGGGACATCGTCAAGGCTTTCAAGGACCGCACGGGGTTGACGGCGCGGGGGATCATCCGGACCGCCACCTTCAGTCGGGGCATCGACCGGCTTCGGGAGCGGCTCGCCGAACGGCGTCTGATCGCCCACTCCGGTGAGCTCACCAGGACGCTGGCCGACTTCCACGACGGCGGGTGGATCTCCCAACGGCTCTCCTTCGTGGGGTCGGGGCTGCTCCTGGCCGGACTGGTGCTGGTGACCGCCCATGAACAGAACGGCTGGACGGTCGCCCTGACCGTGCTCGGCGGGTTCCTCTCCGTACTGAACGGCCTCTCCTTCGCCCTGTACCTGGGGCGAGGCGGTCGGAACGTCTCCACCAGGACCCCCTCGGGCCGGGAACTGCTCCTGGAAGCGGAGCGCACCTACTCCGTCGACGGCGTCGAGGGACGTTCGATGGTGAGGGAGGTGGCGTTGGGCTACACCGCGGTGATCGGACTCGGCCGGATGAGCCGTGAGGGCGCGGGACGCCGGGGACGGGACGGTTCGAGCGAAGACGCCGTACGGGTCGTGACCGACTCCGGATCCGCGCAGCTGGTCGGAGAGTCCTCGGGCGGGGCCGGGGAGCGGACCCCCGAGCCCCGGGAGGGGTTCGAGCTCGGATGGGGCGACCTGTGCGAGTTCGCTGGCCTGTGCTCGGTGGGCGGCGACTCCGGTGGCTCGGGCCCATCGGGTTCCCACGGAGGCTCCTCGGGCGGTGGCGGCCTCTTCGACGGCGGCTCGGGTGACGGTTCGGGGGGTGACTCCGGTGGCGGTGACGGTGGAGGCGGCGGGGGCGGGGACTGACCCCCGGGCCGTGCCCCTACACCCGCGGCGGCCGCTCCGCATCCCGTTCCCGGGAAAGGGGTGAACCGGCGGTGTGGGGGAGCGGCGTAAGAGAATGCGGGGGAAGGCAGGTGTGGGGGGTGCCACGATGGTGTGCCTGGCGGCTCGGGAGACCCGGGAGGCGGAAATCGTCGCCCGTGGCGGTGCGAACCGTGCCGCTTTCGATGTCCGGCGCCCGGATGACCTTTCCGACCGCATGAGGCGCGGGGACGTTATCGTCTACCCGAGTGAGTCCTGGGCCGATTTCGGGGCACGAAGCCCCCACACCGAGTCTCGAACGTCCTCTGCCCCCGACCCCGCTCCCCGTGTCCGCCTGGCCCTGTTCCCGCCTGGCTGACCCGACACCCGCCCCCAGAACCGACCCAGCTCACCCCAGAAGGAGTTCCATGACTCCGGAACCAGCGGAACCAGAGGCGGGGGAGTGGTTTCGCCGCTACTTCGCCCCCGAGGAGCTGGACCGGCTCGAACAGTTCCCGGTCCGCATTCCCACGGGCCACGAGTTCGGCCTGCTGGGCCTGCTCGGCGCCTGGCACACGCACGTCCGAAGACTGCGGGCGGACCTCACCCTCTCGGACGGCGACCCCTCCGCCTGCGGTGTCCACGATCTCGTGACCGCGCTCGTCCTGCGCGACTTCGTGGATCGGGGGATCGCCACCCTGGGCACGGAACTCACCACGAACGTGGACTCCGCCCTGGCCGACCTCGACGAGGGCTTCCGTTCCCTCACGGAGGAGGACGGCGTCGGTCTCCTGGCCCTGGCCGAACCGGAGGCCGAGGCCCGGACCGACGAGAAGTGGTGGTGGCGGCGTATTCCGCTGAGCGGCCCCGCGCGCAGGGAACTCGACAGTGCCGCCGCCCGTGAACAGGACGGCCGGGTACGCGCGGAGGAGGGCTAGCCCGACGCGACCGTTCTCCACTCAGGGGACGGTCGCCGGAGACAGTGCGGGGCGGGGTCCCTGACGACCCCGCCCCATCCCTGTCACCGGAGGAAGCGGTTCCGGACCCTGCCTGATCCGGTTCCGCACCCTTGACCAGTACCCCCGGTCAGGGTTTCGTGCCGCACTCAGCTCCCGGCGGGCGCCGCCGGGCCGAACGCGTCGGCCAGCAGTTCGTAGGAGCGGAAGCGGGCTGTCTTGTCGTAGATCATCGAGGAGATCATCAGCTCGTCCACGCCGGTGTCGGCGACGAACTGGTCGATCTTGCCTCGCACGGTCTCCTGGGAGCCCACGAACGAGTAACGGAGCATCGCGCTCGTCTGCTCCTTCTCCCCGGGACGCCACATCGTGTCCATGGCCGAGCTCCGGACCGGAGGCTGCAGCAGACCACGCGCGTTGCGCATGATGCCCAGGAAGGCCTGCTGCTGCGAGGTGAACAGGTTCTTCGCCTCGGCGTCCGTGTCGGCGACCACCACGTTGATCCCGGCCATCGCGTACGGCTTCTGGGCCTGGTCCGAGGGCGCGAAGTCCTGCCGGTACGCGGCGAGCGCGTCGTGGAGCGCGCTCGGCGCGAAGTGCGACGCGAAGGCGTACGGCAGCCCCAGATGTGCGGCGAGCTGTGCGCCGAACAGGCTGGACCCGAGGATCCACAGGGGCACCCGCAGGCCCTCGCCGGGGACGGCGCGCACCGGTTGTCCGGGGCTGGCGGGCTCGAAGAGCGACCGGAGCTCCTGGACGTCCTGCGGGAAGGTCGAGGAGGCGGAGTGGTCGCGGCGCATCGCGCGCATGGTGCGCGGGTCGGTTCCGGGGGCGCGCCCCAGCCCGAGGTCGATGCGTCCCGGGTAGAGGGACTCCAGGGTGCCGAACTGTTCGGCGATCACCAGCGGGGAGTGGTTCGGGAGCATGACGCCGCCCGAGCCCACCCTGATGGTGGAGGTTCCCTCGGCGATGAAGCCGAGGGAGACCGAGGTGGCCGCGCTGGCGATGGCCCGCATGTTGTGGTGCTCGGACAACCAGAAACGGGTGTAGCCCCAGCGCTCCAGGTTCTGGGCGAGTTCGCGGGCGTCGCGCAGGGCCTCGCCGGGGGTGGAGCCCTCGACGATGCTCGCGTGGTCCAGGACGGACAGGGCGGGCCCTGCCCCCGGTGCCTCGGTCCGTGCTGCCCCAGCTGATTCCGTCATCTCAGTTACCCCCACTGGCCTGAATCATTCGATGATCGACGAACATCGAACATTGACGGTACACTCGCCGCTGAACGCACACCAAATCCTGACCACGGATCGGCGAGGCCGCCGGACGGGTTCGGTGGGGCGGCGACGCGCTCGGATGAACGCGCGGAACGGCTGTAGGACAGAGGAAGTGGAGGTGGGGTCTTGGTTCCCAAGGGGCCGTCCAAGGGACATGAGCATCCGGCCCTGGCCGAAGTGGATCTGGTCACGGTCCTGTGCGCGTTGGCCGAACCCACCCGGATGCGGATCGTGTGCATGCTCGCCGATTTCGAGGGTGAGCGGGCCTGGAAGGACATCGAACTGCCGATCGCGCAGTCGACCCTGAGCCACCACCTGAAGATCCTGCGCAACGCCGGCGTGATCCAGAACCGCACCGAGGGCACACGCTGCTTCGTCTCGCTGCGGGACCAGGAGCTCGACGGACGGTTCCCTGGGCTGCTGGAGACGGTGCTGAGCTGCCGGGACTCGCACTAGGCGCTGTTGTGTGGACGCTGTGGCGCGCGCTGGCGGTGCCGGAGTCGGCGTGAGCTTCCGTCCGGGCGATCCCCCAGGGGACGACGGGACCGGGGCGGCTCCGCGGCGCGAACACGTCATGTCTTCACTCACGCTGGCGCAACGAAGCCCGGTGACGCTGAGTTCCCGCCCTCATCGTGTTTCTGGCGCGGGTGTCCCCGTGGTGGGCGGCGACTGGTCGGAGCGGAGCCGTATGCGTGATCCGGGTGGGGGCTCGACGGTCGGTCCCGATCGTGGGATGGGGGCGAAGGACCGCGGCCCCGGTCGCGATCGGCTCCTCGTGAGCCGACGCGAACCGGGGCCGCGACCGAGGATGGCCTCCGCTCCTGCCTCTCCCCCCAGACGGCAGGACCGGCGAGTGCCCCCCTTTTTTTCCTTCTCGGTCGGGGCCCGCGAACCCTCTGTTCCCCTTTCCCTTCCAGCGACCCTGTCGCACGGAAGGCAGCAGAGGGGCAGGGGCCCCTTGGTGGCGAATGGAACATCCACGTGCTCGGTGAACGTGAATTCCCCCGAATCCAATGCCACTTGAGCGGGCGGGAGTGCCTTTGGCGGAAGTTCCCCCTAGATCACAACTTCCACGAAGTCAATCCCCATCGAACCCGCGCATCCCTCGTGTGACGAACGAGAGAAAGCGAGATCCCGCAGATGCACTCTATCGCTTCGCGGAACCATTCTGTCCATGTCCGGGAATCCCGTTCTGTGGTGAACGTGAACCAACCTCCGGGCCCCGGAAACGGGCGAACGCACGGAACGCTGAGTGCATGACGCCGACGCCAGGACACGCGCTGGCTTCGGGCTCGAAGCCAGCGCCGACCGGGCGACCGACGGTCCGAGTATGCCTGAGGCGGAGGGTGCTTCGCAGCCGTTCCGTGGCAATTCCTCAAACTGATTCTCCGATGTGGCCGAGTGGCGCACTCGGGGCGGTCATGGCGTCGCCCGGATTGGTCGGAGCGGGGGCTCCGCGCCGTCTTTTGTAGGTGGTTTGGTGCCTAAAGTCATCGCTTGGCGGAAACCGGACACCCTCGGAGCACAGGTTTCGGAGGGGAGGGGCCCGGCCGGTGGTGCTCTCGTGGCACCCAGTGGGTGCTGTGGCGTGGCGACACGCTCCTTGGCGGGCAGGGGTCGGGGGTGTGCCCTCGGGGGCTCCCGGCGGCCGCTGGGGTGGCTTCGCAGGGCTTCTTCGACCTCGAGGGAGGCATCGACTGTTGTCTCGTTCCTTGGGGTAACTGTCCGGTTTCCCCTCGTGGTGAGTCGCTGGAGGGTGACGACGCGGGTGGGAAGCCCGGGAGGGCCCGGTCGCCGTATGGTGCCGGGTTCGGAGACACCGGGTCGAGGGGCCGTCGCCGATTCGCGGAGCTCGGGTCCGCGGCGGTTCGGTGCGGATGAGCGAGGTCGCGTTCGCGAGTCGGTTTTCGGAGAAATGGCGGCGTGCTTTACCGGGTGCTTTACCCAGTGAAATTCGAATGGACGTCCCCCGGAATCGAAGCGGCCTCACGCGTGGGAAAGCAGAGGTCTGCAGGGGGGGCGTGGGGTGCCCCCGTCGAGGTCGTTGGTGGTGGACGTGCCGCCGAGTGGGTGTGATGGCGAAGGAGGGAATGACCGGTACGAAGCATGACTTCTATGCGGGTCACGCATGAAGTGGGCGTTCCCGAACCGTCGGAGTCGCGTGCTGGGGGTGGGTACCGGGCCCGGGCCCGACAGGAGTCGGGCCTCGGTCAGGCCCGGGCCCGGGTCAGTCGGAGAAAGCCACCGCCCTGGCCGAGGACCAGCCCGAGGTTGGCGAGCGCGTAGGCCCACCAGAGCCAGGACAGCCCACCCGCGGAGGCGACGGGGAAGGCTGCCAGGGCCAACAGCCCGAAACACACGGCGAAGGTGTACAGGGTCGGCGCGGTGCGCTTGAGGGCGAGCAGCCCCATCCCCGGCATCGCCTGCAGTCCGTCGGCGAGGACGACCACGAGGACCACCGGGATCAACGCGGACACCAGCGCTGCCACCGCCGGATCGGGGGTGAAGACCCCGATGACCGGGGTCGCCGCGACCCGGATCAGGAGCATGCTCAGCGCGATCACCGGCAGAGCCAGCGTCAGCCCCGCGGTCAGCGCCCTGCGGACCTCACCGAATCCGTCCCCCGAGACCTCGCCCTCCCTGGCCGCGCGGGCCATGAAGGGGACGCAGGCCTGGCCCGCCGCGGTCGCGGGAAGGAACACGAAGGTCACCAGGGTCACCATCACCTGGTGGGCCGCGGCCTCCGTGGCGCCGATCCGAGCCACCGCCATCGCGAGCAGGCCGAGTACACCGAACTTGATCAGCATCGTCGTGCCCATGGGGAGCCCGACCCGCGCGATGTGCCAGACCCCCGACCAGTCCGGTGCGCCCGGACCTCGCGGTCGGATGGCCAGGACCGTGCCGCGCCGCAGCAGGACCTGGGCGACGGTCGCGACAGTCAGGGAGGTCAGCAGCATCGCGACGCCCGCGCCGGCGATGTCCAGGCCGAGCACCAGGACCAGCGTGGGGATCAGGACCACTGACATCGCCGTGCCCACCAGGCCCACGGTCATCGCCTGCTTCGACCTGCCCAGCCCGATCAGCAGTACGGTCGCGCTGGACTGGAAGGAGTTGGCGAGGAGCGCGAGCGCCATCAGGTAGGGGAAGGGGCCGAGCGCAGCCACCGTCTCGGCGGGTACCCCGATCAGCCGGGCGACCGTTGGGACCGACGCCACCACCACGCCGCCGAGCAGGCCCATACACAGTGCCAACCAGAGGGAGTCGCGAAGGGTGGGGGCGAGGGCGTCGGGGTCCTCGGCGTTCTGTGCGACGAACGGCATGGACCCGCGCAGCGCGCCCTGGACCACCATCGAGGCGGGGTTGTACAGGGCGACGGTCATGGCGTAGGCGGCCAGGACGGCGGTGCCGGTGTGGCCCAGGACTCCGGCGGTGACCAGGGTTCCGATGACGGTGGCGACCATGGAGAGGTAGAGCGGGAGGGCCTTTCCCGCGATCCCGCCCACGAGTCGGGCGAAGGAGGGGCGGGGTTCCGGTGCGGCCTCTTTCGGTGCGGTCACTTCCTCCGTGGGTCCGACCTCGGGCGGGATCGGGTCACCGGGTTCGGGGGAGCGGTCCGCGCGGTGAGCCGCCCTGTTCTGGGGGGTGTCGTCAACCATGGTCTTCTCGGGTGGGGGAAGTCGGTGGTCGCGGAGAAACTATCAGTGCGACCACGGGCGGTTTATGGCGCTTTCAGGCTGGAGTCTGTGCCGTGGCTGGTCCGCTGTCGGGTCGACCGGGTCTTCCCGGCCACGGTCACCGCTGTCGCGGTGAGGTCGCCTCCATCGGGTTCCGCAGTTCGGTTGGCGCCGGATTGCACCGATTTCCTCTCCATCCCATAACGTCCTCACCCACCGTGTCCACGGACGGAGCCCAGGAGGGCGGCCCATCGGGCAGTGGCCGGGTCGGCGTGACCACCCCCGCGATCCTTGGTGAACAGGCGTTACCGCCTCCCGTGCGGGGGTGTCGACATGCCCTCGCGGGCGGCTGGGCGCTCGTCGCGAATGGGTCCCGCGCACACGCGGAAAAGGGGGATCGCCGCATCGGATCCCTCACAAATTAGGTAGATTCGCAGAACAACGGGATCGAATGTGCTATCCCGGCACAGCCCACCACAACCGTCCCTGATGTGTGGAAAGCTGCCCCCAATGGACTTCTCCCTCCCCGCTCTGCCGCCGAAAGTCACCCCCCTGACCGACGGCGACCCGCTCCAGGTGGGCCGCTACCGACTCATCGGGCGTCTGGGCGCCGACGGTGTGAGCACCCTGTTCGCCGCCGTCGCCCCCGACCACGAACCGACTGTCCTCCGGATGGCGGGTGCCGAATGGGCACCCTCGGCCGTCTCCGGTGGGGAGGTCGCACCGGTCGACCACACCGCCGGAGTGTGCGCGGTGGGCGTCCGCGAGCTCGGGACCCACGAGGGCCGACCCTGGTCCGCGATCGACTACCTCCCCGGCGCTGACCTGCGCGAGCACGTGCGTTCGCACGGACCTGTGGGCGGCGACGCCCTGCTGGTGCTCGCCGCCGGGATGGCCGAGGCACTCGCCAGCACCCACGCCTCAGGCACTCTGCACGGCGACGTGCGGCCGGAGAGCGTGGTGGCCGCGGAGAGCGGGCCCCGCGTGCTTGACTTCGGGATCGCCCGCCGAATCGACGACACGGCGTCGGTGCAGAGTGGGACGAGCCTGGGCTGGTTGGCTCCCGAACGCTACGAGGGTTCGGCCGCCACACAGGGGTCCGACGTACACGGCTGGGCCTGCCTCGTGGTGTTCGCCGCCACCGGAGAACCGCCGTTCGGGGCGTCACCTGCCGGGCACAACCCCGGGCGGGTGCCCGGGCAGATCCTGTGGGAGATGGCCCGCCGCACACGCGAGGCGCGAGTTGACCTGAGACTGCTCCCGGAGGACCTGCGGCCCCTGCTGATGCGCGCCTTCTCCCCTGACCCGGAGCTGCGGCCCTCGGCCGAGGACGCCTACCTCGAGTGCCTGCTCATGCTCGGCATCGACGAACAGTCGACCGCCGACACCTGGCCCGACCAGCTGCGCGCACTCATCGCCCAGCACTGGCCGCGACCGGACCTGAGCTGGCACGATCCGGAGCGTTGGAACCAGGCCGCACGTTCCCTGAGCCAGGAGGATCGGCGGACGGCCACGACCGGACCGGCACCCGGTGGGACCGGTGGCGCGGTGGCCGGTGGGGCGGTCGTCACGCCCGGCCCTGAAGCGCCCTCCGCTGATCCCGGGACCGGCGGGTCCGACGCCTCCAGCGGGGCCGACGCGGGCGCCGACGAAGAGGAGTGGGGGCCGGAGGCGGCGGCCGAGGCGTACGGGCACACCCCTCGCGTCCCGGTGAGCGGCGAGCACGGGGCCGTGCCCGGCGCACGCAGCGTGGGCACGGCCGGACACGGGGGAGCGGAGTACCTGTTCGGGCCCTCCGGGGCCGGGGGCCACGGTCCTTCAGGTGCGGAGGCCGACGGGATCGACCTCGACGGAGACGCCGACACCGTCTCCCGGGGCAGGGTCGGTATCTGGCTGGCGGCGGGCGCCGTCGGGATGGTCGCGGTGCTCGGCGGCGGCTATCTGCTGTTCGACACCCTGGGCGAGTCGCCCGCCGACACCGTCGTCTCGGAGGGCGCCGCCGAGGAACGGGTCGAGCCCGAGCCCGAGGACGAACCCGAAGAGGAGAGCGGTCCCTCAACCCTGGACTGCGATGACACCGAGCGGATGAGTGCCCAGCAGGCCCACGCTCCCTGGCGGCCCTTCAGCACGGAGACCGTTTCCCCGGACGCCTACGCCCCGCTCCTCGTCCCGGGGCCCGAGGGCGAGCCGAACACCAGTCCCGACGTCTGGCCGTTCGTCTCCCCGCTCGACCACGACACCGCGGACTTCGGCCTGGTCACGCCGCAACTGGACGGCTTCCCGGTGCTCACCGTCTGCATGACCGCCGCGCGCGACACGGGCGAGGGGGTCGAGTTCACCGCGGAACTCACCTTCCATCCCACGGTCGGCAGCCATCGCGTGTACGAGGAGGACTTCCTCACCCTGACACCCCTCGACCCCGAGCGGAACGGGGGGATCGACAAGGAGACCGTCCGGGGCGGGACCGGCAGTGAGCTGGGACAGCCGATGACCACGCTCGCGGAACTGAGTCCGCAGGACCCGTCAGCCGAGGTCACCGTGCTGATCCCGGGAGCTCCGGAGCGGGCGGGGATCGCCTACCGCCCCTCCGAGTACTCGGGTGCGCTCGTCCACGACCTCAGCGGGCACTGCTACGACGTGGACGGCACGGAGGTGTGGCGCGACGGGGACCGACTGGGTGCGGGCCAGTTCGCGCTGCCGAGCACCGAGCCCGGCGAGAACGACATGATGCGCTGCCCGGTGGACGAACCCCGTGAACAGGACGGTGTCTGACCTCCGAGGTCACGGAGCGGACCGGGCGTCAGTGCCCTTCCCCCGCGCCCCCGGCAGGCGGGTGCGGGCGTAGGTGAGTCGGCGCAGTAACACCTCGGCCGGTCCACGCAGCCCGAGGCGGCGGGAGAGGTCGGCGAGCAGCACGGTCAGTCCCCAGGTGAGGACGGCGACCAGAGCCGCGCTCGAGGCGCTCGCGCTGGTGCCCAGTCCCAGACCGTACGGGGCGAACACCGCGGTGAACACCACCGCCTGTACGAGGTAGCAGCTGAGGGAGCGCTCTCCCACGGCGGCGATCGCGGTGGCGACCGTCCCGGGGGAGCCGGTGCCACCGGGACGCGCGGCCCGGTCGGTCAGCCACAGGGCGACCAGGGTGATCAGCGCGGCCCAGCCGGGCCCGCCCGCCCAGCCCGCGAGGTCGTGCACGATCCACAGGGACACCAGCACGACCGGCTCCGGTTCCGGCAGGAACCGGGCGGTCACCAGGGCGTCCGGCAGCCCGGCGACCACCGCGACGCCCAGGCCCACGACGGCGGTACGCGCCAACAGGGGAAGGTGTTCCCGAGGGTGTTCCAGGATGCTTCGGCGACCGGCCCACATCCCCACCAGCAACGGCGGCAGCACCACGAGAAACAGGGTCACCGGCGTGTACAGGGTCCACTCCGCGAAACGCTCGGAACTGGCCGCGAGGAAGCCCGACTCCACCAGTGACGGCACAGCCGAGGCGGGCCCCGCGTCCCCGGGGGAGGTGCCGAACGCGTCACCCAGGCTGAGCACCGTGTTCAGCACGGCCGACGCCAGTGCGACGGTGCCCGCGGACCACAGCAGGACGGAGTCGCGTGCGCGCAGGAACCCCACGAAGAGGAGCAGGCCGAGCCCGTACGCCCCGACGATGTCCACCGGCAGCAGCAGGACCCCGTGCAGCAGACCGATCACCAGCATCCACAGTCCGCGACGGCGCAGCACCACGCGGGCGTGCACCCAGCCGCCGCCCGCGTCCACGACCCGCCGCATGATCCACACGGTGCCGTAGCCGAAGAGCAGGGAGAACAGCGGGATCGCCCGCCCGTTCACCAACGTGCTCTGGACGAACAACAGCACCTGGTCGGTGAGGGTGCGGACGGTCTCGGAGTGGGTCAGGAAGAACTGGGCGTTGACGAGCGCGATGAACAGCAGCATGAAGCCGCGCGCGAGGTCGGGTGCGAGGGATCGCCCCGGACCGGGCACGGGTGGGGCCCCGGTCGAGGGATGTCGGCTGGACTGACTCATGGGGACTCTCTTGTCGGCGCTGTCAGGCAGGGAGGACGCATGTGCGGTACCGGTTCAGGGGCCTCCCGACGAAGCTACGGAGCCGCGCGGACCGTTCCCATGGGGCCTTCCAGAGACTTCGGGTGGGTCCGTCCCCACCCGAACGAGTGCCTATGATGGTGGGGCGTCGCGTGTTCCCGGCCAAAGAGCAGTGGGCCGGCCGGAGTGCATGGAGGCGCCATGACCTGTTCGGGGAGCCAATCGTGAGCACACACTTCGCGTACCGAACCTGAGCGGCTGAGCCGTTCGCGGCGCCGGTGTGACGCGGCCGTCGAGACCGTGCCCCCTCGGCCCTGGTGAGAGACCGGGCCCTGGGGAGTCCGACCCGCCACCCCGGCCCCGCGCCCCGGCCGCCCATCCGTCGGCAGGTGCTCCTGGCACCCACACTCCGGCGGACTCCCCGAACCCCTCCGCCCCGACCGCCGCCGTGCCCTGCTCCCGACCCGTACGGCCTCGCCCGGAAGGCGAGCGCGACGACCGCGCCCCCGGGGACGTCCGCCTCCACGACCTTCAGTGAGAGGACCGTTTCTTGACGCAGAACGACAACCAGCAGACGACCGAGGACCACACCGAGGCGGGCCAGCCGCCCGTCGGCCCCCACGAGCGCCCCGAGCCGGGAGTGAGCCCCTGGAACGCGCCGGTGGTGGCGGAGTTCCGAGCCAACGGCGGCCACGTGAGCGGTCCGTTCGCCGGAGGCGACCTGCTGCTGCTCACCACCACCGGTGCGCGCTCGGGCCGGGAACACACCAACCCGCTCGGCTTCGCGCGGATCGACGACCGCGTCTACGTGGTGGGTTCCGCCGGGGGCTCCCCGAAGGACCCCGACTGGTACCGCAACCTGCTCTCCCGCCCCATGGTGACCGTGGAACTACCGGGAGAGGACTCCCGGGAGTGCGTCGCGGTTCCGCTGGCGGGCGGGGAACGCGACCTGGTGTTCGAGGAGATCGTCCGCCGCCACCCGGGCTACGGCGACTACCAGGACCAGGTGGAGCGTCGACTCCCGGTGGTGGAACTCCAGCCCTCACCGGGGTTCGGCTCCGGTGAGGTGCGCAACCTCGCCGACAAGCTGTTCCAGATCCACGCGTGGCTGCGCGGCCAGCTCGCCAACGTGCGCGGGGACGCCGAGCGCTACCTCGCCGAGCGCGACGCGGCGACGACCGCGCCGCCGGTCGGGCTCAACCTCCAGATCCGTCAGCACTGCCTGGCCTTCTGCGAGTCCCTGCACTTCCACCACACCAGTGAGGACGCCATGTTCCCCCGCCTGGCCGAGGGCTTCCCGCACCTGCGGGAACCCGTCGAGCGCCTGGTGGAGGAGCACCGTGTGGTCGACCGCGTCCGGGGTGAGTTGGAGGGGCTGCTCGCCGACGTGCGCACCGCCGATCCCGTGCGGTTCATGGCCGAACTGGACCGGCTGACCGAGGAACTCGAGGCCCACCTGGACTTCGAGGAGAAAGCCCTCATCCCGACGCTGTCCGCGATCCCCTTCCCGCCCGAGTAACGCCCGTGCCGTGGGGCCCGGGAACCGCCAGCCGGTCCCCGGGCCCCACGCACTCCCGCACCGGCGCCGGGTGCCCTACCCCCCGAACAGAGTGCCGAGGTTGATCTCGGTGCCCAGGAACATGGAACCGACGATGAGGATCAGCAGACCGGGCAGCAGGGTCGCGGCGGTCACCATCGTCACCCTCGGGTTGAGGCGCTGGGCCTTGCGGCGCATGTACTGGGCGTCGGCCAAGCGCATGTCCTTGCTGATGTCCACCAGGGTGTCGCTCAGCGGGGCGCCGAGCTCCTCGGCCTGTTGGATGGCGGTGACGAACTTGCTGAGTGACTCGTTGCGGTTGCGGCGGCGCAGGGTCTCGAAGGCCTCCCGGCGCGACGTGCCCAGCTCCATCTGTCGCAGCGCGATCGTGAACTCGTCCGCCAGCACCCCCGGCATCGACACCGCCACCCGGGCGACGGCGGCCCGGAACGACATGCCCGCGCTCACCGTCACCGCGAGCACGTCCAGGAAGTCGGGCAGCTGCGTCTGCACCTCGTCGGCGCGCTCCTGGGTCTGCACGTACAGGTTGAGGTCGGTCAGACCCGTGAAGGCCAAGGCCAGGAGGGCGAGCATCGGGCTGGAGTCCGCCACCAGCACCAGTACGGCGAGGGAACCGTAGACGGCCACCTCTCCGACCTTGCGACGCACGTACCGTTCCGTGGTCAGACCGTCAGGGCGCCCAGCCGCCTCGATACGGGAGGAGACGGAGGCCTTCAACGCCTCGCTCATCGAGGCCATCAGGGCCTTGGAGAAGGGGCGCCCGATTCGCTCGGTGATGCGGTGCAGGAAGAAGGTCTCGTCGCTCTTGGTGGTCACCGGAGCGTTGACCGGGTCGTCCACGGTCACCCGCGTCTGCGACTGGGTCAGGTGGAGGCCGTAGACACCGAGGAGCACGACCAGGGCCGAGGCGAGCGCGGCCGCCAGGGGTATCAGGAGCGGGAGGTTCATGGGTGTCCTTCGAGGGGGCGGGGGTCCCGGAGGACCGGGACGTGGTGCGGTCGGGCGCTACATCTTGAACCTGGTGATGCGGGCGACCAGCGCGAAACCGGTGGCGTACAGCGCCGCCACGACCAGCAGCACCGCGATCCCGGCCCCGGAGCTGGTCATCGTGCGCATGATCCCCGGCTCGATTCCGTTGACCATGAACAGGGCGCCCACCGACATGAACGCGAGCGCCCACACGGTGGAGGTCGTCTCGCTGAGGATGGTGCTCACCTCACGCCGGGTCTCCTTGCGGCTCTCCAACGTGCCGGAGATGTTGCGCAGGGCCGTCACGAGCGAACCGCCGGACCTGGACGCCACCACCAGGGTGGACAACAGCACGCCCAGCTCCCGAGAGGGCATGCGCTGGCGCAGGTCCGCGATGGCCTCCTCGAAGCTCGCACCCAGCTTCATCGACTCCGCCATCCGGCCGAGTTCCTCTCCGGCCGGGCCGTCCAGTTCGTCGGCGGCGATGGCCACCGCCGTCGGCAGCGCCAGCCCCGCGGAGGTCGCGTTGCCCAGTACACGGGCCAGGTCGGGCAGCTGGTTGGTGAACTCCTCCCGGCGCTTGACCTCGGCCCTGCGCAGGTAGGAGAAGAACAGGAACGCCACGCCCGCCGCGGCCAGCAGACCGAAGAACGGCGCGAGGACATGCCACACCACCAGGACCGTCAGCAGCGTTCCGGACACGAGCGCCACGACGAACGTGGCCGGGCGAATGTCCGTGCCCGAGCGCGCCATGCGACGAGCGAGCCGCGCACCCCACTGCGTGCGCCGCAAACGTGCGTCCAACCTGGCCAGGGGGGTGGACGCCTCGTACTCCGCCTGGTCCAGGGCGCTGCGGGCGGCGATCAGCCGCCGCTGCTCGGCGCTGGCCACGAACTCCCACAGAGCCCACAGCATCAGGAACAGAACCAGGGCGAGGCCGCCGAGGATCGCCGGAACCTGCCAGTTCACGCGGACTCCCTTCGGACCGGTACCGCCGCGCGGCCCGGTGTCGTACTTCGCTGTCGCGTCCGCGTGGACGCTGTTCGGGCCCTCACTGGCTGCCCTGCGGGCGGTCGTCGGACACGACCCCGAACACGGACGGGATGCTCTCCCCCACGTGGTACATCCGAGCGGCCACGTGGCGGGGCAGGGGATGGTGCCGGTACCGCCCCTCGACGGTGCGGTCGGGATTGGCAGGCAACGCCGCGAACTCCATGAGCCGATCCAGACGGAACTCCTCGCGGCGGCGCGAGGAGACCACGGCGATCTCGTTGATCCGCCGCGCCCCGTCCGGCCAGCGGCCCAGGTGCACCACCGCGTCCACGGCGTTGTTGATCTGGTCGCGGATCGCGTCGTAGGGGATGTTCCCCTCGCCGAGGGTCGCCAGGGTCTGCAACCGGTAGATGGCGTCGTCCGCCGAGTTGGCGTGCACCGTCACCAGTGAGCCGTCGTGGCCGGTGTTCATCGCCTGGAGCATGTCGATGGTCTCGGGGCCGCGGACCTCGCCGACGATGATGCGGTCCGGACGCATCCGCAGCGCGTTGCGCACGAGGTCGCGGATGGCGATCTCGCCCCGCCCCTCGATGTTGGCGGGCCGTGACTCCAGCCGCACGACGTGCTCCTGCATCAGCTGGAGCTCGGCGGAGTCCTCGATCGTGACGATCCGCTCCTGGCTCGGTACGAAGGCCGACAGAGCGTTCAGGAAGGTCGTCTTACCGGTACCGGTACCGCCCGACACCACGATGTTGAACCGTGCGCGCACCATCGCCGACAGCAGCACCCCGGTCGCCTGGTCCAGGCTGCCCATCCGTACGAGTTCCTCGATGGGGTAGGGCTTGGGGAAACGCCGGATGGTCAGGACCGGCCCGGACAGGGACAGCGGCGGGATGATCACGTTGACCCGCTCCCCACTGGGCAGACGGGCGTCCACCATCGGTGAGGACTCGTCCACGCGCCGGTTGACCAGCGACACGATCCGGTCGATGGTCTGGTACAGCTGCTCCTCGCCGTTGAAGGCGGCGTCGATGCGCTCCATACGGCCGCCGCGTTCCACGAACACGTTGTCGGGGCCGTTGACCATGATCTCGGTGATGCTCTCGTCGGCCAGCAACGGCTCCAGCACACCCAGCCCCAGGGCCTCGTCCACCACCCGGCGGATCAGCACCGACCGTTCGCGGTCCGAGAGCACCGGGCCCTCACGGGACAGGAGGTGCCCCACGACTCGCTCCAGGCGGACACGGCGCTGTGCCAGCGTCAGCTGGGTCAGGTCCTCCAGGTTGATCTCCTCGAGGAGGCGCCGACGCCAGTGCGTCACGCTGCCACGGTCCGCGCGCTCCTCGACGCCGCGGTCCTCCTCCAAACGGTCCTTCAGGCCCATGCCCCTCGTCTCCTCCCTCGCCGCTGCCGTCCTGGTGTTCCGGTTGGCTCGCCTCACACGTTCGGCATGTCCACCCGTCGGGTCAGAGTCAGGTTCAGCTCCACTGACGAGAACACGATCGGCAGTGGGTGCGAGACCTCCACGAAGTACCCTTCACTGTCGTTGGCCCCGCTGGTGATGGTGGCGTCGTCCAACCAGCCGGGCAGGGCGGTACGGGCGGCGTCCTCGGCCCCGGACAGCTGCTGGGTTCCCGCGGCCCGGGCGCCCGCCCTGGCGGCCGACTCGATGCGTTCGATCGCCACGAAGGCCAGGAACACCTCGATGGCCACCACCACGGTGAGCAGCAGGACCGGCAGGATCGCGGCGAACTCCAGGATGGGTCCGCCCCGGTCCGAGCGCGGACGGCCGCCGAACAGCAGGCGTCGGAGCCGCCGATGCCCGGGGGGACGTGTGCCGGAGCCGCGTGTCCCTGTTCCGCTTGCGGCGGTGCGGCTGCCGGGTCGCCGGGACGCCTGGACTCGCTCGGAGGAGGGTGCGCCGTTCAGGGTGCCTCCACCCCCTCCGGATCCGTGGTCCCGCGCGGCGCAACCTCGGTGACCACCTTCGCCTCCCCGGTGATCGGCCACGGAGCCGTCACACCTGGAAGAAACACCGGCATGTCCAGGCTCACCCGGGCGAACCGGGCACCGTCCCGCTCGACGACCTCCGTGGTCAGTACGTCCTCGCCGTCCCAGGGCGCGCGCACCCGCTTGCGCGCCTCCTCGTCGATGCGCGCCATGTCGTCCGGGGTGACGGAGGCCTGCCGGGCCGCTTCGGCCGCTCCGTGGGAGGCGTACATGGAGGTGACGCCGATCAGCAGCACCTGCCAGACCAGAGCCAGCGCCAGCATCATGAACGGCACCATGGCCGCGAACTCCACGAAGATCGCGCCTTGGTCGTCCCGGAGGCCCCGGTGTCTCCGGAGTCCCCCGCGCTCCTCAGACACCGATTCCTCCCCCCGACCGTTGGGTGCCCTGCCCCCAGGGGGAGGGGCCGGTCGGCCGGCTCTGGTTCCCGGTGGTGGTCGGATCGGGGCCCATGGCGTTGAGGAAGCCGGACACGTCCCTGGTGGTCGGACCCGACGACGGTTGGGGCCGGGAGGCCCGCCCGGCCAGCCCCTGCGGGAGTTCGGCCGAGGGCGTGGTGTGGCCGCCCAACCCGGTGCCGCCCGCGACGGCGGTGGGCGGCACGAGCAGGTCCAGTTCCGACGCGAGCCGGGCGAAGGCCTTGCGCAGTCCCTCGTCGGTCACCCGTGTGGGGTCACCGCTGTTCTCCCCGGGCTCCAGCGCCCGGTAGGCGGCGGGGACGGGCGTGCGCAGCACCTTGGTACCCAGCAGCTGCTGGAGGAACTCCGGCTGGATCTCGTTCTTGCGGCTGTGCCGGGTGACCAGCGAGTGGACATCCTCGTGCGAGCGGATCTGGAGGCGTTCCCACATCGCCATCAGCCGCTGGGCGCCCCGCAGCGCGGGCACGTCCGGGGTCACCGTCACCACGGAGCTGTCGGCCACCTCCACCGCCATCGCGGTCGCCTCGTTCATGGTGGAGCCGCAGTCGACGATCACCAGTTCGTAGCGGGAGCGCAGGGCGCTCAGGACGCGGCGGGTGGCCCGTGCGGTGACGTCCTCTCCGCGCTCGCCGTGCTGGGGCGCCAGGAGCACGTGGGGGCCGCGCGGGTCCACGTAGAGGGTCTCGGCGAGCATGCCGGGACTGATGTCGTCGGCGGCGTCCACCAGGTCCGTGATGGACCTGCGGTGCTGGAGGTTGAGGAAGGCGGGCAGGTCACCGGCCTGGAGGTCCAGGTCGACCAGGCACACCAGCCGGTCCCGGCGGGCCGCCGCCATCGCCAGGTGCACCGTGCAGGTGGTGGTGCCCACTCCGCCCTTGGCTCCGCTGAGTGTCACGATCCGACCGCGCACCCCCGAGGTGGGCAGGTCAAGCGACGCCGACTCCAGGTGGCGTCGCAGGGTTCGCGACCACTCAGCGGCCCTGGCCACCCGGGTCTCCAGCTCGGTGGCCCCGGAGTCGGCGGGGAGCACGCCCCGGGCGCCCGACTCCATGGCCGCCGTGAAGGTCTCCGGGTCCATCGACGGTGAGACCAGCAGGATCGCCAACTGCGGATGGCGGTGGGACAGGTCCCGGATCGTGTCGAAGACCGGTGCCGGACCCAGCTCCTGGTGGATGAGGACCACGTCCAGGTCGGGGTACTCGCCCGCTCCGCTGATCAGATCCGTGCTCGTGAGGCGGGACGAGACGAGGTCGGCCCCGGCCAGCTCCTCGAAGCGCGCCGCGATCACCATCTCCGTCTCGGAGGTGGGCATCCCCGCCAGGACTCGGAAGTTCACTGGTACTTACCCCCCATGCGGCATGCGCCGCTCGTCGCTCTGTTCGTCCGAACCGGATCCGCCGCCCGAGTTCTCGAAGACACCTTCGAAGTCACCGCTGCACACCTGGGTGTCACCGGGGTCGCCCCCGCCCGCCGCGCTCACCAGGCCCATGCGGAGCTTGGTGGCGAACTCCTCGGCGTAGGCGAGCTGGAGCGCGGTCTGCGGGTCGAGCCGGAAGGTCACCGGCACGACGCCCGCCACTCCGCCGGCTTCGGACTCCTGACTGCGCAGCTCCCCGATCTCCAGGACCTCCACCTCGGTGACGATCCGGGTGGCGCAGGCCTCGCCGTGGTCGCGCGCCTGGAAGGTGCCGTAGATGTCCACGACCGAACCGCGCTGGACCTTGCCCGCGATCCCGGTCTCGGCGTTGACCATGATCGCGATCTCCCGCTCACCCGCGGTCAGGGTCGGCTGGGGCTTGAGCATGCCGTGTTGGAGGATCGACCCCTCGGCCAGGTGGCTCGCGGCCACCAGCTCCTGGCCCTCAGGGGTCTCGATCTCGTCCAGGTCGGAGATGAAGACCTCCGGGTCGAAGTACGAGGCGGGCACCTCGACGGTCGTGTACGAGTCCTGTCCCAGCGGTTGGTTGGCGTCGACGTCCTCGACCAGTTCCAGGACGGTGGCGACCCTGCCCACCTGGTCCTGCTGGCTGTTGAGGTAGGTGAAGACGGAGGCGAACACGGCGACGGCGCCGATAGCGGCCACGACCATGAGCAGGACGCCGCGTCGCTGACGGGGGTTCATAGGGGGTGGTATCCGTTTCCGTGTCGTCGGGGGCCGTCCGTCCTGGAGTCGGAGCGGCGAGCCCTAGCGGGAGTAGGTTCTGGGGGATTCCGTGTGGGGTGCGCCGTCCGGGTCCGTGGCGCCCTCCGACGGGTTCGGCGGAGCGGACGGTCGTTGTCCGTGCGCCGGTTCGGGGGGTCGGTCGGTACGTGGCGCGCCGGGGGGAGCGCCCGGGCCGATGGGAGGGTTGGGTCCGCTCCGGTGGGGCGGTGCACTCCAAGGGCTCGTGCTCGTCTGCCAGGCCGGGCCCACCTGCGACGGTCGGGGCGCCTGGGGGCCGGGGTTTCCCTGGAGGTTGGGGGGCCTGCGCGGTGTCGGGTTAGCCGGAGGGAGCGGGGAGCCCGGCGTACCGGGGTGCGGTGAGGGGACGACGGGGGCCTGGGCCCCGGACGGGACGTCGCGGGGCGGGAGCGGGCCCTTGGGCGCGGAGGCGCCGTTACGGGACGCGGGGGCCGGGGCGGCCTGGGACGGGTGCGTGGCCCGGGTGGAGGTGCCGGTGTGGTGGGCCGCGGTGGGGGCTTCGCCGCCGACCCCGCGACAGAACGGGCACGGGCTGGCGGTCACGGGTTCACCGCACCAGGCGCACTCCGTCGCCCTGAGCGCCCCGGCGGCGTAGGCCAGGGCCTGGGGGTGGGCGCTCAGCGCCACGAACTCGACGTACTTGTGGGTGCCCCAGTAGGTGCTGCCGAGGGGTTGGACCGGCAGGGTCCGGGTGGCCACCGGCTGGATGGCCTGGGGCAGGTTCTCGTCGAACACCCGGGTGATGCTCGGGTCCGGGGTGGAGTACAGCAGCTGTACCGGCTGCACCGGGCGGAAGGGGACGCTGACGGCGTCGGAGGGGCGCAGACGGCCCACCCGGGCGGAGGGAGCGCAGTAGGCGAGGAAGGAGACCGCGGGCGCGTACGAACCCATGTGCTGGCGCAGGCTCGTGGGCAGGGTGGACAGCCCGGACACCGTTCTCAGCCAGGCCCCCGCCAACAGGTGCTTGGGCAGTTCCGCGCTGAGCGCGGCCACCATCCCCGGGGGCAGGTAGGGGGACAGGTAGGCGAGCTGGTCGGCGATGAGGGAGAGGGCGAGCGGGGACAGGTCGACGCTGATCCCGGCGATGTGGTCGGTGCGCAGGGCGGCCCGCGCGAAGTCGACCGCCTTGCGGGCGTCGGTGGACTGCCAGGCGGGATAGAGCGCCACGACCCGGCGACCCGCGCGCACCTCCTCCTTGGCGAAGACGACGAAGGCGGCGCTGCGTGCGCCCACGTCGTCGCCTGTCATGGCGAACCGCCGTGCTCCGGTCTCGCCCACGTGGCCCGTGCTGGGGATGTCCGCCAACAGGGCTACGGTCGTCGCCGACCGCGGTAGGGCATTGGACACTGGAAAGGCTCCATCGGTTCTGCGCGCTCGGGCGATGTCGGTTGCTTCAGAGACGCCCCGCGTCTCAGGTGCCACTCGGACGCATCGTAACGAATGGGTGCGGCACTGCGGGAGGCCCGGTAATCACCACCTTGGGGCACGGGTTGCGCCATGTGGTGCGTTTTCGTCAATGAGGCCAAGGTGACCCGGTGAACGGGATGGGGTCCTCGGGCTGGTAGGGGGCGGGGGAGTCGGTCGCGTGCCCGGAACGCCCGGGTCGGTTCGGCCGAGTTTCATTGAGTTGCGACACGATCTTATGCCTTCGTTCCATTTGTCCTCTTCGGATCATGGCTCCGCTTCGGGTCTCCGGCCCGTGTTCACTGGGCGTTCGTCGGTGTCGGTGCTGGTCGGATGGTCGCGGCCCGCCGGGATGGCGGATCGGATCGGCGACGGCCAGTGGCGGCGAGAGGTGCGAGGAGAGGCGGATGCGCCCGTCCTTTCAGGATGCCCCTCCGGCTCCGGAGTCACCAGTGCCGCCGGTCCTTCTGTGGACAACTGCCGACAGGGGAGGGGCGGGGCGGGGATGTCGCGTCGGTCTCGTTCGGGGTTGTCTTCCACACGACGGGGAACGATCGAGGGTGACTTCGCGTCATATCTTGAGAAGTCACTTGCCCCCTGAGGAGACGAACACGATGCGCAAGGCAAACCGGGCCGCCGCCGGTGCGGCCGCTTGGCAGGTCATCCAGAACACGGACAGCAAGGTCTCGCTGTGGGAGCGGGTCCGGGCGGTCCCCCGCATGCTCGGTGCCAAGCTGCGCGGGCGCTACCCGGAGCTCGGCGGCGGCAAGCTCTTCGCGATGCTCGTCCTGGTCGGCTACATCATCTCCCCGATCGACTTCGTACCGGAGCTGATCTTCTCGGTGTTCGGCCTGGTCGACGACGTCGCCGTCGCCGTCTGGCTCACCACCATGGCGCTGGGGGAGAGCGAGCGCTTCGTCGTCTGGGAGCGCGGGCAGCAGGCGCAGGAGGCCTTCGGTCGGGCCAACCAGCCCGGTCAGTACCCCGGTCAGGGCGCTCACCCGGGCCAGCACCCGGGGCAGGACGAGTACCAGGCGCAGGGACGGCACACCGGACCGGAGCAGGCGGCCGCCCACCAGCGGCAGAGGCACTGACCGAATCGTCCACAACGCCCCTCAACCTGCGGGGGGAAGAAGAACGAAACACTGTCCTTGAAAGGGCATCGTGGACACATCCCCCAACCTGCCCGACCCCTGGCGTCCCCAGCAGGAACACGGTTCACCGGAGTTCCCGGACCACGACGTGGCCCCGAACCCGCTGGCCGCCCACCACCGGCTCGCTGTGGAGTCCCCTCCCCCGGGGCGGATCAGGACTCCGCTGATCGTCGGAGCCACGGTGCTCGCGGTCGCCCTGTTCGGCGGAGCCCTCTACTGGGCGCTCCCGGGTCTCCTCGGCCAACCCGAGCCCGCGGTCGTTGGCGAGCGGACGGTTCCCTACGCGGGCGACTACCTGCTCGGCGAACCCACCTGGTACCTGGCGCACTCCCGCCTGTCCCGGGAGATCTGCGAGACGTGGACCGACGCCATCGCCGAGGTCGCCTTCTCCGAGCAGGTCGCCCACGATCTCATGGACCCCAGCGTGGAGTTCCTCGCCCTGGAGAAGGAGGTCGCGGCGCCCAGGAACGGCGCGGCCTACCGCAACGACGTGGTCCTCACCCACAACACCTGGTACACCCAGCTCCGGGACGGAACCCTCGACGCGCGGGACGGCGACCCGGTCGGGGAACCACGCGACATCCTGGTCCTGGGCAACGTCTCCGCCTGGACCCTCCAGTACGTGGTCAGGGCCGACTCCGGTATCCACTCCCTCGACGACCTGGCCGGCAGCACGGCCGTCGTCGCCTGGGACGACCCGGAGACCCTCGAACTGAGTGACCTGACCCTGCTCTCGGCCGGGGTGGACCCGTGGTCCATGGACGTGGCCTCGGGCCACGACTTCGACACCGACACCCCACAGCAGCCCTTCATCGACGGGGACGCCGACGTCTACGTCCTCTGGGACCGCGTCGAGAACGCGGAGCTCGACCATCTGGAGCGGCAGGGGATGGAGTTGCGTGTCCTGGAGGTCCCGGAGGAGGTGGTGGCCACGGTCAGCCGCGTCGACGCCTCCTACACGAACCTCACCGTGGAGGCGGGCGCCGTGCCAGGACAGGACGGGAACACCAACCTCCTGGCTTCCTGGGAGACCCTGTACGCGCACGCCGACCTTGACGAGGACCTGGCCTACGAGCTGGTACGCGCCGTCTACGAGGAACTCGGCGCCAACGCGCCCAATGAGCGGATCGCGACCGTGGAGCAGGCGCTGAGCGGAGTGCGGGCGGACAGCGTCCACCCGGGCGCGGCCCGCTACCTCAGCGAACGCGGGGTGCTCTGACCGGGCCCGGGGCTCCCTAACCGCCCTGGGACAACCGGCGGTCAGCGGCCGGGGTGCCGTCGAACTCTGGTGGGCGCACGTCCCTGACCGCGCAGCGCGGTGTGTGCGGCGTGCAGGCGGGCCTCCTCGGTGTCCGCGTCCCTCGGCGTGCCCGGACACGAGCCCTCTCCGGGGCTCCCCGCCACCTCGTCGGCCCACTCGAGCAGCCGCCCCAGCTGGGGAGAGCCCTCGCCGGAGGCGACCCGGGTACGGCCCAGGACCAGCTCACCCCCGGTTCCGTCGACGGTCACGAGCACGCCCTCGGGGACGGGGCGGTCACCCACCCGGATCCCGTCGGGTCCCACGGTCAGGTCCCCCACCCCGACCACGGCCGGGGTGCCCATGGACCGGGCGACCACGGCGGCGTGGCTGGCAGGGCCGCCCCGTGCGGTGACGATCCCGGCCGAGGCGGCCAGACCGCGCATGTCCGACGGGGAGGTCTCCGGACGGAACAGGACCACCGGCCCCCGCGCCGCCATGCTGACGGCCCGGTCGGCACTGGTCACCACCCGGCCGACCGCCACCCCCGGACAGGCGCCCACGCCCCGGGCGAGCGGGGGCCGTCCGTCGGGCAGGACGGCTCGGGCGGTGCGCGCGTGCCGCAGGTGCTGGGGGGAGACCCGCAGCAGGGCCGCGGCACGGCTGAGCACACCGGCCTCGGCGAGGTCGACCGCGACACGGACGGCGGCGGCCCCGACGAGTCGCGCGGGGCGCAGTTGGAGCATCCACAGCCGCCCCGACTCGTAGGTGAACTCGACGTAGCAGGCGTCGCGGTGGTGCTCCGCGACGCTGTCCAGGGCGGCCACGAGGTCCGCCCACACGGTGGGTTCCCGGTGGGCGAGGTCCCGTAGGGGGCTGGTCAGCGCGGTGCCGGAGACCACGGCGTCCCCCTGGCTGCCGAACAGCACCTCGCCGAAGGGCACGTGTTCACCGGTGTTGGGGTCGTGGGTGAAGGCGACCCCGCTGCCGCTGCGAGCGTCCCGGTCGCCGAGCATCATCGCCTGTACGGTCACGGCGGTGCCGAGATCGTGGGGTACGCCGTGCACCGCGCGGTAGGTCCTGGCGCGCGGGGTGTCCCAGGACGAGAACACCTCCGAGATCGCCCGGTACAGCCCGTCCAACCGGCCCTCCCTGCCGCCGGGGTCCGTGGTGGGCAGGCCGAGGTTGAGGATCGTCGTCATCATCCCGGGCATGGACACGGCGGCCCCGGAGCGGACGGACACCGTGAGGGGGTCGTGCGGGTCGCCGAACCGGCGTCCGGTCTCGGCCTCCAGCGCAGTGACGGCGGCGGCGATCTCGGTGCGAGCCCCATCGGGGAATCGGCCCTCGTCCAGGAAGGCACGGCAGGCCTCCGTGGTGACGACGAAGCCCGCTGGTACCGGTAGGCCCAGGCGCCTCAGGGTGAGGAGCCCGTGGGCCTTGCCGCCCAACAGTTCCGGGCCCTGCCCGACCCGCGCCGAGAGCGGATAGGTCCAGGTCATCGCGACCGTCCTTCCTGGATCCGTCAGTACCGGGGGATGCCGAGGGTGACCAGCAGGTCCTCGTGGAGCTGGGCCCACACTGCGTGGTAGGAGGCCGTGCCGTCCGCGACCTGGTCCAGGGCCCCCGCCCGGGCGCGGGTGAGGGCGCCAGCGAGCCGGACCCGGTAGCGGCCGAAGCGGACCAGGCGGGCTGACAGCTCGGCGCAGACGGCGGCGAGGCGTTGGTCGAGGTCGGAGAACAGATCGAGGACCCGGGCGTCGTGGTCCGCGTCGGTGTGGTCGTTCGGGGTCGGTACGCCGTCCACGAGCCGTAGCTGCCAGGCCGTGCAGAGGTCGAGCAGCTCCGGATTCAGTTCCAGGAAGCCCTCGTGGGCGCGTTCCACGAGGGGACGGGCGCCGGTGGAGTCGAGTTCGGCGGTGATCCGTGCGGCGCCCGCCGCGCGTCCGGCCCCGCTCAGTCCCCAGCCGCCGAAGGCCCCTCCGGCGCGGGTGACCAGTCCTGAGACGGCGAGGTCGATCAGCTCGGACTCGGTCTCATCCTTGCTGAGACCGGTGACCTCGGCGAGCCGTTCGGTGCCGGAGAACCCGGCGCAGCGCAGGGCGTGCAGGGCCAGCAGGTCCGCGCCGGTGGTGTGCGGTGTGGTCTCGGGTTCCATGGCCCCCCTTCCAAGTAGCCCGTTTAAGATACTCCAATCATCTGGATGATGAAACCATGTGGAATCGCAGGCGGGGTCGGGCCCGGCCGGATCTCACCGTGCGGGGGGTCGCGGCGGGCGTGCACCGCTGTTCGCCCATGGGTGCGCCCCTCCACGAGAGGGCCGCACCCAGGTGGGTGCTCGGGGTGTCAGAACTCCTTGGCGAGCGGGCCCAGGACCGGGATCCACTCACGCACCGAAACGTCGGCGACCAGGCCCTCGACACGGAAGGGGTCGGGCTCGGTGTGGGCCAGGGCCTCCTTGGCGGAGTCCGCTCGGAAGAGCAGCAGGGCGCCGGGGGCGTCGTCGGGGCCGAAGGGTCCCGAGCAGAGGTTCACGTCCTGCTGGGAGAGCTCGTCGAGGTAGGCGCGGTGGGCGGGGCGGTGCTGGTCGCGTGCCTCGGTGCTGTTCTCGGCGTAGGTGTAGGTGAGGGCGTAGACGGCCATGGTGGGTGCCTTCTTTCTGGCTGCCCGGGGGCAGGGGTGGTCGGTCCGGAGCCAGGATGCCAGGTCCCGTGGTGGTGGGGTCGGGTCTCCTCCCGTCGGGCCCGCTTCGAGGGGGTGGCCGCGCCCCGTCCGGAGATCCGTTGAGCACGCTGTTGCCTGGGATGCGTGACTGGACCCGGCCCGATGTTCGCTCCTTGTTCAACGGGTGCGGGGCGAACACATCTGGACGAGGGGTCGGGGTGTTCTCGCTGGCCAGGTCGGCGTCAGGGGAGTCCGTACTCACCCGCACCCTGAGAATCCTCCGTGCCTCCAGCTTCCTCCGCCGCGCTCACCGTCTCCGAGGCCGCCCGCCGCGCCGAACTCCCGATGGTATCGCCGCACCGTGACCGATCAACCAGCACACCGCTCCAGCGGCGGGGAGCACCTACCTCGCCGAGGCCCACACCGGCTGGCTCGTTGCGCACACCAACTTCGACTCCGTCAACAGCGCCACGCTCCTCGGATCCGCCGAACGCATCGCCCTCAGGACCGGTCCAGGGCCTGATCCATCCGCGTGCCCAGGGAGTCGGCGAGCAACCGGGCGTAGGTCTCGGTGAGGTGGTGCGAGTCCCGGTAGACCACCACGTTCCCCACGACGGCCGGACAGGAGTCGTCCGTGCAGATCAGGTCGTTGAGGTTGACCAGTTCGGCCCCCTCCACCTCCAGGGCCGCCAGCTCCTGGGGGTCGTCCAGCTCCAGCGCGGCCGACGCCGGCCGGTCACAGGCGGCGAGGTCGTCCGCGTACTTCGCGAGGCAGTCCAGCACGTCGGAGGTCGTGCGGGGGGTGTCCCGGATCACGACGATCGGGGTGTCCGGACCGGCGACCTCCTCCCACAGCTCGGCCATCCCCTCCGCCATGGCGTCGCGCGCCTCCGGCCCGGACTCGAACCCGTACGGGAGCGCGGCAGCCGAGGAACTGGTCACCACCAGGTCCGGCCCCAGTTCCCCGATCTCGTCGACGACCGCCCGGTTCCACTCCTGGCACTCCTCGTAGGGAGCCCCCTCGCGGCCCATCTCAGCGGCCGTGAACGCGCAGGCCGACTTGTTGAACACCACCAGACGCCACCCCCGGTCCTGGGCCAGCGAGTCCAGGGCGGGGAACCACTGGGTGCTGTGGGAGTCCCCGGTGAGCGCCACTGTGGTCTCCGCGTCGTCGGGTCCGTAGACACACGGATCGGAGGGGTCTCGCCTGTCGAAGCCCGCGTGGCATCCGTCGTCGTACGCCTCGGGTGTGTCGTCCTCCGCGCCGATCGGTGAGGGGTACATCCAGGCCCCTTCGGGAGAGGGCAGGCCGATCCCCTTCGGCCCCACGTGCACGGTCGGATCGAAGTCGCTCGCCTGGAAGCGCTCCACGCGCAGCAGACCCGCGGCGGAGACCGCGGCCACGGAGAGGATGCCCACCAGGGCAACGGCCAACGCGCCGCGCCCGGTGCGCACCAGGCCGTGCCGGGCCACCGGGTCCTCCACCCACAGCTTGGTCAGCCAGGCCAGCAGGATCGACGACGCCGCGACCGCCGCGATCCCCAACGGCCCCAGGGTCTGCCTCTCCAATACGACCAGGGCGAACACGATCAGCGGCCAGTGCCACAGGTACAGGGCGTAGGAGATGTCCCCGACGAACCTGGCCGGTCCGGTACTCAGCACCATCGCCGCGGAGGGGCCCTCCGGCCGTTCGGCGGCGATCACGGCCACGCAGCCCAGTACGGGCAGCAGCGCCGCGTACCCGGGGAAGGGGGTGCCGGAGTCATAGAGCACCGCGGAGGCCACCACGGCGGTCAGTCCCGCCCACCCCAACGGCAGCCGCAGCGCACGCGGCAGTCCACGGTCGGCCAGGTACACCGCCAGGAGCCCGCCCGCCGCCAGTTCCCAGGCTCGGGTGGTGGGCAGGAAGTAAGCAGAGGGGTCGCCACTCGCGGTCATCGCCACCGAGCAGACCAACGAGGCGGCGAACACCGAGGCCAGCGCCACCGTGAGCACCCGGAGCCCACCGGAGCGCCCACGCAGGAAGAGCGCCCACAGCACGAACAGCAGCGGCCAGAGCAGGTAGAACTGCTCCTCCACCGACAGCGACCAGAAGTGCTGCACCGGGCTGGGAGCCGTCTCGGCCGCCAGGTAGTCCAGCGTCTGATCGGCCAGGTACAGGTTCTCCACGTACGCGGCGGAGGCCAACGTCTGCCAGGCGGTGTCGCCCAGCCGGGTCACCGGCAGGAGCACCAGCGCGGCGGCCCCCGTCGCCAGGAGAACAACGGTCGCGGCAGGGAGCAGGCGCCTGACCCGTCGCACGTAGAACCCGGCCAGCGACACCCTGCCGTGCTCCCGCACCTCACGTAGGAGCAGCGAGGTGATGAGGAATCCGGAGATCACGAAGAACACGTCGACGCCCACGTAGCCGCCCGGCAACAGGTCCGGGTTCAGGTGGTAGACGAGCACGAGCAGCACGGCGACGGCGCGCAGCCCCTGCACCTCGGGTCGGAAACGGCTCCCACCACTCCGGGGCCCGGGCCGCTCCGAGGCGGACCGGACCTGCGGCGAAGTGAAGTCGGGTGATCGCATGCCGTCATACTGCGCCCCGGCGCCGCTTTTGGGGAGTGAACTCGGGAGACCTTTCGCCAGTGTTTCCTGAGTCTTCGCCCTCCCGAGGGACACCGCTTCGACCACGTTGCCCGAAGGCCCTCCGGTGGCCCCACCGGGCGGCGCTGGAACCGATCCGCGCGAGAGTTTCCCGTTTCCCCTGGGAAAGACTGCGGGAAACAAGCCCAACGGCCTTTCTGAATCGACAGTTTGGCCACATTATCGGAGCGCTGGCGAAAGAGGGGTGGCGGCTATATGGGTCGCCGTCGAAAGCCCTGTCTGTTTGCCAGTCGCGTCAGGTGATGAGGATTTCGTCGAGTGCGGAGGAATGTCCATGCACAGCTGTTTCGTGAACTATCGAACCGGTGACGGGGAGCAGGTAGCGGCACTCATCGGCCGGGAACTCTCCCAGCGGTTCGGCGAGGGGGAGGTTTTTCGGGCCAGTGATTCGATTCCGGCCGGAGCCGACTTCGAACAGCGGCTTCGAAAAGCTGTGCGAGCGTGCGAGGTGCTGCTGGCGATCGTCGGTCCGCGGTGGCTGGAGAAGCGAGAAAGTGACGGGTTGAGGGCGATCGACGACCCGGGCGACTGGACGCGCTGGGAGATCGCGGCGGCCTTCGAGGCAGGGGTGACGGTGATCCCCGTGCTGAGCGAGTCCACTCCGCGTCTACGTGCCGCGGACCTGCCCGACGAACTCGCCCCGCTCGCTCGCTGCCAGTACCGGCGACTGCGTCACCGGAACAGCGGCACCGACCTCGACGAGATCGCCGAGGCTGTTCTCATCGCCGCCCCTGAGCTGGAGGAACGAGTGCGCGCCCGCGAAGAGGAACGGGCCATGGAGGAGAAGTCCGCGAGCCCGACGGGCAACACCATGGGCGACGTCAGGGGGGTCGCGACCCAGGCCAGGGACTACCGAAACGACGGAGTGGTCGTCAACGGCGAACACGCGACCACCCACGCCGGAACTGGGGACATCAACCAGAACTCCACCGTGAACCACGTCGCGGGAGACCACAACTCGACCGTCAACAACGTGTCCGGTGACCAGCGAGTCAGGGACCAGATCTCCGGCCGCGTTGACAGGCGGGGGCGCGAGTGACGACCCAGGAGACCGAACGCCCGCAGGGGGAGGCGGGCATGTCCGTGAACGGCGAGCATGCCACCACCCACGCTGGAACGGGCGACGTCAACCGGGACTCGACAGTCAACCGCGTCGCCGGTGACTGGCACTCTCAGACCAACTACTACTTCAGTCGTCCCGATGTCGGCTCCTACTCGGCGCGCCTCAGTCTCGACGCCGAAGGCCGGGTGCACTACGTCAAGGAACGCAGGGTCGTCCCCGGGGACCGGTTGGTCACCCTCCGACGGCGGTTCGTCGCGCCGGACGGTTTCGAGGAGGAGAGGTGCCGCACCGACATCGCCCGCCACGGGGCAGTCGTCCTCAGCGCCTCACCCGGTGACGGAGCCAGGTCCGCTGCTCTGATGATCCTGGCCCCCAGAAACGCTGAGTCGGACCAGGACGTTCGGGACGATCTCGTCGAGACTGGCGCCGATGGTCGGCCCGTTCTTGGAGCGGAACCGCTCAAAGGCGGGGAACGCCTGCTCGTCGACCTCACCAGGGAGAGTGGGGTCTCCCCGGCTTCTGTGTGCGACGAGCTGGAGGGGCTGCGGGTACGGGCTCATCGCTCGGCAGCCTCCCTCGTGGTGCTGGTGGAGCGCGGGGACGAGGAGAGACTCCCCGAATCCCTGAAGGACCGAGTGGTGCCCCTCAACCGCCCCGATCCGCTCGCCGTGTTGGACAGGCACCTCGATTCTCGCGACGTGCCGGGGTTCTTTCCCGACCGTGCCACGGAGAACGTCCTTGACTGGGCCGTCACCGCCTCCATGAGCGAGGTTGAGAGGGTTGCCAGGCGCGCGTCGACCGCTCGGAAGGAAGCCGCGTACGAGGGGACGATCGACGACTGGCTGGGAAAGGCCCTGGAGCCGGGGGAACCGCCCCCGCCCGAGAACCTGGAGCACACCAAGGGACGTGCCCGGGCGATTCTGCTCGCTTCCTCACTGATGGAGGGGGCGCCGGTCGAGCACCTGGCCGTTGGTGTGGAGTCCCTGCTCTCCCAGATCTCCTTCCCGGAGGACGACACACCGCTGCTCAACCGCCCAGGATTCCAGGAGGAACTGCGCCTCGGCGGGATCGTGGTGGGGTCCGAACGGAGGGTGCGCTTCTCACGCCCGGGGCGCGGCAGGGCGCTGCGATCGGCGTTCTGGGACGCGCACCCCCAGCTCCATGGCGCGTTCGGCGAGTGGGTGGACACCCTCATGGCCGACGGTTCCCTGACGCCCTCGGACCGGGACCGGCTGGCGGAGCGTTGGGCCGAACAGACGCTGCGGATCGCGGACCCCGGGGCGCTCCTCCTCCGTGCGGAGCGGTGGGCCACGCGGAAGGGCCGGAGCGCTCCGCAGGCCGCCGTGCTCCTGACAACCATGCTGCGCGACGACCGATATGGGAGGGACGTTCGCCAGTTCCTCTACACGAAGGCGCAGAACGCAACGCTCTCCTCCGAGTTCGGTCAGGTTCTGGTCGCCGTGTGCGCCCAGGAGCTGGCCGAGACCCATCCCGGACAGGCCCTGATCCGGTTGCACATGCTCGCAGGGAGCAGGGAAGGCGCGGTGGCCGACGCGGCCCGCGCCGAACTGGGCACCCTGGCGATGAAGGCCCCCTTGTACCTCCAACTCCTCCGCAGGGTCTGCGAGCGTCTCCGTGACCACGGCCCCAGGCCGGACTGGCAACACGACACGGAACGGGAGCTGCTCTGGGACCTGGCTGATCCTGATCGCATAGCCGGGGTCCAGCGAGGCCGACACGACACCAGCGAAGTGCGGCGGTGGCTCACCGAGGGGTTGGGCGCCCTCTTCCGCCGTGAACGCGCCTTGACGAAGACCTACGCGGCCCGGTGGATCGGGTTCGGGAGGCAGCTGATGGAGATCCTCGTGAACGCCTCCGTCCTCGCGGGGACCCTCCCCTCGCTCTACACCGCCGGACTGCGCTGGCGGGACGAGACGGCCACCTCGGAGGAGAGGGAACGGCGCCGCGCGGACGGAGAGCACCTCGTCCGGATGGTCGACGAGGTGGAGGGCCTGGGCAGCCGGACGCCCGCCATGGCGCACGGGCCGAATGGCGCCGCGGCGCCAAGGAAGGAGGACGGATGAGTTCCACGCTTCGACGCGTCGCTGTCCTGGCTGGGGTGGCGGTCCCGCTGGGCCTGGTGCTGTACCTGACCATCCAGTGGTGGGCGTTGCTGTTGGCACCTCCCCTGGTGCTCATCGGTGTGCTCGCGCTCATGCTCAGCAGTACCAGGCCGGCGCTCCCGGGCGAGACCGCGCCGCGTCCGGACCGGTTCGTGGAGAGCGGACCGAAGAGCACCCGGATCAGGCCGTCCCTGGTATGCAGCCGGGACAGCGAGTACCCGTTCGTCTTCTCCGCCGTGGTCCGGTGGCGGTGGACGGGAGAACCGGACCACCGGCTGCGCAATCCCGACGGGCTGGCCGGGCAGCTGGTCATCGACCAGGCCCGACAGGTGTGCGCGAACTACCGGCCCGAGCAACACGATGTGGCGCTTCACGAGGTCGCGGCCTCCCTGGGGGTCTCCCACCAGGGGTTCGGTGGCGCCGTGGAGGTGTGGGCCGAGGACGTGACGCTCTCACTCTCCGAGGAGGACGAGACACGTCTGAGCCGTATCGCCACGGCTCGGAAGGAAGGGGTCCTGTGGGAGGTGGAGCGTTCGGTGGAGGCCGCCAAACGCAGGTACTACGCGGACGACGTCCTCGCGACGCCCGGTAGCGCGATCGTCTGGGACCTGGTGCGTGGTGACGCGGACATCAACCGGACCCACGGTCTGATCGAGATCCTCACCCGTGTGGCCGAGGCGTCGAAGGGCGCCGATCCGGCTGACCTCCTGGAGCGCCTGCGCGTCGCGTCACCGGAGGCCTTCTCCTTCCTCAACGGGACCGTGCCCGGGGGCCTCGCACCGGATCGCCCTTTGTGGGAGTGGCCGCAGGAGCGGGACTGGGCGGATGAGGTGACCGTCAGTCCTCCCACGAGCGACGGGGGAGCCGCGGGGGCGGAAGTCGGCCTCGCCGGTGCGGTCGGGAGGCTCATGGACGATGTCGAGGGCATCGAGGATGAGGATCTGCGAGCCCAGGTCGTGGAGCGGTGGGCCAGGACCTTCGAGTCGGCCTCGCTGTACGAGACCGCCGAACTGATCCGGCGCCGCCACCCCCTTGGCCACGAAGTCGGAGACGACGGCGACGGATCGCCCCTGGTGGGTGTCACGTACATCGCCCCGGAGGCCGTTCCCTCTCCCAACGGCAACGGTGTGCCCCTCTGACCAACGCCCCCGCGACGGAGCTTGTGAGCAGGGGCCGGGCCCGAGAGCACCTCGGGCACGGCCCCTTTCAGCGTTCCTGAAGCAGCCCCGCACCGTTCAGACGGCGCTCAGAGCGGTGACCAGCGTCGGGGAGAGCTCACGCACCGACCGGTGGCCGTGGTGACGCGCCAGGGTCTGGTGCAGACGGCGCAGGTCCAGACGGACGGTGGCCGAGTCGACCCCCTTCCCCTCGGGTAGGAGTTCGGTGGCGATCTCGCATGAGTTCTCCACCTCCCCCGACAGGGCGTGGGCGAGCGCCCGGCGAACCCCGAACCTGGTCCGGGCCCGGACCGCGCTCCCCGGCAGCGACGCGCACTCCTGGTCCAGGATCGCGGCGGCCTCCTCCACACGGCCCAGGTCGACGAGGCACCACCCCCGGGTGACCCCCACCGGATCACTGACGTTGCGCGACCCGAGGATCTCCGGCCCTCCCGCTTCGGAGTCGCCACGGGTGGCCCGGTCGGCCGCCAGGTGCTCCCGGGCCCGCTCCAGAGATCTCTCGCAGGACACCAGATCGCCGACCAGGGCATGGCCCTGTGCCTCGCGCTTGGCGGCGAGGCCGAGGACCCGTGGAGAGCTCGCCCGGCCCCGTTGCGCGCGCTGGGCCAGAGCGACGGTCTGCGGCCCGTCGTGCGCGTACATGGTCATCAGGGCCCGCCGCACCAGCGCGTACTCGCCCATTTCGGAGTCATCACCGGCACCGGCCAGTGACACGGCGGTGTCGGTCCACCACAGGGCTCGCTGTTCCGCTCCGCTCTCCTGAGCCATCCACCCCGCGTACTCGGCGAACCGAGCGGCCAGCCGCAGCGCGGCCTTCCGCTGTGCCGGGGGAGCGGACCTCGCCAGTTGGCGGAGCGCGTTGGTCTGGACCGCGGCGATGGGGAACACCATCGACGGGGCCACGTGCTGCCCCATGTTCCTCAGCTCGCCCAACTGCACGCGGAAACTGGCCAGCGCGGGTTGGGCGTCGCCGCTTGCCTCCCCTCCAGGGCGGTCCGGTGCGGCACCGCTCCCGAGTCCGGCGCCCAGCACGCCCAGCGCGCTGAGGGAGAGGGCGGTGCGGCGGTCCATTCCGGCGAAGCCCGTTTCTCCGCTCGGGGTCATACTCATGAGCCATACCTCCTGGTCGACGCTGGGAGGCTCCGCCTGGTCGGCTCGGTCGGCCTGGTCTGCCCGTTCCGCGGTGGTGACCGGAGCGAGTGCGGCCAGCCGCCCGTCGGCTCCGAGAGCCGCGTCGCAGGCCCGCACCAGGTCCTGGGAGGGGTTCTTCGCCCCGGTCTCCACCTTGCTCAGGTGACTCTTGCTGAAGTGCACCCTCCGGTTCAGCTCTTCGAGGGTCATCCCGGCTTCCTGCCGACGTCGGCGAAGCTCGGCACCGAACATTCTTGTCACCTTTCGGGGGGTGGAGCGGGGGTGTTCCGGTGCCTTCACCAGAGGCGGAGGGAAACGCGTCGGGGGCGGATGGTCGGGGCACCGGTCGGGCACTGGGGTCTTATCCGGCGAGTCGAGCGGGGAAACGGGGACCGGGAGGGCGTCCCTCCGGGCGCAACAGACCCGGAGGGGGAGAAAGTGGGCCCTGAACGGGATCGAAGTGGGGTCCGACTCGGCGTTGGTGACGCGTTCACGCCGGTCTTCGGGCAGACTGGCCTGAGGAACCTTCCTTCCGAACCCCTGCCCCGCACGAGGAGACACCCCGTGGCCACCTTCGCCCGTATCCGCCTGACGGCGGTCATCGTGGTGTTGATCGTCCCGGCGGTGCTGTTTCCGCTGGTCGGAGGATGGACGCTGCTCTGGTTGCCCTGCGCGATGGCGCTCCTGGGCTTGGCCCTGGCGCGACCGGAGGTGCTGGCGGCCGCGCTGGATTCGGTGACAGGCGGTGGCGGGGTCGACAAGGGCGAGCAGCGGGAGGAGAGCGACGTGCGAGGTTCTGGGGACGAACTCCGGGACCGCTCGGACCAGGGGGACGAGCCCGCGCCCATGGAGGCGCCGCGCGGCCAGAGCGGAACCCTCGGTGTCCGCACGCGTCGGATCGAGCTTCCGAGCGCCGTGGACGACTACACCTTCGGCTTCTCCGCGCTGGTGCACTGGCGGTGGGCCCACCGGGTCGACCTGAGTCTGCGCAACCCGGCGGGCCCGGCGGTCCGCTCGGTCGTGCTGCGCGCCCGTGAGATCCTGTGCGACGTCCGCCCCGGGGAACGCGCGCTGGCCGAGAGCGAACTCGAGTCGGTGTTCGCGGTGGAGGAGCCGGTCGCCGGGGGCACGATCCAGGTGTGGGCGGAGAACGTCCGCCTGGAACTGGACGACGAGGACGAGGAACGCCTGGGCCGCATGGCGCACCTGCGCAAGGACCGTGCGCTGTGGGTCGCCGAGCAGGAGGCCGCGCGGGTCCGCGAGTCGCTGTCCGACGAGCCCGGCCTCGAACTCGACCTGGAACCGGAGCCGCGTTTCCCCCTTCCGGCGCACGATCTGTCCGACCTACTGGAGGAGCCCGAGCCCGCCGTCCCCACCGCTGGTAGCGGGGTGGACGAGGAGGGCTACGAGAGCTACTGGTGGCCCGCCGAGGAGGACGCGGAGGAGGGTGGCATGGAGCAGGACGTCCAGGTCGCCATCCTGCGCGGGCTCATCGACTCCGTCGAGGGGGAGGGCGAACGCGCGGCGTTCGTCCGCGAGCAGGTGGAGATCCTGGAGCGGAGCGGCTTCCCGGACGTCGCCGAACGCATCCAGTCCGTCTACCCCGAGCGGTAGCTCCCCTCCTCAACCGCCGAGTTGGAGCGCCAGGACCCCGGCCACGGTCAGCGCGACCCCGGCGGCCTGGATGCGCGTGATTCGGTCGCGCAGCGCGAACACCCCGATGAGGGTGACGGCCACGATGCCCACAGCCGCCCACACGGCGTAGGCCACACCCAGCCCGAGCCCCTCCTCCAGGGCCAGGGCGAACAGGTAGTAGGCGCCGACGATGGTCACCAAGGTGACCGCAGTGGGGACGGGGCGGGTGAACCCGTCCGAGTACCGGCTGGCGATCGCACCCGCGACCTCCAGGGTGATCGTTCCGGAAAGGAAGAGATAGGCGAGGGACACGCGTCCTCCTGAGGGTCTCTGACACACAAGTACTTGAACGATGGTTCAAGTAGATCTACGATCAGAGTACACATCTAACTGAACGATAGTTCAAGTAGTTGGTCGCGCAGGAGCGGCCAACGACCGAGGGGAACGAACATGGCCTGGCTCTACCTTGCGGCGGCGCTCGCGACCGAGATGATCGGTGCCACCGCCACCGGGCTCTCCGAGGGCTTCACCCGCCCGATCGCGGTCCTGGTGGCGGTTCCGGCCGTCCTCGCCGCCTACTTCCTGCTCGCCCTCGCCCTCAGGCGTGGCATGGCCGTGGGTGTCGCCTACGGGCTGTGGACCGCCTCCGGAGTGGCGATCGTCGCCCTCCTCGGGGTGGTTCTGCTCGGGGACGAGCTCACCTCGGTACAGGTCGGTGGGCTGGCCCTGGTGATGGCCGGCGCACTCGCCATGGAACTCGGCCGGGCCCACACGAGGGAGGAGCCCGAGGCCCCAAGAGAGCGCACCCGGGCCTGAACCCGCTGGTATCGTCGCCGCCAGAACGACGGGAGAGATCGTGAGCGGCACGACGGAGCGGGTCGACGGACGTCGGGCCCGGGGCGAACGCAGGCGTGAGGAGATCATCGCCGCCACGCTCCGGGTCGTGGAACGCGACGGCGTCGCCGGGGTCACCCATCGAGCGGTCGCCCGGGAGGCGGACGTCCCGGCCAGCTCCGCCGTCTACTACTTCAAAACCATGGACGACCTGCTGGTCGCCGCGCTGACAGCAGCTTCGGACGCCTACATCGATCAGCTCACCCTCCTGCGGGAACCCGGTCGCAATGCTGAGGAGGCCGTGGCGGGGCTGGCCCGCGTGATCGCCGGAGCCGGTGGCGAGGGGCGCGCACGCGCCTTGGCCGAACGGGAACTCAACCTGCTGGCCGCCCGCCGCCCGGCTCTACGCCCGGTGGCGCGCAGATGGCGTGACGCGGTGTCGGAGTTGGCCAGGGGGGAGGGCGTCGACGAGCTGACCGTCCGCCGCTTCGCCGCCACCGCCGACGGGCTGTGTGCCAGGATCCTGCTCGGGGACGAGGACCTCGACGAGGCCCGGGTCGCGCAGACCCTCCGCCACGCGCTGGGCGAGGACTGATCCCAGGGGCCACCGGCGAGCCCGCACCCGCACGGACTAGCTGGTGAACTCGGGAGCGTACGCCGAGTGCAACACCAGCGCCGCCGCTCCGATGGCGCCGACGTCCTCGCCGATGCGCGACGTCTCCACCCGCACCCGCCGCATGGATCGGGCGATCGAGCGCCCGGACACGGCTTCGAGCAGTGCGGCGCCGTACAGCTCCCCGACGTGCGACATCCCCCAGCCACCGAGCACCACCAGAGGCACGTCGACCAGGTTGAGCAGGGTGGTCGCGGCCTGGCCGAGACGGAGTCCCGCGGCGGACACCACCTCCAGGGCCACCGGCTCTCCCGCGTGCGCCTCGCGGCACACCCTGCGGTACGCGGCCACCGTGCGGGCCTGGCCGCGCTCGAAGTCCGCCGGACCCTCCCCACGCAGTCTGGCCGCGTCCGAGGCGACCGCGTGCGGTGCGATGTAGGTCTCCAGGCAGCCCCGGTTGCCGCAGGGGCACTCCGGTCCACTCGGGTCCACCGTCACGTGGCCGATCTCGGCGGCGTTCAGGGTGGCCCCGCGGTAGACGCGTCCGTCCAGGACGAGTCCTCCGCCCACCCCGGTCCCCACGTAGACGAAGGCCATGTCCGGGGAGCGCTCCTCGCCGCCCGACCACCGTTCGCCGATGGTGGCGGCGGTGGCGTCGTTGTCGATGACCACCTTCAGCCCGGTGCCCTCGGCCAGCGCCTCACGCAGCGGCACCGATCTCCACCCGGGCAGGTGGGGCGGGGTCACCGCGCCGCCCTCGGTGTCCAGCGGGCCGGGTGTGGCCACCCCGAGCCCCAGGATGCGGTCGGGGACGTTCGCCTCCGCGACGATGGCGCGCACCGAGCGGCTGAGGGCGTCGATCACCCGCTGCGGCCCCTGCGACGTGGGGGTGCGTCGACGACTCCGCGCGACGACCCGCCCGGCCAGGTCCGTGACGACCAGAGTGGTGGAAGCGGGGTCGATGTGCATACCGACCGCGTAGTAGGCGCCCGCGTTGAGCCGGAGCACCGTCGCCGGTTTGCCGCCGCGTGAGCTGGCCCGCCCGTCCTCCAGGACCAGACCGTTCTCCAGGAGCCTGCGCACGATGTTGGACACGGTCTGGGCGGTCAGGCCGGTCTGCTCGGCCAGTTCCACCCGGCTGATCCCGTCGGAGCGGCGCACGGCGTCGAGCACCCTGCTCTGGTTCAGCCCGCCCAGCCACAGCAGGTTGGTGCTTGTACGCATACGCCGATTCCCTCCGCCCGATCGGGCCGCCGACTGACCACATGAGGGTAACCGCCCCGGAAGAGCCCACTTCACCCATTGTCTTTATCCAAGGTTTTTAGTAAGCAAGTGATGTAAGTCACGTGTCGGGGCCTCGGGTGCCCGGCACCCACTTCTGCGCGAGGGGCCACGATGAGGAGAATCCGACGGAACACCATCCGTGCGGCGGTCGCCGTCCCGCTCCTGGCGCTGGTCGCCTCGGGCTGTTCGACCGCCGCCGACCGGGACGAGAACACGGTCCGCGTCGTCTACCAGAAGTTCGGCACCTTCATCGCGATGGACTCGCTGATGCGCCAGGTCAAGGAGGAGTTCGAGGAGGCCAACCCCGGTGTCACCGTCGAACTCAACGCCATCGAGGCGCAGGCCGAGGACTACCAGACGCAGGTCAACCTCATGAACGGTTCGCCCAGCGAGGCGCCGGACCTGATCTACCAGGACACGTTCACCATCAACCAGGACGCCGACGCCGGGTACCTGATGCCGCTCGACGACCACTTCGACGCCTGGGACGAACGCGACCAGTACAGCGACCAGGAGGCGGTGGCGGTCACCTCGCTGGACGGCCAGCGCTACGGTGTGATGCTCGGCACCGACGTACGCGGCCTCTGGTACAACACCGAACTGCTGGAGCAGGCCGGGATCGACACGCCCTGGGAGCCCGCGACCTGGGACGACGTCCTGGACGCGGCTCGCACCGTCCGCGCCGAACTCGGGGACGACGTGGTCCCGCTCAACGTCTACTCCGGCACCCCCGCCGGTGAGATGGCTTCCCTCCAGGGCTTCCAGATGCTCCTCAGCGGCACCGAGGGCACCCTCTTCGACGACGATTCGGAACAGTGGGTCACCGGCAGCACCGGGTTCACCGACTCCCTGCACTTCCTCCGCACCCTCTACGACGAGGACCTCACCCTCGACCCCCAGGACGCTCTCGACGCCAACGTCGGCACGGTCAACAACGAGGAGCGCATCCCCTCCGGAGGGATGGCGATCAGCCTGGAGGGTTCCTGGGCCACCCAGTCCTGGATCGAGGAGGCCAACCAGCCCTGGCCCGAGTGGGAGGAGGTCATGGAGTTCACCCCGATGCCCACCCAGAACGGTCAGGGCGCCGGAGCCACCAGCATGTCCGGTGGCTGGGCGCTCTCCATGGGCGCCAACGCCACCGACCCCGGCCTCGCCTGGGAGGTCATGACGTACGCGCTCAACCAGGAGAACGGCGTCAAGTTCGCCGTCGAGGGCGGGCAGATCCCGGTCCGCGCGGACGTCGCCGAGGACCCGGCCTTCCTGGAGGACTCGCCCAAGGCGGAGGAGTTCGCCGCCCTGGTCGACATCACCGGCTTCCGCCCCGCCTACAGCGAGTACCCGAGGATCTCGCTGGCGGTCCAGGAGGCCATGGAGAGCGTGATGCTCGAACAGGCCACCCCGGAGGAGGCCGCCCAGGTCTACGCCGAAGAGGTGGAGGGCATCGTCGGGCCCGACAACGTCACGACGGGTTCGTGACCGGTGGCCACCGTCCGGTCCCGCCGTCCCCTGGCCGGGGTGGCGCGGTGGGCCGTCCCGATGGCCCCGGCCCTGTTCCTGCTCCTCGCCTTCTTCGCGGGGCCCATCCTGTGGACGGTCTGGGCCTCCCTCACCAACGCGGCCCTGACCGGAGCGCAGGCCGCCCAGACCGAGTTCGTGGGGCTCGACAACTTCACCGAACTCCTCTCCGACCCCCGCTTTCGGACCGCCACCGTCCTCACCGTGCTCTTCCTGGTGGGCTGCGTGTTCGGGCAGACGGTGCTGGGCCTGACCCTGGCCCTGCTGCTCCAGAACCGCAACGGCGCGGTCCGGGCCACAGTGGGCGCGATCGTGGTCGGCGCGTGGGTGGTCCCCGAGGTCGTGGCCGGGTTCGTCTGGTACGCCTTCCTGGAACGGGAGGGCACCCTCAACACGGTCCTGGGCTGGTTCGGCACCGGCCCCCAGAACTGGCTCTTCGCGGCCCCGCTCCTGGCGGTGGTCCTGGCCAACGTCTGGAAGGGGACCGCCTTCTCGATGATGACCTACTCGGCGGGGCTGTCCGAGGTCCCCGAGGACCTCAAGGAGGCGGCGCGGGTGGACGGCGCCTCCGCCTTCCAGGTGCTGTGGCACGTCGTGATCCCGCTCCTGCGTCGGACCCTGGCCACCACCCTGCTTCTCATCACGCTCCAGACGGTGCAGGTCTTCACCCTGATCTTCGTGATGACGTCGGGCGGGCCGGGCTCCCGGAGCACCACGCTCCCGCTGCTGATGTACCAGGAGGCGCTGCGCATGGGCGACCTGGGCTACGGCACCGCCATCGCGTTGGCACTGCTCGTGGTCGCCGGGCTGTTCTCGATCGTCTACGTGTGGATGCTCCGTAAGGAGGAGGACCGGTGAGCGACGAAACCAGCCGTGGGCACGACCCCGGAAGGAGGGCGGCCGAGGCGGGTCGGAGGCGGGCGCGCGCCGTGGTCAGCGCCCCGAGCCGGGCCGCGGGCGGCCTGCTCGCCTACCTGGTCCTCGGCGTGCTCGCGGTGCTGTTCCTGGTGCCGATGCTGTGGATGGTCTTCGCGGCGGTGGACCCCGAGCCCTCGCTGCGCGCCAGCCCGCCCTCGGGGTTCACCCTGGACCACTTCACGGCCATCATGACCCCGGAGATCGTCTACCTGCCGATCTGGAACAGCATCCTGACCTGTGGGGGAGCCGCGCTCATCACGGCCGTGTGCTCGATGCTGGCCGCCTACCCGCTCTCCAGGTACAACCTCCGGTTCAGGAAGCCGTTCCTGTACACGGTGCTGTTCGCCACCGGGCTGCCCGTCACCGCCATCATGGTTCCGGTCTATGGGATGTTCGTGCAGGCCAACCTGCTGAACTCCCTCGTCGCGACGACGCTGTTCCTGGCCGCCAGCACGCTGCCCTTCGGGATCTGGCTCACCAAGAACTTCATCGACGGCATCCCCCTCTCCCTGGAGGAGGCTGCCTGGGTGGACGGGGCCTCGGCCTGGCAGTCGATCCGCTACCTGGTGGCCCCGCTGCTCGCACCGGGGCTGGCGGTGGTCGCGATCTTCACCCTCGTCACCACCTGGGGCAACTTCTTCGTCCCCTTCATCCTGCTCACGAGCCCGGAGAAGATGCCAGCGGCGGTCCGCGTGTTCACCTTCTTCGGTCAGTACGGATCGGTCCGCTACGGCGAACTGGCCGCGTACTCACTGCTCTACACCGTTCCCGTGGTCGTGCTGTACATGGCCGTCTCAGGAGCCCTGGGCGGCCGGTTCGCGCTGGGCGGCGCGATCAAGGGGTAGCCCACCGCATCGCCCCGATGAGGGCCGGGGTCCCGGCTCGGGACGGCCAGCCCGGACCCCCGGGTCGGGGCA
>NZ_JAGPXK010000012.1:0-192607 GCF_018070675.1 Nocardiopsis sp. B62 | reverse complement strand
GTCGGCCCCCTTCTCCGTGCGCTGACGGCCCCGGAGCCCCGCGCCCACCCAAGGGTGTGCGCCCGGACCCGCGCGCCCCGTAGCGCACCTCTCAGCGACGCCAGGGGCCCCGGGCGCTCCTCCGGCGGACACACGACGGACCCGGCCGCGCGATGCGGCCGGGTCCGTCGTCACGACAGGTGGACCCTAGTGGCCCTTGTCGTCTCCATGAGAGGAGTGGTGCAGGTGGTGGCCGCTGTGGGCCTCCACGCCCTCGAAGGACACGTTGTCCTTCGTGTACCAGTGGGCGAGCGCACGGCGGAGCTTGCCCATGGGCTTGCGGGCCGCCGGGTTCTCCACACCGTTGTCGTCGGTCGCGTCCTCTTCCAGGGCGGTCGAGGTGATGACCGGCTTGCTCTCCAGCACGTGGGTGGTCTCGTCGGAGTTCTCCTTGTGAACCTCGATGAACTCACCGCTGGGCAGCTGCTGGACGATGCCGCTCTCGTAACCGTGCTCCAGGGTCTCCCGGTCACGGCGCTGGAGCCCCAGGCAGATCCGCTTGGCGACGATGTAGCCCACGATCGGACCGGCGATGACCAGAACACGGAAGATGTACGTGGTCAGGTACAGGTCGATCGAGAAGGTCTCCGACAGGATGTCGTTCGACCCCGCGAGCCAGAGCACACCGTAGAAGACGATGCCCGCGACACCCAGACCGGTACGGACCGGGGCGTTGCGAGGACGGTCCGCGACGTTGTGGGCCCGCTTGTCGCCGGTGATCCACTGCTCCACGAACGGCCAGGCGCCCAGGGCGCCGAAGATCAGGCCCGGCACCACCAGACCCGGTACCAGGACCGCGGTCATGATCGGGTAGCCGGCACCGATCGGGATCGTGAAGTCCAGGGTGTTCGGGAAGATCCGCAGCGAACCCTCCATGAAGCCCATGTACCAGTCCGGCTGGAGACCGGAGGTGATGGACGTCGGAGTGAACGGACCGAACAGGTGGATCGGGTTGATCTGTACGAACGCGCTCAGACCGGCGATCACGGCGAACGTGAAGAAGAAGAACCCGCCCGCCTTGACCGCGAACGCCGGGAACATGGGTGTTCCCACCACGGTCTTGTCTGTTCGTCCCTGACCCGGATACTGCGTGTGCTTCTGGTGCCAGAGGATCATGAAGTGCGCGACGATGAGCCCAAGCAGCAGCGCGGGGATCAGCAGCACGTGCAACATGTACAGACGCGTGATGATGTCCTCGCCGGGGAACTCCCCGCCGAAGAGGAACATCGACACGTACGAGCCGACCAGCGGCAGCGCCAGCATCACGCCCTGGAGGATGCGGACACCCATACCCGAGGGCAGGTCGTCCGGCAGCGAGTAGCCGAAGAGGCCCTCGAGCATGGCCAGGGTGAAGATGGCGACGCCGATGAGCCAGTTGATCTCGCGCGGCTTGCGGAACGCCCCGGTGAAGAACACCCGGAGCGCGTGCACCACCAGCGAGGCCACGAAGATCAGCGCGGCCCAGTGGTGGATCTGCCGAACGAGGAACCCGCCACGGACGTCGAAGTCGATGTAGAGGGTCGAGGCGAACGCCTCACTCATGGGAACGCCCTGAAGGCGCTCGTAGGAGCCGTCGTAGACGACCTCGAGCATGCTCGGCTTGAACCACAGTGTGAGGAACACACCGCTGACGAGCAGGATGATGAACGAGTACAGCGCGATCTCGCCCAGCATGAACGACCAGTGGTTCGGGAAGACCTTGCGAAGGTTCTTCTCGCCGGTCTTGGCAAGGTGGAAGCGGTCGTCGATGAAGTTTCCGACGCCGCGCAGCGCCTTGGGAGCTTGCGTGGTCTTACTCATCGACTAGTCCTTCCTGTATTCCCAGAACGTCGGCCCGGTCGGCTCGTTGAAGTCGCCCTTGGCGATGAGGTAGCCCTCGTCGTCGACGCCGATCGGCAGCTGGGGCAGGGGACGGTGCGCGGGACCGAAGACCACCTTGGCGCCGTCCGAGGCGTCGAACGTCGACTGGTGGCACGGGCACAGGATCCGGTGCGTGGTGCGCTCGTAGAGCGCGGCGGGGCAACCGACGTGCGTGCAGATCTTCGAGTACGCCACGATGCCCTCGTGGGTCCAGTTGAGGCGGGTCTGGTCGCTGCCCTCGCGGACCGCGTCGTTCATCCCGCCCTTCCAGTCGTCCTCCGGCATCTTGATGAGCAGGATGACGGACTTGGCCTGGTCGGTGAGGCTGATCCCGTGCGGGTACCGGTCGTCGTCCAGGGCGGGGAGAGCGGAGATCATCCCGTACGGGTCGTTCTCCAGGTCCTCCGCCCTGATCTTGCGGTGGGTGCCCTCGACGTACATGTGCATGCCGTCGACCCACGGGGTCACCTTCATCTGCTCGCCCGGCAGAGGGCCGGTGTCGCGCAGCAGGACGATGGGCGCGATGCCCAGCGGGAGCATGGCCGCGATGAGCGTACGGCGCATGAGCGGCCGCTTGGTGAAGCCGCTCTCGTCCGCGCTCTTCATGAAGAAATCGCTGAACGAGCCCTTCTCCTCCGGGCTGGAGGGAAGCTCCTCGTACGGCGACGCCACCTCGTAGTGCGGCATCACGTTGCGCGCCCAGACCGTCATACCGGCACCGATACCGAACATGGCGATGGTGAGCGTTCCACCAAGCAGCGCGTTCGAGTACTGGCCGATCTGGGGGTCGGCGATCGCGGGCCCCGCAGCCGTGGGCGGGAACAGGAAGTACGAGACGATGAATCCCACACCGCCGAGGAAGGCGATGATGAACCACACCGAGGCGAGCTTCTCGCCGCGGACCTGCTTCTCCTCCGAGTGCTGGTGAGTCTCCGAGGCCAGGTACGGCCCGTTGTGCTCGCTCTCAGCCTTGGCGGAGGTCTCGGTCACCACGTCGGTGGTGTCCGTCGGGGTGCCGACGACGCGCTCATTGGCGTCGTCCCCCGTGTTGTTGTCGTTGTTGTTCTCAGTCATGGGCACGCTGCTTCGCGGTGATCCAGATCGCGCAGGCGATGATCAGGGAGAGACCGACGGTCCACCCGATGAAGCCCTCGGCGACCTGGCCGACTCGGTCCAGGTCGAAGATGCCACCAGCGTTCGGCTCCGCCTGGAGCGTCTTGACGTAGGAGATGAGTTCCTGCTTCTCCTCGGGGGTGACGACGCCGTCGCTGAACATCGGCATGGCGCCGGGTCCGCTGACCATGGCCTCGTAGATCTCACGCGGAGACGAGTCATGGATCTCGGGGGCCCAACGGCCGTCGGTGAGGGCGCCGCCGCCACCGGACCAGCTGTGGCAGTGCGCACAGTTGGTCAGGTAGAGCTTCATGCCCATGTCGGTGTTGCTGGCGCCCTCGATGTAGGCGTCGTACTCGGCCTCGTACTCGGAGAGGGCCTCTTCGTAGGCCTCCTCCTCGTCGAAGTCGGCACGCTGCGGACCGGAGTCGGGCACCTCGTAGGGCACGTCGGCTCCGGCACCGTTGGTCCTGATCTGCGCGTTGTAGTACGCGATCAGGTCCGCCAGATCCTGCTCGGACACGGCCATCGGCTTGCGCGGCATCTGGCTGTCCGGGTCCATCGACGGCATACGACCGGTGCTGACCTGGAAGTCGAGGGCGGCGGGGCCGACCTCGCGCAGGTCGGGACCGTTCAGGTCGGAACCCGAACCGTCCAGGCCGTGGCAGGAGGCACAGGTCTGGTCGAAGATGGTCTTGCCCTGGGCGATGTCCACGTCGTCCGCGGACGGCGCCTCAGCGGCAAGGGTCTGCGCCTGCGCCTGGTCCGAGGTGGGGGCCAGTCCGGCGTACCCCACCCCGAACAGGGCTAGCGCGAGGATGACGACGACATACCCCGCCAGGGGATGCCGTCGCCGCGCGGTAATCCATTTCACGGTTTCCCCGTTTCGGGTTACTGGATGAAGTAGATGGTTACGAACAAAGCGACCCAGACGACGTCGACGAAGTGCCAGTAGTAGGACACGACGATCGCACTGGTCGCCTGCTGGTGAGTGAAGCGCTTCGCGGCGTACGTGCGTCCCAGCATGATGAGGAACGCGATCAAACCACCGATGACGTGGAGTCCGTGGAAGCCCGTGGTCAGGTAGAACATCGACCCGTAGGCGCTCGACTGGAGAGTCAGGCCCTCGTGGACGATGAGCTCGTAGTACTCATACGCCTGCCCAAGGATGAAGAACAGGCCCATGAAGAACGTGATGAAGAACCACATGCGCAGCTTCTTGACGTCGCCGCGCTCAGCGGCCCAGACGCCGATCTGCGCGGTGAAGCTGGAGGCCACCAGGACAACGGTGATCGTGGAAGCCCACGGCACGTTGAGGTGGACGTCCGCCCACTCGCCGAGCTCGGGGTTCCCGTTGGTCACCGATCGGATGGTGAAGTACATCGCGAACAGCGCAGCGAAGAACATGAGTTCGTTGGCCAGCCACACGATGGTGCCAACACTCACCAGGTCAGGACGCTTTGCCACACCATGAGCTGATGCGGTTGCTGTTTTTGGGTTCGCGGTTGCTGTCGCCACGGGAGCATTATTACGGCTTCTCGCGCAGGTCCGTACTCGACCCCCCGTAAGCAGACGGATCGGTCCCGGTATCGACCGGTCTCGGGGGCCGGCACGGCGCTCCCACCGTGACTCGGGCGTTACTGTAGCCGCTCGTGCACCCGGTGTCCGCCTCCGACGCGCCCGCCAGCGCACGAAAGCGCGATCCGGCGCGGTTGAGGCGATCCGTACCCGGCCGGAAGACGCTTCAACCTCTCCCAACCAACGCCAAGGTATCGAAACGATCACCGTTGGACAACGCCGCGCCCAGGGCGGGTTAGCGCGGTCCCGTGTGTCCCTGGCATCCTGTGGTGTCGAAGGTCTCAACGCCTTCACCGGTCCGCCGGCTCCCCCCGGTGCCGGACGGCCCCGAGGCAATACAGTCATAGGCGGAAAGAGCCAACGAACGCCACGGTCGCACCCCCCACGGCGGCGGCCGCGGTCAGACGCGATGGGACGGTTGCGCGATGGTGGTCAGCGGTACGGACACGGGTGCCAGGATGCGCGTGCTGGTCTACAGCGACAAGGCGGACACCCGTGAGCAGGTGCGGACGGCCATCGGCCGCCGCCCCGCCACCGATGTGCCCAAGGTCGAGTTCGTCGAGTGCGCGACGGCGCCCGGCGTCCTGCGCAAGCTGGAGTCCAAGGACCCGGCCGAGCGGATCGACGTGGCCATCTTCGACGGTGAGTCCGCGCCCACCGGTGGGATGGGCCTGTGCCGCCAGGTCAAGGACGAGATCTTCCGCTGCCCGCCGGTGCTCCTGCTGGTGGGTCGGCGCGACGACGGCTGGCTGGCGACCTGGTCGCAGGCCGACCAGGTGGTGAGCCACCCGATCGACCCGGTCGCGCTCGCCGAGTCGCTGGCCGAGCTCATGCGTCAACGCGTCGCGGCGCTCAGCGGCTGATCCGTGGGGTGTGACGAGATGACCGACAGGATGAACGGTGACAGGGACCTGCGCCGTCGCGTCGTGGTGGGCGGAGCCCTCAACCACGGCGCCGACATCGGGCGATGGCGTCGCTCCGACCCGTCCCTCCCTGTCCACCGGAGCCGTTGAGGGGGCGGGCCCGTGCGCCCGCCCCGGCTCCACCTGCCCGTTCTCCCAGGAGTCGAAGTAGATGAACGTCCCCGCCACACCCGAACAGGACCAGAGGGCCTCCGCCGTCGAGGAGCGGACCTGGTCCCACCTGATCACCGCCCTGCTGGGCGGGGTCACCCTCAGCAGCGCCGACACGGCGTGGGCGATGAACGAGATCATGTCGGGCTCGGCGACCGACGCGCAGATCGCGGGCTTCGCGATCGCCCTGCGCGCCAAGGGCGAGAGCGTGTCCGAGGTGACCGGACTGGCGCAGGGCATGCTCGACAACGCGATCCGGATCAGCGTCGACGGCCCCACCCTGGACATCGTCGGTACCGGCGGCGACCGGGCCCACACTGTGAACGTGTCCACCATGGCGGCGATCGTGGCCTCGGCCGCGGGGGCGCGCGTGGTCAAGCACGGCAACCGTGCGGCCTCCTCCTCCTGCGGCACGGCCGACGTTCTGGAGCGCCTCGGTGTGGTCCTGGACCTTCCGCCGGAGCTGACCGTGAGGGTGGCCCGGGAAGCGGGCGTCACCTTCTGCTTCGCCCCGCTGTTCCACCCCTCGCTGCGGTACGCGGCCAAGCCGCGCCGCGAACTGGCGGTCCCCACCGTGTTCAACTTCCTGGGGCCGTTGACCAATCCCGCCCAGCCGACCGCCTCGGCCATCGGGGTCTTCGACGAGCGCATGTGCGAGGTGATCGCCGGGGTGTTCGCGCGCCGGGGCTCCTCCGCGCTGGTGTTCCGGGGGGACGACGGCCTGGACGAGCTGACCACGGCCACCACGTCCACGGTCTGGGTGGTCGAGGACGGCCAGGCTCGCCGTGAGCGCCTGGACCCGGCCGACCTCGGTATCGAGCGCTCGGGGCCGGACGCCCTGCGCGGCGGCGACGTGGAGTTCAACGCCCAGGCCGTGCGGGACCTGGTCGCCGGGCGGCCGGGGCCGGTGCGTGACGCCGTGCTGCTCAACGCCGGTGCCGCGCTGGCCGCCGTGGACGGTGTGGACGGCTCCCTGACCGACGCGGTACGCGCCGGGTACGCCCGGGCCGCGGAGGCGGTGGACAGCGGCGCGGCCGAGCGCCGGCTGGCCTCCTGGGTGGAGACCAGCCAGGGGCTGGCCAAGGCCCTGTAGGGCCCGCCGGGGCCCGCCCTTACAGCGGCGGTGCCCGACTGGGGCTTACCAGCCGATCGCGAAGGCCGACTCCAGGTCGTGCTTGGAGTAGGTCTGGAACGAGATGTGGGTGTCGGAGGAGATCACGCCGGGGACCTTGTTGACGTGGTTGGGGATCACGTCGGCGAGGTCCTCGTGGCGGCGCACCCGCACCATGGCGATGAGGTCGACCCCGCCGGTGACGGAGTAGACCTCGCTGACTCCCTCGATCTCGGCGATCGCCTCGGCGACCTCGGGGATGCGGTGGACGTCGGCCTTGATCATGACGATCGCGGTGATCACTGTGCCTCCTGGGCGGTTCTGTGCGGGGCGGCGCCGGGCCGGGGCGCGCTAGTGGGCGTCGGAGAGCCTGGTCCCCGAGCGCCAGCGCAGCCGGTGGACCACCAGCCCCGCGATCACCCCCGCGATGAACCCGTAGACGTGTGCCGCGTAGGCCACGTTGGTGCCAGCGCCAGGGGCGGTCGAGGATGTGACGTAGAGAAGATACTGAAGTGCGAAGTAGCTTCCCACCACGGCCCACCCGGGCAGACGCATCGGGATGACGCCGAACACCAGTGTGGTGACCCTGCTGCGGAACTGCACCACCAGGTAGGCGCCGAGGACCCCCGAGATCGCGCCGGAGGCGCCGACCATGGGAACGGTCCCGTCGGTGTCGACCAGGGCGAAGCCGAAGGCGGCCACGACCCCGGTGCCCAGGTAGAGGGCGAGGAAGCGGAGCTTGCCGATGCGGTCCTCGACGACCGGGCCGAACACGAACAGGTAGACCATGTTCCCGAGCAGGTGCATGGCGCCCGCGTGCAGGAACATCGAGCTGAACACGGAGAACCAGACGGACTTGCCCGTGATCCCCTCGCAGGTGGGGCTCAGCGGTCCGGCCAGGTCCACCCGGCCCAGCAGTTCGTCGGGGATGGCGCCCCAGCGCATGAAGTAGTCGTCGATCGCGCAGTAGCGCCCGACCGCGTCCGCCGGGTACCAGACGGCGGTGGCCGACTGGGGCGAGACGAGGTAGACGAGGACGTTGACCGCGATCAGCCCGAAGGCGATGACGGGCGCGCGTCGGACGGGGTAGTCGTCATTGAGCGGAAGCGCGGCCATGCGCCCAGTGTGTCATCCCGGTGTGGGCTTCGGCGCTCCGCAACGGGCATGTCCACTCACCTTCCATCTCCACCAGGCGGGTCCCGGGGCGTTCGAGCCAGTCCAGGAGCAGTTCGGTCTCCCCCGCCGTGGCGTTGGGGACCGGACCGAACCCCGGCGGGACCCGCTCGGCGGTGGCGGTGAGGGACTGCAGGAAGGCGGTGGGATCGGTACCGGGCCGCAGGACGGCGCTGGCCGCCAGGCGGCCGTGGCGGACCACCGCGGTCTCCCAGCCGGTGGCTCCGGGGCCGGTCGCGACCAGGTGCGGGACGGCGGCGATCGCGCTGAGCCGCTGGGCGCGCCGTGCCCCGCGCAGGAAGGCGGTGAGGCGGTCGCGCAGGGCAGCCGCCTCCTCGTAGCGGAGTTCGGCCGAGAGCTCCCGGATGCGACCCGTGAGCGCGTCCACGACCACGGCGGGGTCGCCGGTCATCGCGGTGCGGGCGGCGTCGGCGTGCGCGGTGTAGTCGGTCAGCGACTCCGTGCCGTCGCAGGGGGCGCCGCAGCGTCCCAGCTGGGCGAGGACGCACGGTTTCACTCCGTTCGGGACCACCCGTGGTCGGGTGTCGCCCGCGCCGTGTTCACGTTCCTTCGGCACCTCGACGCTGAAGGTGTGCGTGCACTGGCGCAGCGGGAGGGCGTGCAGGATCGCTTCCCTGGCCTCCTCGGCTGCCCGGGGCGAGGGGTAGGGGCCGATGTAGGGGGCGCCGTCGTCCTTGATGACGCGGACCACGGACAGGCGCGGCAGCGCCCCGGGGGTGAGCGTGACCCAGGAGGCGCGCTCGGGGTTGCGGGAGCGGCGGTTGAACGGCGGTTTGCGCTCGGCGATGATGCGCAGCTCGCGGACCGAGGCCTCCAGCTCGGTGGTGCACACGATGGGGGTGACGCCCTCGACCAGGCCGGCCATCTCCCGGATGCGTCTTCGGGACTCGGCTGCGGTGAAGTAGGTGGCGACCCGGCGCCGCAGGTTGTTGCTCTTGCCGACGTAGAGGCTCTCGCCCCGGGCGTCGGTGAACACGTAGACGCCGGGGCGTTCGGGCAGGTCCTCGGCCAGGTGGCGGCGGGCCCGCTGGGCGCGGCTGGCGGGTTTGTTGACCGCCCGCAGCTCCTCCAGGCTGGTCACCCCCATGGGCGCGAGGCGGGTCAGGAGGCCGTTGAGCACGTCGACGGTCGCGCGGGCGTCGTCCAGGGCCCGGTGGTTGGGGGTGGTGGGGGCGCCGAAGTAGGCGGCGAGGGTGCCCAGGCGGTGGTTGTGGACCTCGGGCCGGAGCAGGACCGCGCGGGCCAGCCGCAGGGTGTCCACGACCGGGTAGCCGGGCCACTCGATGCTCTCGCGTTCGCAGGCGGCCTTGAGGAATCCGGTGTCGAAGGGCGCGTTGTGGGCCACCAGGACGGTGTCGGGTTCGGCCTCCAGGAAGGCCAGCAGGTCCGGCAGCGCCCGGGTGATGGGCGGGGCGGTGGCCACCATCGACTGGGTGATACCGGTCAGCAGGGTGATGTTGGCCGGGATGAGCATGCCGGGGTCGACCAGGGTCGTGAACTCGCCGGTCACCCGGCCGTCGCGGACCCTGACCGCGCCGATCTCGGTGATCCGGGACCGGGAGGCACTGGTGCCGGTGGTCTCCAGGTCAACGACGACGAAGGACACCCCGGCCAGCGGTGTGCCCAGGTCCCCGATGCTGGTTTGGACGCCCTGGGGCGCCACGGACTGTCGAACCACGCGGTCAGGTTAGTCGGGGCCCACGACCAAACACTTCCGGACTACGGTCAGGCGCGCCCGACATGGAAAGATGTGGGTGACGGGACGGCAGAGGCCGCCGCCCCGTGAAGAGGACGACGCAAGGAGGAACCGTGGGGATCGCGATGCCGGGTGACAGTGAGCGTTGGCGATGCACCGGGTGCGGGAACCTCACGCGGTTCGACGTGACCCGGACGGTCCGTTCGCAGGACTTCGTGCACCAGGAGTTGTCCGGTGTCGGAGCGGTCGAGGAGCGCACGGTGCTCTCCGAGACGGTCGAGCGGGTGAAGTGCCGCTGGTGCGGCGCCACCGACAGTGTGGAGATCGTCCCCCGCCCCGACGCTGACTCGTCGGTCTCCGACGCATCGGCGGAGAGCCCGACGGGTCGGGCATGAGCGCCCGCCCGGAGACGGGCGGCTCCGGTGGTGACGACGGCGACCGCACCCCCGGGGCGGTGAACCACGAGGAGAACGAGGAGTCGGTGCCCTCGGAGGAGGGCGGGGAGCGGCTGCGCCGTCCCCTGCCCGAGCCGGTGCGCGCCCGTGTCGTCGAGTACGGCTCCGACGTGCTCGGCGGGATGCGTTCCTCCGACCTGCCCCCGGTTCTGCGCCGGGTCGCCAAGTTCGAGCCCCGCCGCCGGGCGCGACTGGCCGGTCCGCAGATAGCCGCGCAGTTGGAGAACGACCACGGTTTCCGTGGCAAGGTCGCCGCCCGGGTGGAGCAGGTCTGGCCCGAGCTGGCCGAGGGCATGCGCGCGGGGGTCGTCCCGCCCGCCGCCGACCCGGTGGCGGTGGCGGCCAGCGCCTACCTCCTGCGTCCCAAGGGGTGGCCGGAGATCATCGAGGGCGTCCACGAGGAGCTGGAGCGTCAGACCAGCGCTCGGGAGGTGGACGAGGCCGCGGAGGCCCTCGACGACGTCCGGCGACGCCTGGAGGAGACGCAGCAGGGACACCAGGCGGAGCTGGAGCGCCTGCGCGGACAGATCGGCGAGCAGCGCACCGAGATCGCCGAACTGCGCCGCAAGGTGCACAACGAGCGCCAGCGCGCCAGGAGGGCGGTGGACGAGGCGGAGCGGGTGGTGTCGGAGACGACCGACCGGCGACACGAGAACGAGAGCCAGGTCAGTGCCCTGGAGGTGGAGAACCGCAGGTTGCGGTCCCGCCTCGCGGACGCTGAGGCCCAGGTGGAGAACGCCCGCCGCGCGGTGCGCACCGGCCGCAACGCCGACGAGGCCCGGCTGCGCGTGCTGCTGGACGTGCTGGTGGACGCCTCACACGGTCTGCGACGCGAGCTGGCGCTGCCCACGTCCCTGGACAGCCCGGCCGATCTGGTGGCGGAGGCCCAGGAGGAGCACCGCCGGGTGTCGCTGGGCGGCCTGCCCGACGACGCCCCCGGTCTGCTGGAGCGCCTGCTGACGGTTCCTCGGGTGCACCTGCTGCTGGACGGCTACAACGTCACCAAGACCGGCTACGGGACCCTGCCGCTGGCTGACCAGCGCACGCGGCTGCTCTCGTCGCTGGAGGGGTTGGCGAGCCGGACCAAGGCGGAGATCACCTGTGTGTTCGACGGCGCCGACGTGGAGGCCCCACCGGTGACGCCCAGCCGCCGGGTGCGGGTGCTCTTCAGCGCGCCCGGGGAGATCGCCGACACGCTGATCGTGCGGCTGGTGCGGGCCGAACCGCCCGGCCGACCGATCGCGGTGGTCACCTCCGACAAGGAGATCGTCTCGGCGGTCAGGCGGGTGGGGGCGCGCGCGGTGCCGTCCACGGTCTTCCTGCGCCACCTGGAGTCGCACTCCTGAGCGCCCCCGGGTCCGGTGCGTGTCCTCGGCCGCGTCGTCTCGGCTGAGAGTCTCACCACGCGCGTGGGCGCGCCGGGCCCGTCGACCCTCCCCTCCCACCTGGTCGGTCCGCGCCTCGCGCGCCGGAAAGCACGGTGTCCGGGGCGGGGTCTCGCGGGTGCCGTGGTTGAGGCGCGCAGGCCGTTCCGCTAGGTTCTTCCAGGAACGTGAGTGCCCTGTCGGATAGAAGGCCGCCCTTGTGCCTCCCCAGGCCGACCGGGACCCGCACACTCTCGTGAGGCCCGTGCCCACACACGGGTTCCCCCCGATTTCCTTCCGTCTCCCAGCACCCCATGCGGACTTTTCTACCTCAAGGAGCGTGGACCGCCATGAAGAACTCCGGTGGTCGGCGTACGGCTCGCCGAATCGCTACGACCGGTCTCGGTGTGGTCGCCGCCGGTACCTTCATCGCCCCCGGCATCGCACACGCCGAGCCGACCCAGGACGAGGTCGAGGACCGGATCGAGGAGCTGAACCAAGAGGCTTCCACCGCGGTCGAGAACTTCAACCAGGCCGAAGAGGACTACGAGGCGGCCAAGGCCGCCTTCGACGAACTCGACGGCCAGGTCGGTGACGAGCAGGAGCGCTACGACGATCTGCGGGAGAAGGTCCAGCAGTTCGCCAGCGCCACCTACCAGGGCGGCGAGCTCAACTCCACCGCCAACGTCCTGACCTCCGACGGTCCCGAGGCGCTGCTGGAGCAGAACGCGGACCTCAACTACCTGTCGGACACCCAGCAGACCCAGCTGGACGACTTCGGCGAGTCCGCCGAGCGCCTGTTCGCGCTCAAGGACGAGGCGGAGAAGGCCCTCGAGGAGGCCGAGAAGGCCAAGGACGAGGCCGAGGAGGCCAAGGACGAGGTCGAGGAGGCCATCGAGGAGCAGCAGGAGATCCTGGCCCAGTTCCCCGACTCCGACGCCTCGGCCGAGGGCGGCGACGACAGCGGCGGGCAGAGCCACGGCGGCAGCGGCAACGCCTCGTCGGCCCTGGACTTCGCCTACGGGAAGGTCGGCCTCCCCTACGTGTGGGGCGGCACCGGGCCCAACGGCTACGACTGCTCCGGCCTGGTCCAGGCGTCCTGGCGCGCGGCCGGGGTGGACCTGCCCCGTACCACCTACGGGCAGGCCGACGTGGGTACCCGTATCTACGACATGAGCGCCGTCCAGCCGGGTGACATCCTGTTCTTCTTCGGCGACCTGGGACACAACGGTCTGTACGCGGGCAACGGGCAGATGGTCCACGCCCCGAGCAGCGGCCGCAACATCGAGGTCGTCGGCCTGGCCGCCTACTGGGGCGGTCAGTTCCAGTTCGCCGTGCGCCCCTGATCCTGCAGTCTCACCTGAGGCCGCCGTCCCGCACCGGGACGGCGGCCTCTCGCGTGGAGGGGATCGCTCCCTCCGCCAAGCGGCTTTTTGGGACAGGCACCCGGTTTTCGGACACTCCTCGTCTTCCAGCAGAATGTCACGAAACAGTTGAGAGCTTCCTGACGAATGCACTAGTGTTCATCGCCGAGCGCGGTTGCTCCTCATTCACCACCCCCCGGTGGTGACAGCCGCGCCCGGGTCGGGCACACCCCCACACCGTTTCGGCCACCCTCTCTGGCCCGAGGTTCCCCACCCGGTGCAGTCCCTTGTTCCCCGTATCGCCTGGGACAAGGGGAGAAAGGTGCTTCAGTGTCTGCATCCCGTGGCGAACGCCAACGCCGTACAGCGGTCATCGCCTCCCTCGCCATCGGAGCCTTCCTCCTCCCCGCCGCCGTGGCCCACGCCGAGCCCACGTCCGAGGAGGTCCAGGAGGAGATCGAACGCCTCGAAGAGGAGTTCATCGAGCTCAACGCGACCTACAACGAGGCCAAGGAGGCCCACGAGGCGGCCGAGGAGAAGCTCGAGGGCATCCTCGCCGACGTCGAGACCGCCGAGAAGAAGGTCGACTCGCTCAGCAGCGGCGTTCGCGCCCTGGCCAACACCACCTACACGGGCGTGGACCTGACCTCTCCCGCCCAGCTGATCGGGGCCACCGGTCCCGAGGAGGCCCTGGAGCACCAGGCGGACCTCACCTACCTCTCCGAGCAGCAGCACGAGAGCCTCTCCCAGTACATGGAGGAGCTCGAGCACCTGGAGGGCCTGCGCGGCGAGGCCGAGTCCACGGAGGAGGCCGCGGCCGACGCCCTGGAGGAGGCCGAGGAGGCCACCGAGGCTGCGGAGGAGGCCATCAGCGAGCAGGAGGAGATCCTCTCCGAGCTGACCGCCGAGGAACAGGCCGCCGCCACCGAGAACGTCAGCAGCGACGCCGGCGGGGGCAGCGAGAGCAGCGGCGGCGGAGGGGGCGGTGGTGGTGGCGCCAACTACACCGGTCCGGCCACCGGCAACGCCCAGACCGTGCTGAACTTCGCCTACCAGCAGGTCGGCAAGCCCTACGTCTGGGGCGGCACCGGACCCAACGGCTACGACTGCTCCGGTCTCACCCAGGCAGCCTGGGGCCAGGCCGGCGTGAACCTGCCGCGCACCACCTACGACCAGATCAACGCGGGCCAGCGCGTCTCCTGGGAGAACATGCAGCCCGGTGACCTGATCTTCTTCTACGGGCCCAACCCGAGCCACGTCGGTCTGTACGCGGGTGACGGCGTGATGGTGCACGCCTCCACGTCCTCCCGACCCATCGGCACGGTCCAGCTGAGCGACTACTACCGCTCCAACTTCGTCGCGGCGGTCCGCCCCTAGGCAGCCGGACGACCCACGACCGAGGAACCAGCGAGAGGGTCCCTGGGAAACCACCGTTTCCCAGGGGCCCTCTCCGTGTCCGGGCGCCTAGACTCGCTCAGGTGTCGCGAACCCTGATCATCACCAACGACTTCCCTCCGCGCGCGGGCGGGATCGAGTCCTTCGTGCACGAGCTGGCCCGGCGCCGCCCCCCTGGGTCCGTGCTGGTCTACTGCTCCTCCCCCACGGCGGAGGACCACCGCGCCGACCCGTACTTCGACCTGCACCAGCCGTTCCCCATCGTGCGTGAGGCCGGGCCGGTGCTGCTCCCCACGCCGGGGGTGGCACGGCGGGCCCGGGCCATCGCCGAAATGGAGGGGTGCGACTCCGTGCTCTACGGGGCCGCCGCTCCTCTGGGGCTCCTCGCCCCCGGTATGCGCTCGCGGGTGCGGCGCCAGGTGGCGCTCACCCACGGGCACGAGACCGGTTGGACGGTGGTCCCCGGGGCGAGTTCGGCGCTACGGCGGATCGGTGACGGCGTCGACACCGTCACCTACCTGGGCGAGTACACCCGTCGACGGTTGGCCCGCTCACTGTCCGCCCCCGCCACGGAACGGATGCGCCGCCTCGCCCCCGGGGTGGACACCGAGCGCTTCCGACCCGGTTCGGGCGGCGAGGAGGTCCGACGGGAGCTGGGTCTGGGCTCGCGTCCGGTGGTCGTGTGCGTCTCCCGGATGGTGGCCCGCAAGGGTCAGGACACCCTGCTCCGGGCCTGGCCGCGCGTGCTGGCCGACGTGCCCGACGCGGTCCTGCTGTTCGTCGGGGACGGCCCCCTCGCACCCCGGCTCCGCTCGGCCGCGCAGGGGACGGACTCGGTGCGCTTCACCGGACCGGTCCCCGCCGAACGGCTCCCCGCCCACTACGACGCCGGTGACGTCTTCGCCATGCCGTGCCGCACCCGGCGGGGCGGCCTGGACGTGGAGGGCCTCGGCATGGTCTACCTGGAGGCGTCCGCCACCGGGCTGCCGGTGGTCGCCGGGGCCTCGGGCGGCGCCCCGGACGCGGTCCTGGAGGGCGAGACCGGACACGTGGTCGACGGGTCGATGCCCGGTCCGACCGCCCGCGCGCTCATCCGACTCCTGAAGGACCCCGGCCGCGCCGCCCAGATGGGCGCACGCGGCCGGGAGTGGGTGACCGCAGAGTGGACCTGGGAGCGCACCCTCCGGCGCCTGGACGACCTTCTCAGGGGCGTGGAGCCGACGCCCTAGGGCGTGTTTTTTGGATGCTTTCGCCGGTGGCGGCGGAGCCGCCATCGATGCGAGCGGCGTCCAGGCAATCTCTCGCAAGCCGTGGAGCGAAGGTCAGCCCGGGTTTGGCTGTCCGAGCTTCATCGGCGCGGCGAGAGGCAGCCTGGTGGTCGCGAGCGCGGAATGATCCAAAAAACACGACCTAGAGGTCGTCACCGTGGACGGAGCCGGGCGTGCCCGAGCCGTCGGTGCTCTGGGGCTGCCCGGTGACGCTGTTGGCCAGCCACTCCTCCCAGGATCGCTGGTAGAAGCCCCAGCCGTTGTCCCACTCCAGGTCGCGTTCGGTGCCGGTGGTCTCCAGGATGTCCCCCATAAGGGCCTGGTTGTGGAACCAGCGGGCGTCCTCCATGGTCATGTTCGTGCACCCGTTGGAGGTGTTGGCGCTGCCGATGTTCCCCGCGTTCCACGGAGCCGCGTGGGTGAACTCGCCGCTGTTGGAGGTGCGGACCGCCCAGTCCACGTCCAGCCGGTAGTAGCCGGGCGACCCCTCCGGGATGCCGACGGTCGCGGAGTCCATGACCAGGGCCTGGTACTTCTCCATGGTGAGGTGGACACCGGAGGTGGTGGTGTTGAAGCGCTCCTCGGCGGATCCGTTGCTGACCGGGATGGTGCGGACGGTCTCGCCGTCGATGGACACGGACATCTCGTGGTCGGGCACGTGCATCGTGGACACCAGCTCGCGTCCGACCTCGAACCGGACGCGGTGGTCCTCCGCTCCGTAGACGCCCTCGGAGGACTCGACCCCGGCCAGCCTGAGATCCACGGTGACCTCCTGGTAGGGATCCCAGTACTCCTTGGGCCGGAAGACCGCCATCTCGTCGGTGACCCAGTTCCAGGCGCCCTCGGTCTCCTCCTCGGCCGTGACCTGGATGGAGTTCTCCACCTGTTCCTTGTTGGTGACCGCCCGGTCGAAGTTGACGATGACGGGCATGCCCACTCCGACCACGTCCCCGTTGCTCGGGAAGTTGGAGACGAGTTCGAGGCGTTGGTCGGCCGCCGCGTCCATGGTGGTGAACTCCGAGACCACCTCGGTCTCCTCGCCCTCCTCGTCGGCCGCGGTCACGAACACTCTGACGGAGGACCCGGGACGCAGGTTCCAGTCACTGACCCAGGCGTTCCCGGCCTCGTTGAGTGTGCCGGTGACGGTGAAGGGGTCCTCCTCCTCACCCTGGGCACCGGTGTCGGCCACCTCCTTCGCGTCGCCGGAGGCGACCTCGCCCTCGGTGTCCTGCTGGACCCACACGTCGGTGAGGGTGCCGTCCACGGCCTCGACCCGGATGGGGGTGTTGGGAGGAATCTCCGTGGCGCCCGGTTCCGGGGTGACCTCCACCTCCGGCCCCGGCTCGCTCTCGCCGGGGGCCGCGGTGCCCCCGGGGCCGTCCCCGCCCTCGGGGGTGCACGCCGCCGCGAGGAGCACCAGGGCTGCCGCTGCCGCGGCCGTTCGGGAAGAGGCGATTCGTCGCTTCACGCCAAGGACCTCCAGCGTCCGTACGCGGCCCGAGGCGTGCGCGGAGCGTGCGCACCGGCGTGACGCCGACAGGGCCTGGATGCGGCGTGACCTGCGAAGGCAGCGTCACGTGGGCCACCGAAAAAGAGCACCCCGGTGGCCGGAGGTCGTCTGGGACGACTCGTCCGGTCACCGGGGCGGTGACACTCACATCCTACCCTGCGTAGCCGAAAGCACTCATAGAGTGACAAACGCGCGGGGTGTGCACGTCAGTGCTGGAACTCCTTGCGGTAGTACTCGAAGACCCAGCCCAGCGAGGTGAGGATGACGGCGAAGAAACCGGTGATCACCATCCACCAGCCGATCGCCACGCCGACCGCCGTGAAGGCGACGGCCATCGCGACGAACATCGGCCACCAGCTGTGCGGGCTGAAGAAGCCGTACTCACCGGCGTTCTCGGCGATCTCGCCGTCGAGCCGTTCCTCGGCCGGCAGGCCGTGGTGGTGCTCACTGTGGCGAGCCGACTGCCAGAGCCAGAAACCGATCATCCAGCCGAAACCGATGGAGACCACCAGGGCGGTGGTACCCGCCCACTCGATCTGACCGGTGTCCTGGAGCGACCAGTAGATGTACAGCGCGGCAGCAAGACCGAAGAAGGTCGAGATACCCATGAACAGGTAGGCCTGCATCTTCATGTGCTCTACCCCCTACTTCTTCTCGGCACCGGCGGCGACGGCACCGGGTGCGGCCGCGTGCGGGTGGTTGAGGTCGAAGGCCGGACGCTCGGACCGGATCCGGGGCAGCGACGTGAAGTTGTGTCGCGGCGGCGGGCACGAGGTGGCCCACTCCAGCGAGCAGCCGTAGCCCCACGGGTCGTCCACGGTGACCAGCGGCGCCCTCTTCGCGGTGACGTAGATGTTCCAGAAGAAGATCAGCGTCGAGGCCGCGAGCACGAACGAGGAGACCGAGGAGATCTGGTTCAGCTGCGTGAAGCCGTCAGTGGCCAGGTAGTCCGCGTAACGGCGCGGGAAGCCCATGGCGCCCAGCCAGTGCTGCACCAGGAACGTGCCGTGGAAGCCCAGGAAGAGCAGCCAGAAGTGGAACTTGCCCAGCTTCTCGTTGAGCATCCGCCCGGTGAACTTGGGCCACCAGAAGTAGAAGCCCGCGAACATCGCGAACACCACGGTGCCGAACACCACGTAGTGGAAGTGCGCCACCACGAAGTAGGAGTCGGTGACGTGGAAGTCGATGGGCGGCGAGGCGAGCAGCACACCGGTCAGACCACCGAAGAGGAAGGTGACCAGGAAGCCGATCGTGAACAGCATCGGCGTCTCGAACGTGAGCTGTCCGCGCCACATCGTCCCGATCCAGTTGAAGAACTTCACACCGGTCGGAACCGCGATGAGGAACGTCATGAACGAGAAGAACGGCAGGAGCACCGCGCCGGTCGGGAACATGTGGTGGGCCCACACGGTCACGGACAGGCCGGCGATGGCGATGGTCGCCGCCACCAGGCTCTTGTAGCCGAAGATCGGCTTGCGGCTGAAGACCGGGAGGATCTCGGTCGCGATACCGAAGAACGGCAGCGCGATGATGTAGACCTCCGGGTGGCCGAAGAACCAGAACAGGTGCTGCCACAGGATGGCGCCACCGTGCTCGGCGTTGAAGACCTGGGTGCCGACCATGCGGTCGGCGCCCAGAGCGATCAGGGCCGCGGTCAGGACCGGGAACGCGATGAGCACCAGGACACTGGTGAGCAGGGTGTTCCAGGTGAAGATCGGCATGCGGAACATCGTCATACCGGGCGCGCGCATGCACAGGCCGGTGGTGATGAAGTTGACCGCACCGAGGATCGTGCCCAGACCGGAGACGGCCAGGCCCAGGATCCACAGGTCGCCGCCGAGACCCGGCGAGCGGACCGCGTCGGAGAGCGGGGTGTAGGCGAACCAGCCGAAGCTGGCCGCGCCGCCCGGGGTCAGGAAGCCGCTGATCGCGATGAGGCTACCGAAGAGGAACAGGTAGTAGCCGAACAGGTTGATCCTGGGGAAGGCCACATCGGGGGCGCCGATCTGCAACGGCATGAGGATGTTCGAGAACCCGACGAAGAGCGGGGTCGCGAACATCAGCAGCATGATCGTGCCGTGCATCGTGAAGAGCTGGTTGAACTGCTCGTTGGACATGTACTGCATGCCCGGCTGGAACAGCTCCAGGCGCATGAGGAGCGCCAGCACGCCTCCGAAGAGGAAGAACGCGAAGGAGGTGATCAGGTACATGTACCCGATGACCTTGTGGTCGGTCGACGTCAGCCAGTTGACGATGATCGACCCCTTGCGTGACGGTGCCTGACCGTCAGTGCGGGGTTCGGTTGCCGTCGTGGTCATTTACTCGTCATTCTCCTCGGACTCGGTCGCCTCGGCTCCCGTGCCCTCAGCGTCGGTGCCGTCAGCACCCGTGCCCTCGGCGTCGTCGGTCTCGGCGGCCTCTGCGGCCTCGGACTCAGCGGCAGCGGCCTCGGCGGCCTCTGCGGCCTCGGTCGCGTTGGCTTCCTGCTCTGCGGCCCAGGCGTCGTACTCGTCCTGCGGAAGGACCTCGACGTTGAAGAGCATGCGGGTGTGGTCCACACCGCACAGCTCGGCGCAACGACCGACGTACTCGCCCTCGGAACCTTCCATGAGGTTGACCTGGAAGGAGTTGTCCCGGCCCGGGACGACGTCCATCTTGAAGCCGAAGGCCGGGATCCAGAACGAGTGGATGACGTCGGGAGAGTGGAGGTCGAAGTGGACGACCGCGCCCTCGGGAAGGACGAGGGTCGTCTGGGTGTCACGGTTGGCGGTGCCGTCCGGGTTGGGGATACCAACCTCGGAGAAGAGCACGTCGCCACCGTTCTCCTTGGTGTCGTCCATGTAGTTGAACTGCCAGGCCCATTGGAAGGCCACGACCTCTACATGGACGTCGGCGGGCTCTTCTGTGTCGAGCAGGTAGGCCTGGTCTCGCGCGGTGAAGAAGAAGAGCACCGAGATGACGACGATCGGCAGAACGGTGTACAGCGCTTCGATGGGCATGTTGTACCGCACCTGCGGCGGCAACTGCTCAGAGCGCTTGCGGTGGAAGAGGATTGTCCAGATGAACAGTCCCCACACAAGGACGCCGACCGCGAAAGCCGCCACCCACGAGCCCTGCCAGAGCGAGATAACACGCTCGGCCTGCTCGGTGATCGGCTCCGGCATGCCCAAACGAGTGAGATCGTTCGACGCGCAGCCGGTCGCGGCCAGCCCCAACACGGCGAGCGCGGCGCCGCGTGGTGCCCATCGGCGCAGAGTTGAGCGCCGATTTTTTTGGCGGGTCGGACTCACGGATTGCCTTCCCAGCGGTGAAGCCCGTGGATTCTCCACGGGCGGCCTAAGTATCCAAAGCTTGTCAGGGGGAAACATTATCGCGAACCGCCCAGCGTGCCGTTCATGGGCTTGCCTGGTCAGCGTGTTGCCAGACGCGCCCTCTCGAAACGTTCGGCGGCCCCACGGAGCCGGGCCAGGTCGCCCCCGAGGGTAGTCCTCCCGGCTGGCTACGAGGCGCGGCCCGGCGATCCCCCGGGCCCTTGGCCGCTCCCGTCCACATCTCCGCTCGAGGCGGTGGTGTGCGCGTTCGCGACGCGAGACCAAGGCGAGCGTATCGCTGGGTTTACGACACCCTTAACCGGGTGCGCCTTTTGAGGCGCACCGGGTCAAGATTGGGCCACAGGACGACAACCAACTGGGGGTGGACGTGCCCGAGCGACCGACTTCGCAGCAGCCGCTGGTCACCGTGGAGGCGGTGGGTCTCAAGTGCCCGATCCCGATCATCATGCTGGCCGCCCGACTGCGCGAAGTGCCTATCGGGGCGGTCATCGCGGTCACCGCGGACGATCCCGCGGCGAGCGCGGACATACCGTCCTGGTGCCGGATGAAGATGCACGAGTTCGTCGTCGAGCGGCCGCTGGCGCGGGGTAGCGCTTTTCACATCCGCCGGATGTACTGACCGCCGACGACGCCACCGGAACGACGGGCCGGGCTTTCGGTCCCGTTGCGATAACGATTCACGCCGTCCAGTTTCCGGGGACGGTGTGAAGCTCCCGATCCCCCTCCCGAAGCCCCGACCGGGCGGAGGGAGGGAGGTACCGGACAAGGCGAAGGCCGCGCGGACACGGGGTCCACGCGGCCTCTCCCACACTGCGGTTCCGCCCCCGAGGAAGGGAACCGCGACCGCGGGAACCGTCTAGCGAGCGTAGTACTCGACGACGAGCTGCTCGTCGAAGGGCACGGGGATCTGCTCACGCTTGGGGCGGTCGACGACCGCGATGCGCAGGTCCTTGTGGCTCACGGCGAGGTAACCGGCGATCTTGTCGTCGGCGTGGATGCCCTCGGTGGCCTCGACGAACGGGACCATCGAGCGGGACTTCTCCCGAACGCTGATGATCTGGCCCGGCTTGACCTGGTACGACGGGATGTCGACCTTCTTGCCGTCCACGGTGATGTGACCGTGGTTGATGAACTGACGCGCGGCGTAGATCGAGGCGGCCAGACCGGCGCGCAGCACGACCGTGGCCAGACGCAGCTCCAGCTCGCCGAGCATCTCCTCACCGGTACGGCCGGGACGCTTCTTGGCGTTCTCGTAGATCCTGACCAGCTGCTTCTCGGTCAGGTCGTAGTACCAGCGCACCTTCTGCTTCTCCGCCATACGAACGGCGTAGTCGCTGCTGTTGCGGCGGACGCGACGACCGTGCTCGCCGGGCGGGTACGGACGCTTCTCGAAGTAGCTGACCGCCTTACGGGTCAGCGGGGTGCCGGCGCGCCGGGACAACCGCACCTTCGGTCCGGTGTAGCGCATGCGAAGTCCTTTCAGGGTGAATCAGGGAATCCCAGGTAAGGCTGGCCTAGATCTGGGAGGCGCTCAGGGCGCCCGAGCCCCGGTGTCCCGCGGTGCGGGTCGGAGCGGGTTCCCCACCGCCGCGCGTGACCCGGCGCGAGCGGTTCGGGCGAATGACCCGGCACGCGTTTCGACGCACCGGGCGGGCACGGGAGTTCCCGTGCGGGTCACAGCCATCCACTTTACGGGCTCCGGGGTACCACCCCGACCAGAGCGCGTCCATTTGCGGCCGGGGCGGACACGGGTCACAGGAAGGGGCGGACCTCTGCGGCGGCCTCGGCACCGTAGGAGCGCTCCAGGCGCTCCAGCAGCGAGGCGCCGGTGAGCGTGTACTCCTGGGGCCCGTCGGCCTCCAGGCAGTGCACGGCGGTGGCGTTGCCGACCTGGGCCGCGCGCTCCAGGGGCAGGCCCCAGGAGTGGGCGGACAGGAAGCCCGCGCGGAAGGCGTCGCCCATGCCGGTGGGGTCGACGAGCTCGTCGACGGCGGCGGAGGGAACGTGGATGCTCGGCTCGTCCTTGCGGTCGATCCGGGCGCCCTTGGCCCCGAGGGTGGTGACGCGCGTCCCCACCCGGGACAGGACGTCGGCGTCGGACCAGCCGGTCTTCTGCTCGGCCAGGGCCTTCTCGTACTCGTTGGTGAACAGGAAGGCGGCGCCCTCGATCAGCGTGCGCACCTCCGGGCCCTCCATGCGGGCCAGCTGCTGGGAGGGGTCTGCGGCGAAGGGGATGGCGCGGGTGCGGCACTCCTCGCTGTGGCGGATCATGGCCGCGGGGTCGTCGGCGCCGATCAGGACGAGGTCGAGGCCGCCGACCCGCTCGGAGATCGGCTGGAGCTCGATGTTGCGGGCCTCGGCCATCGCGCCCGTGTAGAAGGACGCGATCTGGTTCTGGTCCAGGTCCGTGGTGCAGACGAACCGGGCGGTGTGGCGCAGCTCGGAGATGTGCACCGCCGAGGTGTCGACGCCGTGGCGGTCGAGCCAGGAACGGTACTCCTCGAAGTCCGCGCCGGCGGCACCGACCAGGACCGGGCTCAGACCGAAGCCGCCCATGCCGAAACAGATGTTGGCCGCGACGCCGCCACGGCGCACGTCCAGCTCGTCGATGAGGAAGGAGAGGGACAACTGCTGGATCTGCTCAGGGATGATCTGCTCGGCGAACCGACCCTGGAAGGTCATCAGGTGGTCTGTGGCGATGGATCCGGCAACCGCGATACGCACGGGACGTGGGCTCCTTGCTGGCGGGGTGGATCGCTCGAGGGCGATCCGACGAGCTGTTCAGGGCATGCGGGGGACGTGCCCGTTCGGACCAGCCAAGGGTACCCAGAGGGGGAGGGCGAACGCTCGTCCGCGTCCGCCCTCCCCCTGTGGTTCCGAGAACCTGAACGCTCCTCTGGGGAGCTCGGGACGCCTAGTTGAAGGAGTCACCGCAGGCGCAGGAGCCGGTCGCGTTGGGGTTGTCGATGGTGAACCCCTGCTTCTCGATGGTGTCCACGAAGTCGATGGTCGCGCCGATGAGGTAGGCGGCGCTGCGGCGGTCGGTGACGACCTCGACACCGTCGAAGTCGGCGACGACGTCGCCGTCGAGGTCGCGCTCGTCGAAGTAGAGCTGGTAACGCAGCCCCGAGCAACCACCGGGCTGAACGCCCACGCGCAGGCGCAGGTCGTCCCGGCCCTCCTGGTCAAGGAGCGCCCGAACCTTGTCGGCCGCACCATCGGTGAGGATGACTCCCTGCGCGGTGGCCTCGCTCTGAACCGTCATGTTGTAAAGCTCCTCTTGAAAGGGGTTGCGGCCGTCTGGCGACCCCGGTCGCTTACCGGATCGGCCCGCGTCGGCGGGTCCAGTCCTCTTCAACGGGTCCCAACGTCGGAGGCCGGTGTGGCATTCCGTCGCGTGGCCGCTGTGTTCGTGCTGGCACCCCGGCCGCACGGTGCACGTGTGGCTCAGGCGACGCACGGGTGTGCTCGTACCTCCAAGGGTAATTTGTCCGGGCCGAGGATGCCATCTCCGGACGGCCCCGCCTCACAGGCCCGGGGCGCCGTAGACCGGGAACCAGCGGGAGCGGTCCTTCTCCATCGGCAGGTCGTCCCCCACAGACGCCTCCACCTGGAGCTCCAGCGCGTTGTCGCGGCGCTGACCGCCCTCGGGGGCGAAGGGGTAGAAGGTGCCCCGCTTGTACAGGTAGACCAGGCCCACGGAACGGCCCCGCGTGTCGGTGAAGCCGACCAGCGAACACAGCAGGGAGGGTCCGTAGCCGTTGGCCTCCAGCGTCGAGTTGACCGCGTGCAGGTCGGTGACCAGGCCGGTGATGTCGGTGTCCACGAGCTCCCCGCCCGAGGGCTCGCCGCCGGTGGTGGCCCCCTGCGCGGCGCCCGGGCGCAGGACCAGCCAGGTGTAGCCGTAGTCGTCGGTGCTCTGCTCCACCGACGGCCCCTCCCCCGCGTTGAGCAGCTCGGTGACGTCGCGTTCGATGTCGGCGAAGGCGGCGCCCTCGGCGGCGCGGAAGGCCACCGACCCCGAACCCGTGGGGGTCAGGCCCACCCCGGCCCGCAGGGTGAACGCGGCCGAGGGCAGGCCGAAGAGCGCGTCCAGGTCGGGCTTGGCCGGTTCCGAGCGGCCGAGCAGGGTGCGCCAGAAGCTCATGGTGGTGGGTTCCCCTCGTGGGTGGTTCGGTGGGGTCAGGCTCCGCGACCGAGCTGGCGGGAGATGTCGCCGAGCTGGGCCAGGCGCTGCTCGACCGGGGGGTGGGTGGCGATGAGCTGGTTCATGCTGAAGCCCTTCTTCGCGAAGGCCGGGGCGAAGAAGAACGCGTTGAACGGCTCGGCCTGGCGCAGGTCCCGGGTGGGGATCCGGGCCATGTCGCCGGTGATCTTGGACAGGGCGCTGCCCAGTACGGACGGCCGACCGGTCAGGTAGGCGGCGGCGCGGTCCGCGGCGAGCTCACGGTAGCGGGACAGTGCGCGGGTGAGCAGGAAGCTCAGGACCCAGGCGATGGCGCTGACCAGGACGACCAGGAGCGCGACGACCGCCGGGGCGGGGCCGTTGTTGTTGCCGCGTCCGCCGCCCGCTCCGGCGAACATGGCGAAGCGCAGACCGGCCTGGGTGAGGAATCCGGCGACGATGCCGAGAAACCCGGCGATCGTCATCACCATCACGTCGCGGTGGGCGATGTGCGAGAGCTCGTGGGCGACCACCGCCTCCAGCTCCGGGCCGTCCAGGCGGCGCGTCAGCCCGGTGGTGACGCAGATGACGGCCGACTTCTCGTTGTGGCCGGTGGCGAAGGCGTTGGGCACGTCGGTGTCGGCGATGCCCACGCGCGGCTTGGTCATGTCGGCCATGGCGCACAGGCGGTCGACGATGGCGTGCAGGTCGGGGGCTTGCTCGGGGGTGACCTCCTTGGCGCCCATCGCGAACATCGCGATCCTGTCGGAGGAGAAGTAGGAGAACAGGGCGAACGCCGCGACGAGGACCAGCACCAGCCAGACGTTGAGCCCAGCGAGGACCAACCCCACCACGAAGGCGACGTAGACCAGGAACAGCAGAACCATGGTCATGACCATCCGGGCCGTCAGCCCCCGGTCCGGACGGAACTTCGAACCAGCCACGCCGACTCCCTCCCCTGCGGATGTGTCGGAGTGTAGTTCGGGCAGGTGAGAAACGGGTTAAAGCGGGGCACCGCGTGTCCCCACAGCCGCATGACCCCGGACACACTCCGGCCGCCGTGACGAATCACAGCGGCCGGGGTGGAAGAACGCGCACGCGGGAACCGAGACGGGGAGGTCCCTAGCCCGGGATGAGCCCGTCGTCCTGGAGCATCTCCCGTACCTCGTCCATGCTGGCGTCGGCGGGGGGAAGGATGAACTGCGAGGGCTCCAGGGAGTCGGGAGGCAGCGGCTTGCTGTCCTCCCTGACCTTCGCCAGGAGGTCGTGCAGGGCCTTGCGGAACGTGGCCTCGTCACCGGACTCGATCGCTGCCTCCAGGGCGGCGTCGAAGTCGTTGAGCAGGCCCAGGTCTGCGTCGGTGAGGTCGAGCTGACCCTCACCCATGATGCGAACGATCACGAGCCCTCCCGGTTCCCGGCCCCGTTGCCGCCCTCGATCTGGGGGGTGGCGCCGCCACTGCCGCCGCCGAGTTCGAGCTTCATACGCTCCAGCTCGGCCTCGACACCGGTGGTGCTCGCCATCTGGTCGAGCTCGTACTGGATGTCGTCCTTCGGGCCGCTGCCCGTGACGTCGTCCAGCGCGCCGGAGGCGAGGAGCTCGTCCACCGCGCCCGCACGGGCCTGCATCTCGGCGGTCTTGTCCTCCGCCCGCTGCACGGCCATGCCGACGTCGCCCATCTCCTCGGAGATACCGGAGAAGGCCTCGCTGATCTGCGTCTGGGCCTGGGCGGCGGTGTAGGTCGCCTTGATGGTCTCCTTGCGCGTGCGGAAGGCGTCCACCTTCGCCTGCAGGCGCTGGGCGGCCATCGTGAGCTTCTGCTCTTCGTTCTGGAGGTTGGAGTGCTGCTCGCGCAGGCCCTCCATCTGGCTGGTGAGGCCGGAACGGCGGGTGAGCGCCTCGCGGGCGAGGTCCTCACGGCCCTGGGTCAGAGCGGCGCGGCTCTGGGTCTCCAGCTTGCCGGACTGCTGTTCGAGCTGCTGGATCTGGAGCTCGACCCGCTTGCGGGAGGTCGCGACGTCAGCGACACCGCGACGAACCTTCTGAAGCAGTTCGAGCTGTTTCTGGTACGAGTAGTCGAGGGTTTCCCTTGGGTCCTCGACAGAGTCCAGGGCCTTGTTGGCCTTGGACTTGAAGATCATCGAAAGTCGCTGAAACACGCTCATTGGCGTGGCCGTCCCCTTCTCGGTGCGTACATCGGCTGTTCCCAGCGGGCGCTTTGCCCAACCCTACGCGGTCTGGCCCGCGGTCGCCATAAAGCTATGACCGGCTACCCTGAGGGTGTGTTCCGACGTCGCTCCGCTTCCGCAGCCCCGGATTCGACCTCCGCCGAATCCGCCAGCCCTGAGGCCACTGAGGCCACCCAACCTAAGGGATATACGCCCAAGAAGGGTGTGCCCACCCCTAAGCGCAGGGAATCCGTAGGCACCCCGCGCCGACCGGTGAAGGCCCCTGAGACCCGCAAGGAGGCCTACCGCGCCTACCGGGACCGTCTCGAACGTCAACGCGGCACGACCGCCCGGCGTTCCGGTGCTCCCAAGGGAGACGAGAAGTACTTCCGGCAGCAGGACCTCGGCAAGGCCCGCGCGTACGCCCGGGACTTCATCGACTCGCGCCGCAGCGCGAGCGAGTTCTTCCTGCCGTTCTCGATCCTGATCATCGCGCTGCTGTTCATCAACAACCCGGTCTTCCAGGTGGGCGTCGCCTACGTGCTGTGGCCGCTGATGATGGTGACGATCATCGCCGAGGGCGTCATGATCGGCCGCACGGTCAAGCGCCGCGCCACCGAGTACTTCCCGGAAGACCCGGCGATCAAGGGCATCGGCATGTACGCCGCGATGCGCCAGCTCCAGTTCCGGCGCCTGCGTCTGCCCAAGCCCCGTCTGAAGGTCGGCGACGACCCCACACCGAGCGGCGTCCGCTGAACCACCGGACGTCCCACATCCCCATCCCCGACGACGTGAGCGGGGCCGGTGACCGCACCGGCCCTTCACTTCGCTCCGAGCCCCGTAGCGCCGGCCGAGGCACCGCCAACTAGAGTGCTCGGCATGGAATTTCGGCATCTTGGCAACAGCGGTCTGATCATCAGCGAGATCGCCTACGGGAACTGGATCACCCACGGCTCCCAGGTCGAGGAGGACACGGCGGCCTCCTGCGTCCGCGCGGCGCTCGACGCGGGCATCACCACGTTCGACACCGCGGACGCCTACGCCCAGGGCAGGGCGGAGGAGGTGCTGGGCCGCGCGCTCAAGGGTCAGCGCCGAGACGGCCTGGAGATCTTCTCCAAGGTCTTCTGGCCGGTGGGCGAGGGCAGGAACGACCGGGGGCTGAACCGCAAGCACGTCATCCGTGGCTGCGAGGACTCCCTGCGCCGTCTGGGCACCGACTACCTGGACCTGTTCCAGGCGCACCGTTACGACCACAGCACACCGCTCGAAGAGACCATGCGGGCCTTCGAGGACCTGGTCCGCCAGGGCAAGGCCCTGTACATCGGAGTCTCCGAGTGGCGCGCCGACCAGATCGAGCGGGCGCTGAAGATCGCCGACGAGATGGGCTTCGACCGGATCGTCTCCAGCCAGCCGCAGTACAACATGATCTGGCGGGTCATCGAGTCCGAGGTCGTCCCGCTCTCCGAGCGCGAGGGCATCGGCCAGCTCGTCTGGTCGCCCATCGCGGGCGGTGTCCTCACCGGCAAGTACAAGCCGGGCCAGGAGCTCCCCAGCGGTTCGCGGGCCAGCGACCCCAAGAGCGAGCGCTTCCTGGCCGACAAGGTCGCGGACCAGGCCCTGCTGGAGCGGGTGCAGCGGCTGGAGCCGCTGGCGGCCGAGGCCGGGCTCACCCTGTCGCAGCTGGCCGTGGCCTGGGTCCTCCAGAACCCCAACGTGTCGGCCGCGATCATCGGCGCCTCCCGTCCCGAGCAGGTCGAGAGCAACGTGAAGGCAGCCGGGGTCAGGCTCGACGCCGCGCTGATGGCCCGGATCGACGAGGTCCTGGGCGACAGCGTGGAGCGCGACCCGGAGCTCACCAAGAGCCCGGACAACATCCGCGGCTAGTACCGCGTCACCGAGGGGCCCGGCGGCCGTGCGGACCGCCGGGCCCCTCGGCCGTCCCACGAACCGGACGCGGTCAGGCGGGTTGGCGCCGCGCGCGGCCGACCTACTCGGTGCCGAGGGGCATCGTGTAGACCTCGTGGTCCTCCTCCAGCAGGGCGACACTGGCCACGCCGCCCTCCGCGAGCTCCGCCCAGTTCTCACCGAGCCAGCTCTCGGCGTCGCCACGCGACGTGAACGACTCGGCCGGTAGTTCCTCCGCCCCCGTCCGGTCACCGTCGACCCCGATGTACCGCCACGTCCACGCCATCTTCGACCACCCTTCGTCGCCGTTCCACGGTGGGTTCACCGCGATCCTGGGCCGAGCTTAACCAAGCCTTGGTCCACGATGCTGTTTACTTTTCTGGGTGCGTATCCGATTTCTGGGGACAGCGGGTCACACGGGCTGGCCAGCCCCGCAGTGCACCTGCTCGTCCTGCAACAAGGCCCATGCGGAACGCCGCCTACCGCTGCGGGTGACCGTCGACGACCGCTTCCGCCTACGTGAGGAGGGAGCGGTCGGACCGGTCCCGCCCGACTACACGGTGACGACCACACCGGACGGAGCCCTGGTGGAGGGAGCGGACGGCGGCCGTCTGCTGTTCGCCCGCTCCGGACCGGGTCCACTGCCGGGTGGACCGCCCGGCGACGGCCGTCCCTCGGGTTCGTCCGCGTACTCGTCGGCGCCGGCCCAACAGGTGGACATGGTGATCGTGGACGCCGCGCTGCGTCCGGAGGTCGTCGGTGAGCTGCGCCGGTCCGGGGTGATCGGGGTGACCACCGCCGTCGTGGCGGTCGGTGGCGACCACCGGATCCGGTCCCCCGAGGAGTTCGCCCGGCGGGCCCACCTGTGGGGCGTCATGGCCCCCGGGGACGGCACGGTCATGTCGTGTCCGCCCGCGGTCTGGCCGGAGTCCCGCCCGCACGGGCCGTACCGGACCCTGGTCACCGGCGGCGCCCGATCGGGCAAGTCCACCGAGGCCGAACTCCGTCTGCTGACCGAACCCCGGGTGGTCTACGCGGCCACGGGCCCCGTCCCCGACGAAGGGGACCCGGAGTGGGCCGAGCGGGTCGAGCGACACGCGCGTCGGCGCCCCTGGTGGTGGCGGACCGAGGAGACCACCGACCTCGCGTTGCTGCTCAGGCAGGCCAGGGGCGCGGTGCTGATCGACTGCCTCGGGACCTGGCTGACCTGGGTGATGGGCGAGTGCGGGCTCTGGGAGGACCAGCCGCCCGAGGACGCCGAGGAGCGACTGGAGACCGCGATCCACGAGCTGTTGGAGGCCTGGCGTTCGACGCGGGCCTACGTGGTGGCGGTGACCAACGAGGTGGGCTCGGGTGTGGTTCCGCCGACCCGCTCGGGCCGGATCTTCCGCGACCGGCTGGGCCTGTTGAACCAGTGGGTGGGCGCCGAGTCCGAAGCCGTGGTGCTGGCGACGGCGGGGCGCGTGGTGGAGCTCGGGTGAGCGGGGCCGACGCACTGGCCGGGGCGCGGATGGCCGTGGGCACCTTCACGGTGTGGCCGGTGCGTGTGGCGCGTGTGGACCGCGTGGTGGCCGGGTGGGCGATGGTCTGGGCACCCCTGTTGGGAGGGCTGCTCGGCGGGGTCGTCGGCGTCGTCGCGGTGGCGGGCGCGTTGTGGGGCTGGTCCGGGCCGTTGGCGGCGCTGCTCGCGGTGGGGCTGGGGGCACTGCTCACGCGGGGCCTGCACCTGGACGGGCTGGCCGACCTCGCCGACGGCCTGGGCAGCGGGCGCCCGGCGGAGGGCGCGCTGGAGGTGATGCGCCGTTCCGACATCGGCCCGTTCGGGGTGATCACCCTGCTGGTGGCGGTGGGCGCACAGGTCCTGGCGCTCGCGCAGCTGGTCGGGGCCTCGCCCTGGGCGGCCGTGGCCGGGGCCGTGGTCGCGGGCGCGACCGGACGGTTGGCGGTGACCCTGGCGTGCACGAGGACGCCCTCCGCGCGTCCCGACGGGCTGGGTGCGCTCGTGGCCGGGACGGTGCGTCCCCTGGGCGCGTCGGTGTGCGCGGCCGGGGTGCTGGCCGCGTGCCTGCTCGGGCTGGCGCACTCCCCCGGGTTCGCCGTGGCCTGCGCGGTGGGCGCGGTGGCCGGATTGGCGGCCGCCGGGGCTCTTCTGTTCCGGGCCGTCCGCCGGTTGGGCGGGGTGACCGGGGACGTCCTGGGCGCCCTGGTGGAGTCGGCCGTGACGGTGGTCCTGCTGGTGACGGCGGCGGCCGCGCGGGGCTGAGCCCTCGGTCAGAGTCCGCGCTGGCGGCGGTTCCACCGTTCCAGGCGGTCGCGCGCCTGTTCCGTGCGGTGGGCGGACGGAGAGGACGCCGTCGATGTCGTCCGCGCGTTGGTGGTCCTCCTTGAGCCGCTCGTACTCCCTCAGGTGGGTCTCGAACTCCGCCACGGGGTCGGTGACGGGCGCCTCGGCTTGGTGGTGACGCTCCCCGTGGCGGCGCGTTCCTCGGTGGCCACCACGTACAGGCCGGGTTCGCCGACGTCCAGCGCGGGTGTGCACGGCCCGCGGGGGCCACGCCTTCGAGGAGGGCGGCCGGGGCCGGGGTCGTGACGGAGACGGCGAACAGGGCCAACTCGACGGTGGCCAGACGGAAGGTCGAAGCGGCGGCGGGACGGAGGCGCCGGAATCCGGCATGTGTTCCTCCCGTGCAGGTCAAGGGCGAGTGAGGGCTCGCGGAAGCGGTCCTGGGACGGCACGGTCCCGCAGCGGCGGCCGGGGTGTCGGGCACTGGGTGGAGGGGCGGCGGCGCACCACTGTGAAGGGGCATGGGCTGCTTCACCTGCCGATTCGCGCGGTCTGGTAGTTTTCCGCGACGGCCGGATGTCGCCATCATCACATTTTTTCACACCGGGTTTCACGCGGTCAGGGCCGGGGAGAGCGCGTTCGGGCGCCGCCGACCGCGTGCGACACCTCCCACGAGGGACCAGAGCCCCCACATGGCGCGGACGGAGGCGCACCCACCCGGGGCCACCGGCGACACCGCGCGACGGCGGGGAGCGCCGCGTCAGGACCCCTGGGGCGTGGGACGCCGCGTCACCGTCGGGGGCGCGGGAGGACTAGCATCGAGGACGTGAGCACGACGTTGTCAGTAAACACGGAGTCCCCCAGTTCGCTCGACGCCGACGCGGTTGTCGTCGGTTACCACTCCGGAGGCGACGCCCCGGAGCCCGCATCGGGCGCTCATAGCGTCGAAGCCGCCTTCTCCGGCGGCCTCGGCTCGACCCTGTCGCTCCTGGGAGCGAGCGGCGCCCCTGAGGAGGTGCACACCATTGCCTCCCTCGGAGCCGTCAGCGCCCCGGTCGTCGTCGCGGTCGGGCTCGGCCCGGCGCCCGCCGACGGTGCCGTCGACCCCGACGTCCTCTCCCGCTCCGCCGGTGCCGCGCTGCGTGCGCTGAGCGCGCGCCCCGAGGGTGCGGGCCGCGTCGTCCTGGCCCTGCCCGCGACCACCGCCGAGCAGGCGGGTGCCGTCGCCCTGGGCGCCGAACTCGGCTGCTACAGCTTCGACCGCTACCGCACCGGCGAGAAGGCGCAGAAGAAGGCCGCGCGCGGCGCCGCCACCCTCACCGTGGTCAGCGAGGCCGACGGTGCCGCCGACGCCGTCGAGCGCGCCGCCGTCCTGGCCGAGGCCGTCTCCTTCACCCGCGACCTCGTCAACACCGCCCCCGCCGACCTCGTCCCCGAGGACCTGGCGTCGGCGGCCCAGGAGATCGCCCAGCAGGCCGAGCTGGAGATCGAGGTCCTGGACGAGCGCGCCCTGTCCGAGGGCGGCTACGGCGGCCTGACCGGCGTCGGTCAGGGCTCGGCCAACCCGCCCCGCCTGGTCCGTCTGGCCTACAGCCACCCCGAGGCCACCAGGAAGGTCGCCTTCGTCGGCAAGGGCATCACGTTCGACTCCGGCGGCCTCTCCCTCAAGCCCGCGGGCTCGATGGACTGGATGAAGTCCGACATGAGCGGCGCCGCCTCCGTGCTCGCCGCCATGCGCGCCATCTCCACCCTGGGCCTGAAGGTCAACGCGGTCGCCTACCTGACCGTGGCCGAGAACATGCCCAGCGGAACGGCCCAGCGCCCCTCCGACGTCCTGAGCATCTACGGCGGCCGGACCGTCGAGGTCCTCAACACCGACGCCGAGGGCCGCCTGGTCATGGCCGACGGCCTGGTCCGCGCCCACGAGGACGAGCCCGACCTCATCGTGGACATCGCCACGCTGACCGGCGCCCAGCTGGTCGCGCTCGGCACCCGCGTGTTCGCGGTCATGTCCAACGACGACGCCGTGCGTGACGAGATCGTCGCCGCCGCCACCGCCGAGGGCGAGGCCTCCTGGCCGATGCCGCTCCCGGCGGAGCTGCGCGCTGGGCTCGACTCCTCGGTGGCCGACATCGCCAACGTGGCGAGCGAGCGCTGGGGCGGCATGCTCTCCGCGGGCGTCTTCCTCCAGGAGTTCATCGAGGAGGGCACTAAGTGGGCCCACCTCGACATCGCCGGGCCCTCCTTCAACCAGGGCGGCCCGCACGGATACACCCCCAAGGGCGGCACGGGTGCGGGTACCCGCACCCTCGTCCGCATCGCCGAGGACTACGCCCGCAAGCAGTAGTCCGGAAGGGCGGGGTGGCGCTCCCGAGCCGGAGCGCCCCCGTCCCCGGCAGCCGGGGGTCCCCGATCGACACACCGCCAGCGGCGGCGGTGGGCCCACGGTCTTCCACCACCCATCACCAGCCACCACAACTAGGAGTTCGTTCCCGTGAGTGAGAGCGGCGGCACCTTCGACCTCGTCGTCCTTGGCGGCGGCAGCGGCGGCTACGCGGCGGCACTGCGCGCCGCGGAGCTGGACATGAGCGTCGTCCTGATCGAGAAGGACAAGCTCGGCGGCACCTGCCTGCACCGCGGCTGCATCCCCACCAAGGCCCTCCTGCACTCGGCCGAGGTGGCCGACACCGCCAAGGAGAGCGAGAACTTCGGTGTCCAGGCCACGTTCGAGGGCATCGACATCGACGCGGTGCACAAGTACAAGGACAAGGTGATCAACGGCCTGCACAAGGGCCTGAGCGGGCTGATCAAGTCCCGCAAGATCACCGTCGTCGAGGGTGAGGGCAAGCTCACCGGCAAGGACGAGGTCACGGTCGACGGCAAGGTCTACAAGGGGAAGAACATCCTCCTGGCGACCGGCTCCAAGCCCAAGACCCTGGGCCTGGAGATCGACGGCGACAAGGTCATGACCAGCGACCAGGCCCTGGGTCTGAACCGCGTCCCCGAGTCCGTCATCGTCCTGGGCGGCGGCGTGATCGGCGTGGAGTTCGCCAGCGTGTGGCGTTCCTACGGCGCCGACGTCACCATCGTCGAGGCCCTCAAGAACCTGGTCCCCGTCGAGGAGGAGTCCAGCTCCAAGCTGCTGGAGCGCGCCTTCCGCAAGCGGAAGATCAAGTCCGAGCTGGGCACCCCGTTCGAGTCGGTCAAGACCACCGACTCCGGCGTGGTCGTCACCCTCCAGGGCGGCAAGACCCTCGAGGCCGAGGTCCTGCTGGTCGCCATCGGCCGCGGCCCGGTCTCCGAGGGCCTGGGCTACGAGGAGCAGGGCGTCACCCTGGACCGCGGCTTCGTCAAGGTCGACGAGAACCTGCACACCGGCGTGGGCAACGTCTACGCGGTGGGCGACCTCATCCCGACCCTCCAGCTCGCGCACGTCGGGTTCGCCGAGGGCATCTTCGTCGCCGAGCACATCGCCGGGCAGAACCCGCCCGCGATCGACTACGACGGTGTTCCCCGTGTCACGTACTGTGAGCCTGAGGTCGCCTCCGTGGGTCTGACCACCAAGGTGGCCAAGGAGCGCGGTCACGACGTCGTCGAGATGAACTACAACCTGGCGGGCAACGGCAAGAGCCAGATCCTCCAGACCCAGGGCGCGGTCAAGGTCATCGCCGAGAAGGACGGCCCCGTGCTGGGCGTCCACATGGTCGGCAGCCGCGTCGGCGAGCTCATCGCCGAGGGCCAGCTGATCTACAACTGGGAGGCCCTGCCCTCCGAGGTGGCGCAGCTGATCCACCCGCACCCGAGCCAGTCGGAGGCGCTGGGCGAGGCGCACCTCGCGCTGGCGGGCAAGCCGCTGCACGTCCACGACTGACCGCTTCACCCCCGGGGGCGGGCCCTCACCGGCCCGCCCCCGCACACATCCGCGCTGCCCATCAAGGCCTGGGCAGGTACCGCGTCCAGATCCAACGAGGAATCCATGCCGACTTCCGTTTCCATGCCCGCCCTGGGTGAGAGCGTCACCGAGGGGACCGTCACCCAGTGGCTGAAGAACGTGGGCGACACCGTCGAGGTAGACGAGCCGCTCCTTGAGGTCTCCACCGACAAGGTGGACACCGAGATCCCGTCCCCGGTGGCCGGAGTGCTCACCAAGATCCTCGTCGACGAGGACGAGACCGTGGAGATCGGCGCGGAGATCGCGATCATCGGCGGCGACGGTGACGGCGCCGACGACGCGGCACCCGCGCCCGAGGCCGCTCAGCCCGAGGCCACCGAGCCCGAGCCTGAGCCCGAGCCCGCCGCCGAGGAGCCCGCCCCGGCTCCCGCCGCCGAGCCCGAGCCCGCCGCGCCGGCCGCCGACTCCGACGGCCCCGGCACCCCCGTGACCATCCCCGCCCTGGGTGAGAGCGTCACCGAGGGCACCATCACCCAGTGGCTGAAGAGCGTCGGCGACACCGTCGAGGAGGACGAGCCGCTCCTCGAGGTCTCCACCGACAAGGTGGACACCGAGATCCCGTCCCCGGTGGCCGGAGTGCTCACCAAGATCCTCGTCGACGAGGACGAGACGGTCGAGATCGGCACGGAGATCGCGATCATCGGCGGCGGCTCCGGTGCCGCCCCCGCTGCCGCCGCCCCGGCCGAGCCCGAGCCCGCCCCCAAGAGCGAGCCCGCCCCCGCCCCGGCCGCCCAGTCCGCGCCTGCTCCCGCCGCACGTGAGCAGGACGCTGGCAGCCCGTCGGTGGACGTCGAGACGCTCAGCGGAACCGGTCAGGCCTCCGGTACCGACGCCGTGGCCGAGGGCTACGTGACCCCGCTGGTCCGCAAGCTCGCCAGCGAGCACCGCGTCGACCTGGCCCGGGTCACCGGCACCGGTGTGGGCGGTCGCATCCGCAAGCAGGACGTCCTCAAGGCTGCCGAGACCCAGCGTTCGGCCGCCGCCGCACCCGCCGCCGCTCGCAAGGTCACCTCGGACACCTCGGTGCGCGGTCGCACGGAGAAGCTGAGCCGTCTGCGCAAGTCCATCGCCGACCGCATGGTCGAGTCGCTGCGCGTCTCCGCCACGACCACCCAGGTCATCGAGGTCGACGTCAGCAAGATCGCGCGCCTGCGCGACCACTCCTCCGCCGACTTCGCCAAGCGCGAGGGCGTGGAGCTGGGCTTCTTCCCCTTCATCGCGCTGGCCGCCGTGGAGGCCCTCAGGGCCCACCCGAAGGTCAACGCGGTGATCAACGCCGCCGACCAGACGGTGACCTACCACGACGTCGAGAACCTGGCCGTCTCCGTGGACACCGAGCGCGGTCTGCTCGCCCCGGTGGTCAAGGACGCCGGTTCGCTGAACCTCGGTGGTCTGGCCCGCGGCCTCACCGACCTGACCGAGCGCGCCCACACCGGCAAGCTCGGCCCGGACGAGCTGGGTGGCGGCACGTTCTCGATCTCCGAGACCGGCCACACCGGTGCGCTCTTCGGCACCCCGATCATCAACCAGCCGCAGGTCGCGATCCTGGAGACCGGCGCGGTCGTCAAGCGTCCCGTGGTCGTCGAGGACGAGGCCATGGGCGGCGAGGTCATCGCGGTCCGCTCGATGGTCTACCTGTCGATGGCGCACGACCACCGCCTGATCGACAGCGCCGACGCCGGACGCTTCCTCCAGACCGTGAAGGAGCGCCTGGAGGAGGGCGCCTTCGAGGGCGACCTCGGTCTGTCCTGAGCCACGCCTCCCCGCTCGGGGAGGCCGCTCCCGGCCCGGGCCGGGCACCCAGCGCGGGTGTCCGGCCCGGGCCTTTCGTGCGTCGGCGACACCTCCCACCACCCCCGACTTGACCTCAACCTGACTTGACGTCCTATCGTGGTCGCGCCTCCCCGAACCCCCTCCCCAGGCCCAGTCGAAGACGAGGAACCCCATGCAACAGCCGGACCTGCGGATCGCCGTCATCCTGGGTGGAAACCTCAACGGCCGTACCGGCACCGTGGTCTCCGGATGGTTCCTGGACCGGGCCGCGTCCCGGGAGGGCGTCACCCTCGACGTCCTGGACGTGGCCGAGCTGGACCTCGGCGACGGCCACGGGGCCGCCCTGGAGGCGTTCTCGCCCCGCGTCGACGCCGCGGACGGCTTCGTGGTGGTCACCCCGGAGTACAACCACGGCTACCCCGGCCCTCTGAAGAGCGCCATCGACTCCGCGCGCAAGGAGTGGTTCGCCAAACCGGTCGCCTTCGTCTCCTACGGCGGCATGTCCGGTGGCCTGCGCGCCGTGGAGCAGCTGCGCGCGGTCTTCGCCGAGTTGCACGTCACGTCGGTGCGCACCTCCGTGAGCCTGCACAACGCACAGCGCACGTTCGGCGCCCAGGGAGGCCCCGTCGCGGAGCTGAGGGGCGCGGAGGACGCCGTGGAGGAGATGCTGGACCAGCTGGTGTGGTGGGCGCTGTCGCTGCGTGAGGCCCGCGCACGGCGCCCCTTCCCGGGCTGAGGGACCGCGCGGGTGAAAAGGTGGACGGGGCGGCGCCTGAACGGCACCGCCCCGTCTTTCTACCCCACCAATCACCATCCCCTGATGATCCCCATCATCAAAGGTCTGCGGGTTCAGCGAGCGCATGCCAGCCCGACAGCGCGTCGCCCACGGTAGCCCCGCGCTGACGCGGAGTTCCATGTCCCACTCACAACCTAGAAGACACAGCAGCCGCCCGCAGTCCTTTCGCGGAAAAACCCCGAGAAAGTTCGGCGGGAACGCGCGGACGGGTTCCCCTATTCCCCCGGACCGCCCGGCGACAGTAGTGCGCTATCCGACATCCTGCCCTGACCCGCCCCTCTCGCCGGGGCGTAAGGTGGAGGTGTGAGTGATCTCGTTTACGCATGGCTGGGCGACACCCCCGTCCCGTTCCACCAGGGCTGGGATCTCCAGAGACGGCTCCACCAGAGCCGCGTCGCCGATGAGGTGGCCGACACGGTCCTGTTCCTGGAACACGAGCCCGTCTACACGGCGGGCAAGCGCACTGGGAGGTCGGATCGTCCCATGACCGACCCCGGCGCTCCCGTGGTGGACATCGACCGGGGTGGGAAGATCACCTGGCACGGGCCGGGCCAGCTGACGGTGTACCCGATCGTCAGGCTGTCGGACCCGATCGACGTGATCGCCTACGTCCGCATGCTGGAGGAGGCCATCATCCGCACCCTCGCCGACTACGGCCTCACGGGTCTGCGGGTCGAGGGCCGTACCGGGGTCTGGCTGGACGCCGACCCCGAGCGCGGACTGATCGAACGCAAGGTCGCCGCGATCGGCTGTCGAATCGCCCGCGGGGTCGGGATGCACGGTCTGGCGTTGAACTGCGACAATGACATGTCGTGGTTCGACCGGATCGTCCCCTGCGGGATCACCGACGCGGGGGTCACCTCGCTCACCAACGAACTGGGGCGCTCCGTCACCGTCGCCGACGCGCGACCGCGCCTCGAACGGCACCTGGCCGACGTCCTCGGCGCGGCGGAGTACAGCCACACCGACGGCTCCGGAATGCTCTCCGGCGCCACCGCCCGCGGATGACTGACCACAGCCCCCACGAGGGGCGCGAGGGTCCCCGTCAAGGGGTACAGAAGGGAACGGGTTCGCGTTGACCATCGCTCCTGAGGGCCGCAAGCTGCTGCGCGTGGAGGCGCGCAACAGCGAGACCCCGATCGAGAGAAAGCCGCCGTGGATCAAGATCAAGGCGCACATGGGGCCGGAGTACACCGAGCTCCAGTCCCTGGTCAAGGGCGAGGGCCTGCACACCGTCTGTCAGGAGGCGGGCTGCCCCAACATCTACGAGTGCTGGGAGGACCGGGAGGCCACGTTCCTCATCGGTGGTGACCAGTGCACCCGCCGCTGCGACTTCTGCCAGATCGCCACCGGCAAGCCGTCGGCGCTGGACAGGATGGAGCCGACCAAGGTCGCCACCTCCGTCAAGAAGATGGAGCTGCGCTACGCCACCGTCACCGGTGTGGCCCGCGACGACCTGGAGGACGGCGGCGCCTGGCTCTACGCCGAGACGGTGCGCAAGATCCACGAGCTCAACCCGGACACCGGCGTCGAGCTGCTCATCCCGGACTTCAACGCGGACCCCGACCAGCTGGCCGAGGTCTTCGGCTCGCGCCCCGAGGTCCTGGCGCACAACGTGGAGACCGTGCCGCGGATCTTCAAGCGCATCCGCCCGGGCTTCCGCTACGAGCGTTCGCTGAGGGTCATCACCGAGGCGCGCGAGGACGGTCTGGTCACCAAGTCCAACCTGATCCTGGGCATGGGCGAGACCCGCGAGGAGATCAGCGAGGCCATGCGCGACCTCCGCGAGGCCGGATGCGACCTGCTGACCATCACCCAGTACCTGCGTCCCTCCAAGCTGCACCACCCGATCGACCGCTGGGTGAAGCCGCAGGAGTTCGTGGAACTGGGCAAGGAGGCCGAGGAGATCGGTTTCGCCGGAGTCATGTCCGGTCCGCTCGTGCGTTCGTCGTACCGCGCCGGAACCCTGTACAAGCAGGCCCGCGAGAAGCGTGACGCCGAGGCCACCACGGCCACGAGCAACGCATAACGGCTGATACACCCGAGTCGTGACCAAGCTGGAACGGTGGCCCACGGGCCACCGTTCCGCATCTCGGGAGCCGGACACATATCCTGGTGTTCCAAGGCGCCCAGCTGGCGGCGCCGGAAGGCGCCGCACCATAGGTCGACCGCGAAGAGGAGGCAAGGCAGCACAGGGATCTCCTTCCCCACCGACGAGGTCGGTGTGCGCTGCCTGAAGCACGATGGCGAAGAAGTCCGAGAAAACGACCGCCGGTCAGGGTGGCGAGAAGCAGCCGGGCCGGTTGAAGCAGATCGGCATGGTCGCCAAGGTCGTGCACAAGCAGAGCCCGCGGACGATCCCGATCGCGATCGCCGTCGCGGTCGTGATCCTCGCGGTCTTCGTCGGCATCGGCATCTGGACCGGCTCCTGGATCATCTGGCCGCTGACCGGTCTGCCGATCGCCTTCCTGGTCGGGTTCATCATGTTCACCCGCTCCGCCCAGCGGGTGCAGTACCAGATGCTGGACGGCCGCCTGGGCGCGGGCATGGCGATCCTGGAGAACATGCGCGGCAACTGGGTGGTCGAGCCCGGAGTGGCCGCGAACAAGCAGATGGACGTCGTCCACCGCGTGGTCGGCCGCCCCGGTGTGGTCCTGGTCGGCGAGGGCGACCCCGGTCGGCTCAAGGGTCTGATCGCCGGTGAGAAGAAGCGCGTCGCCCGCGTGGCCCACGACACGCCCATCTACGACTTCAAGGTCGGCAACGGCGAGGACCAGGTCCCGGTCTCCAAGCTCCAGCGCGCGCTGGTCAAGCTGCCGCGCAACCTGGACAAGGGCGACACCGCCGAGCTGAACTACCGCCTCAAGGCGCTGCCGCCCGCGATGCGGATGCCCAAGGGCCCCATGCCCAAGGGCGCGAAGCTGCCCAAGGGCATGCGCGGCAACACGGCCGGGGGCTGATCCGCTCCCTCCCGAGCACACGAGAACGGGGCCCGTCACACCTGGTGTGACGGGCCCCGTTCTCGTTCGGTGGGCGTGGGTTCGGCTGCTAGGAGCAGCTCACCTCGTCCTCGGCGGCGGAGGTGGTCTCGATGCCGTCGGTGGCGGATCCGCCGCCCGACCCCCCGCTGGCGGCCAGGCCGTCCCAGTCTGCCGAGCCCATGACCAGTTCCAGGTCGTCGCCGAGCGTGGGCTCCTCGACCACCTCGGCGACCGACAGGGAGGAGGCCAGGAGCTCGGCATGCTCGGCCCGGTCCGGCCCGTGGTAGACCGTGGTCGTGTCGGGCGCGCGGAGGTCGGGGTTGGTGGACTCGGTGACCACGAAGCCCTCGGCCTCCAGCAGCCCCTGGACCTGGCTGCCCAGACCGTCGATGCCGGTGTTGTTGAGCACCCGAAGGGACACGTCGGAGGGAGCGGCCCCGCCGGAGTCCTCCGCGTCTCCCGCGTCGTCCCCGGAGTCCTCGCCCTCGGCCAGCTCACCCGAGGCCGCCGCCGCGAACAGCTCCTGGGCGGCGGGCTCCTCCAGCGCGACCTTGTTGGGGTCGACGGGGTAGTCGGTGACGGGGGCGGTGACCATGTTCATCCGGCCCAGGTCGACCTCGCGCATGGCGACGGCGAGCTCGGTCATCTTGTCCGTGCTGAAGCCGTCGTCCGTGGTGAGGCTGTCGGTGATGGAGTCGAGGAATCCGTAGAGGGTACTGGGGCTGGACAGGATCTCACCCTCGGTGACCTCGCGCAGGATGGCGCCGATCATCCGTTGCTGGTTGTCGATCCGGCCGAGGTCGCTGCCGTTCTCGGCGCTGTCGCGGGAGCGCGCCAGGCCCAGGGCCTGCTCACCGTCGAGCCGCTGGAGTCCGGCGTCCAGCACCAGGTGCGCCTTGGGGTCGTCGATCGGTTCGGGGACGCACATCTCGATGCCGCCGATCGAGTCCACGATGTTCTCGAACCCGGCGAAGTCCACCAGGACCATGTGGTCGAGGTGGATGCCGGTGATGGTCTCCACCGTGTTGCCCTGGCAGTCCATGCCGCCGTAGGTCATGGCGTGGTTGAGCTGGTCGACGCCGCCGTTCCAGCCCTGGCCGTCCTCGCCCGCGTCGCACGGCGGGATCTCGACCATCGTGTCGCGGGGCATGTTGACCATGGTCACCCCGCCGTTGTCGGTGTCGATGCTGACGACCACCAGGACGTCGGGGCGGATGCCGTTGAGCTCGTTGTAGCTGGCGTCGTCCCCCGCGCGCTCGTCCGTGCCCAGGAGCAGAATGTTGTGCACCCCGTCCACCTGCGCGGGCCGGTCCCCCCAGCCGTCGGGGTCGATCTCGGCGGTGTCGATGGCGAGGACGTCCTGGTAGACGCCGTAGCCAGTCAGACTCCCGGCGATGACCACCCCGGTCATCCCGCACGCCAACCACTTGCCGGGCGTCATCCCGGCAGCGGCCTTCGACACGTTTCTTGGGGCCAAGAGGGCACCTGCGATCCGATCTGGGACATGAGAGGAGAAATCGCCCGAAGAGGGAAACCAGTCACGGAGGTCCCCATGACTACTCGGACGTAACCCCCCGGATGGTACCGGAACGGTCTCGTTGTGTCAGACCCCGCGCACGGAAACGGGGGCGCCCCCGATGAGGCACCCCCGTAGGACTGCCACCTAGCAGGCGCTCTCCTGCTTCTCGGCGGTGACGCCGCCGAGGTCGTCGGTGATGGACAGGTCGGACTCGGAGGAGGAACCCCCGAAGCCCTCCCAGTCGGACCCCGCGACCAGTTCGAGGGTCTGCTCCAGGCCCTCGGCCTCCTCCGTCTGGGCGTTGGTGAGACTGTCCGCGAGCAGCTTGGCCGCGGCCTCGTCGCCCGGCCCGTGGTAGACGGTGGTGAGCTCGGGCGCGCGGACCTCGGGGTTGCCGACGCCGGTGACCACGAAACCCTCCTGGACCAGCACTGCCTGGATCTCCAGGGCCAGTCCCCCGATCCCGGTGTTGTTCACCACCTCGACGGCGACGTCCCCGGGCTCCACCGAGACGTCCTCGGACGTGTCGTCGCTGTCGCTGTCGCCGTCGTCGCCGCCACCCAGGTCCTCGCCGTTGTTGATCGCCTCGAACAGGGCCGGGGCGGCGTCGCTCATGATGATGCGGTTCTCGTCGGCCGGGTGGGCGCCGTTGGGAACCGTGACGAACTGGACCCGGTCCAGGTCGACCTCGCGCATGGAGATCGCGATGTCGGCCATGGTGTCGACCGTCAGCTCCTCGTCGGTGGTGATGGACTCGGTGACGGCTCCGAGGAAGCGGGTGATGGTGACGGGGCTGGTCATCACCTCGCTGCTGAGGACCTCGCGGAGCATGGCGCCCATGAACTCCTGCTGGCGGTCGATCCGCGACAGGTCGCTGCCGTCGCCCTGCGAGTAGCGGGAGCGCACGAAGCCGAGCGAGTCCTCGCCGTCCAGGCTCTGGAGTCCGGCGTCCAGCACCAGGTGCGCCTTGGGGTCGTCGATCGGTTCGGGGATGCACATCTCCACCCCGCCGATGGCGTCGACCATGTCCTTGAAGCCGACGAAGTCCATCATCAGGAAGTGGTCCAGGTGCACGCCGGTGACCTGCTCGACCGCGTTCCACTGGCAGCCCACCCCGCCGAAGGTCATGGCCGAGTTGATCATGCCCTGCTGGGGCTGCATGCCCTCGTAGCCCTCAACGGCCTCGCAGCCGGGCAGGTCGACCATGAGGTCGCGGGGCAGGTTGACCAGGGTGGCGGCGCCGTTGTCCACGTTGATGCTCGCGATGAGCATCGTGTCCGGCCGCGCGCCCTCGACCTCGCCGTACTCGGCGTTCTCGCCGGAGCGCACGTCCGAGCCGATGATGAGGATGTTCATGACACCCTCGACGCTCGTGGGCCGGTCCCACTCGTCGGTGTCGACCTGGGCGGTCGTGATGTTGCCGATCAGGCCCTGGTACCAGCCGTAACTTCCGAGGCTGGCGATGATCGCCAGCGCGGTCACGACGCACGCGACCCACTGTGCGGCGGACAGCCGGGAGGTGCCCAGGGCACCGGAGCTGCGAGGGGCGGAGCGTCTTCCAGCCATGCGAACCTTCGAGGGTGCGAGGAGACCTAGAGGGGGGCGGGGTCAGGGCAGCCAGGGCGTGTCCGGGCGGCGCGCCCGCCGGAGCGGCGGGCGTCGAGAGGCGGTACACGGCCCGAGGTCGCGGGGGTCCCTGCGGAAACGCCGTGAACGGATGCTAACAGCAGCTCGGCACGGGTGCGCACGCGCGTGCGCACAGCGCGCGCAGGGGTGCGTACGGCCCGTGTTCGCTCAGTAGCGGGTCGCGACGGTTCCGGCGGCGCGGTCGTGCAGGCCCCGCGTGTCGCGGTCGTACACCACGGCCGGGATCACCAGGCACAACAGCAGGGTGCGCACCGCCATGGAGGCGAACCAGGGCCAGGAGCGCTCGCCGGTTCCACTGATGCCGACCCCGACGAGTCGTCGCCCGATCGTGGTACCGAACAGCGTGAGCAGGACGAGGTTCATCGCCGCGAACACCACCAGAGTGGACAGGGTGGTGAAGTTGGTCAGGGCGATGGCCTCGGGGTCTCCCCCGGCGGCAGCGGCGGCGGCCAGCTCCTGGCCGACCAGCCCGAGGCTGATGGCGACCCACACCAGCATCGCGGAGATGCCCCAGTCCAGGGCGAGGCCGACCAGGCGGCGCATGACGCCGGGCACCGAACCGCTCCCGCTCTCGGGCAGACCCAACCGGTTGCCGCGGTAACGGAAGTCGTCTTCGGAGACCGTGGGGGCGCCGCTCCGGCTCTTGTCGCTCATGTTTTTCACGTTATCCGCCCCACGTCACCCTCCGCGCGCGGGCCCGCGCGAGCGCTGTGACGTGCCACGGGAGAGGGTGTGTCCCCGGTCACTCCGAAAGATTCGGGTGTCCAGGTTTCGCCCTGAAACAGGCGGAATCACCGTTACGGGACCACTGGCCAATGCGCGCGACCGGCTCCGTAACATGCAGGAAACAATCGAGACACGGCGTGGAAATCACGCGCTCCTAGCTTCGATGACGAGGCCGGGAGACGGCGCGTGGTTCGACATGGCCGCGATGGTGCGGCCCGCGAACCCGCCGTCTCAGCTATCTGCACGGAGGTTCCGTTTTGTTCAGCAGCGTCGAAGAGGTTCTCGCCTACATCCGAGACGAGGACGTCAGGTTCCTCGATGTCCGGTTCACGGACCTGTTCGGAGGCGTGAACCACGTTACCCTCCCGGTCGAGAACGTTGACGAGTCCACGTTCACCGACGGCCAGATGTTCGACGGTTCCTCGATCCGCGGCTTCCAGGCCATCCACGAGTCCGACATGCTGCTCCTGCCCGACCTGAGCACCGGCGTCCTGGACCCGTTCCGCAAGCACAAGACGCTGAACATGACGTTCTTCGTCCACGACCCGCTCACGCTGGAGTCGTACAGCCGCGACCCGCGCAACGTCGCCCGCAAGGCCGAGGCCTACCTCAAGGGCTCGGGCGTGGCCGACACCGCCTTCTTCGGCCCCGAGGCCGAGTTCTACATCTTCGACGACGTCAAGTTCGAGACGCGCGCGAACACCGGTTACTACGAGATCGACTCGATCGAGGGCGCCTGGAACACCGGCTCCGCGATCGAGGGCGGCAACCGGGGCTACCGTCCGCGCTTCAAGGGCGGCTACTTCCCCGTCGAGCCCGTCGACCACTACAGCGACCTGCGCTCCGACATGGTGCGGACCCTGATCGACTCCGGTATCGAGGTCGAACTCCAGCACCACGAGGTCGGCACCGCCGGGCAGGCCGAGATCGGCATCAGGTTCGGCACGCTGCTCGAGCAGGCCGACAAGGTCCAGCTGTACAAGTACATCGTGAAGAACGTCGCGAACGAGGCCGGCAAGACCGCCACGTTCATGCCCAAGCCGCTCTTCGGCGACAACGGTTCGGGCATGCACTGCCACCAGAGCCTGTGGAAGGACGGCGCCCCGCTGTTCTTCGACGAGGCCGGCTACGGTCAGCTCTCGGACACGGCCCGCTACTACATCGGCGGTCTGCTCAAGCACGCCTCGGCGCTGCTGGCCTTCACCAACCCGACGGTGAACTCCTTCCACCGCCTGGTGCCGGGCTACGAGGCCCCGATCAACCTGGTCTACAGCCAGCGGAACCGCTCGGCCTGCATCCGCCTGCCGCTCACCGGGTCCAACCCGAAGGCCAAGCGCATCGAGTTCCGGGTGCCGGACCCCTCGGCCAACCCGTACCTGGCCTTCTCGGCCATGCTGATGGCGGGCATGGACGGAATCCGGAACAAGATCGAGCCGCCGGAGCCGGTCGACAAGGACCTGTACGAGCTGCCCCCGGCCGAGGCCGCCGCGATCGAGACCGTCCCGGCGTCCCTCGACGCCGCTCTGGAGGCCCTGGAGGCCGACCACGAGTTCCTCCTGGAGGGCGGGGTCTTCACCAAGGACCTGATCGAGACCTACATCGACTTCAAGCGCACCGAGGAGATCGACTCCCTGCGCCTGCGTCCGCACCCGCGCGAGTTCGAGTTGTACTACGACATCTAGCGACACCCTTCGGGGCCGGTATCCAGTTCGGGTACCGGCCCCGACCCGGTTCCGGGGCATGGTTCCCCGATGCGGCTACCGTTGACGCGTGGCAAGGGACGGAAGAACCAACATGACAGCGGGCGCGCTCGCTCGACGCGGTTTCAGTGACAGCACCCGGGCCGTGCGGCTGGTGGAGGAGGCGGGGCTGGACACCCTGGCCGACACCGAGGTGATCGGCGCCCTCGCGGCCGCGGCCGACCCGGACCAGGCGCTGCTGGGGTTGCTCCGACTGCTGGAGGCCGCCCCGGACCCGGAGGAGGTGCGCGCGGCCCTGCGGGAGGAGCGGGACCTGCGCACCCGCCTGTGCGGTGTCCTCGGGGTCAGCCCGGCGCTCACCGACCACCTGGTGCGCCACCCCGGCGACTGGCGTGAGCTGCGCGGGGCCGACGCCGCCCGGACCCCGGACCGGGAGGAGCTGCGCCGGGGGCTGATGCACACCGTCGGCGCGCGGCCCGACGATCCCTCCCCGGTGGCCGACCTCTCCTTGGGGCTGGGCGGGGACGACGAACCCTCGGCGGTGCTGCGGCACACGCTGCGTGTGGCCTACCGGCGCCGTGTGCTGCGGCTGGCCGGGCGCGACCTGACCGGGGTGAACACCGTGGACGAGGTCGCCGCCGAGCTGGCCGACCTCGCGGCGGCGACCCTGGACGCGGCGCTGGCGGTGGCCCGTGCGGAGTCCCCCGAGGACGCAGCGCTGTGCCGTCTGAGCGTGATCGGCATGGGCAAGTGCGGCGGGCGCGAACTGAACTACGTCAGCGACGTGGACGTGGTGTTCGTGGCCGAACCCGCCCTGGACGAGGACGGCGTGCCCGCCGACGAGCAGGAGGCCCAGAGGGCCGCCACGCGGCTGGCCACGGCGATGATGCGCGTCCCGTCGGAGACCGACGCGGAGGGCACCCTGTGGGAGGTGGACCCGGCGCTGCGTCCGGAGGGCCGCAACGGTCCGCTGGTTCGGCCGTTGGCCGGACACCTGGCGTACTACGACCGCTGGGCCAAGACCTGGGAGTTCCAGGCGCTGCTCAAGGCCCGGCCGATCGCCGGGGACGAGGGGCTGGGCCGCCAGTACGCAGAGGCGATCGCGCCGCTGGTGTGGGAGGCCTCCGGGCGCAAGGACTTCGTGGAGGACGTGCAGGCCATGCGCCGCCGGGTGGTGGCGCACATCCCCGCGGGCCAGGCCGAGCACGAACTGAAGCTGGGCCCGGGAGGCCTGCGCGACATCGAGTTCTCCGTGCAGCTGCTCCAGCTGGTGCACGGGCGTTCGGACGAGCGCCTGCGGTCGGGCAACACCCTCCAGGCGCTGGCGGCGCTGTCGGAGTACGGATACGTGGGGCGGCGGGACGCGGCGGGACTTTCCGACGCCTACCGGTTCCTGCGTCGGGTGGAGCACCTGCTGCAGTTGGAGCGGCTGCGCCGGACCCACCTGATGCCCGACCCCCAGGCCCCGGACGGCCCATCGCGGCTGCGGCAGCTGGGTCGGGCCCTGGGGTTCACCGCCGATTCGGTACGGGAGCTGACCGGCGCCCGCAAGCGGGTGTCAGCGGAGGTGCGCCGCCTGCACGAGAAGCTCTTCTACCGTCCGCTGCTGAACGCGGTGGCCGCCCTGCCCGAGGACGAGATCCGGCTCTCCGCCGACCAGGCCGTGGAGCGGTTGGGAGCGCTGGGGTTCGTGGATCCGCGCGGGGCGCTGCGCCACCTGGAGTCGTTGACGTCGGGGCTGTCCCGTCGGGCGGCCATCCAGCGCACGCTGTTGCCGGTGATGCTGGGGTGGTTCGCGGACTCCCCCGACCCGGACGCCGGGCTGCTCGGGTTCCGGCAGGTCAGCGACGCCCTGGGCACCACTCCCTGGTACCTGCGGCTGCTGCGGGACGACGTCCGGGTGGCCGAGCGGATGGCGTGGCTGCTGGGCACGAGCCGGTACGTGACCGAGCTGTTGCTGCGCGCCCCCGAGGCGGTGGCCATGCTGGGCGACGACGCCGACCTCCGGCGCAGGGAGACGCGGTCGCTGATGGCCGAGGCCGACGCGGCCCTGCGCCGCTACGACACCCCGGAGGAGAAGGTGTCCGCGGTGCGGGCGCTGCGCCGCCGGGAACTGCTGCGCACGGCCGCCGCCGACCTGCTGGGGGTGTGCTCGGTCGAGGAGGTGGGCCGGGCCCTCACGGGGATCGCGGCGGTCACCATCGACGCCGCACTGCGCGCGGCCTACACCAAGGTGGTGGCCGAGTCCGGCGGCGAGGAGCTCACCCGGGTCTGCGTCGTGGCGATGGGTCGGTTCGGCGGCGGGGAGCTGACCTACGCCAGCGACGCCGACGTGATGTACGTGCACGACCCGATGCCGGGCGCCGACAAGGGCGCCGCCACCAAGCAGGCCATGGCGATCGTGCGGGAGCTGGCCCGACTGCTGGAGATGCCGCAGGCCGAGCCCCCGCTGAAGATCGACACGGACCTGCGCCCCGAGGGCAGGAGCGGGCCCGTGGTGCGCACCCTGGACTCCTACGCCGCCTACTACGGGCGCTGGTCCCAGGTGTGGGAGAGCCAGGCGCTGCTGCGGGCACGGCCGATCGCCGGGGACGAGGGGCTGCGTTCGGCGTTCGTCGCGCTGATCGATCCGATCCGCTACCCGGAGGGTGGCGTGTCCCGCGCCTCCGTGCTGGAGATCCGCAAGCTCAAGGCGCGGATGGAGGCTGAGCGGCTGCCGCGCGGGGCGGATCCGACCCTGCACACGAAGCTGGGCCGGGGCGGGTTGTCCGACGTGGAGTGGGTGGCGCAGCTGGTGCAGCTGCGGCACGCGCACGAGTACCCGGACCTACGTACCCCGCAGACCCTGCCCGCCCTGGCGGTGGCGGTGGCGCACGGGTTCCTGGCCGCCGACGACGGCGTGGTGCTGGAGCGGTCGTGGCGGCTCGCCTCGCGGGTGCGCGGCATGGTGATGCTGGTGCGCGGCCGGGGCGGCGACTCGATCCCGCACGACCTGCGGGTACGTGCGGCGCTGGCCCAGGCCATGGGGTTCGGCGACGAGGACGGGGCCGACGCGGACGGCGAGAGTGCCGAGGAGGACGACACGGTGGCGGAGGGTCCCGAGCCGGAGGGCCCGGCGGAACAGCTGACCGAGGCCTACCTGCGGACCACGCGCCGGGCTCGCGCGGTGATGGAACGGGCCTTCTACGACGACTGACGGGCGTCGCGGGCGGGGAGGGTGACCGTGACGGTGAGCCCTCCCCCCTGGTCGGCCCCACGTGGGAGCAGGTCCAGGGTGCCGCCGTGCACGCGCACGACCCGCGCCACCAGGGCCAGGCCCAGGCCGTGTCCCGGTCCGGACCCGATGCGTCCCGCGCCACGGAGGAAGGGTTCGTGCAGGCGGGACGCGGTCTCCGGTGTGTACACGGGCCCGGTGTTCTCCACCCTCAGGACGGTGTCACCGGTGCTCTGGTCGCGGCCGGTGGTGACCCGGGCGGTGGTTGTGGTCCCCTCCACCGGGGTGTTGTGGCACAGGGCGTTGCGCACCAGGTTCTCGGTGAGCTGGGTGAGCAGCGCGGTGTCGCCGACCGTCGGGGCCGGGGTGAGCCCGTGCTCCAACCGGACGCCGCGACGCCGTGCCTCCTCCTCGCCCTCGACCAGGACCCCGCGTGCGATCTCGGCGAGGTCGGCGGGTTCGGACACCGCGGTGACGGCGTTGGCGTCGGCCAGCCGCAGCAGCGCCTCGGTGAGGCCGATGGCCCGGGCGTTGGTGAGGTCGAGCCGTTCGAGCAGGCGCGGGTAGTGCTGCCCCTCCGGGTCGCGCCGGGCCACGTCCAGGAGGGTCGCGTTGACCGCCAGCGGGGTGCGGAGTTCGTGCGAGGCGTTGGCGGCGAACCGCTCCTGGGCCTCGAAGGCGTCCTGGAGGCGGTCCAGCATGTGGTCGAAGGCGTCGGCGAGCTGCCGGAACTCGTCGTTGCGGCCGGAGAGGGCGACCCGGTGACCCAGTCTGCCGGTCGCGGCGATCAGGACGGCGTCGTTGATCCGGTTCAGGGGGCGCAGGACCCACCCGGCCAGGATCCAGCCGCCGACCAGCCCGATCACCGCCAGCACCAGCAGGACGCCCGCGGACATCCGGACGACGGCCTCCAGGATCTGCCCGCGAGCCGCGATGGGTTGCCCCAGGTCGCCGGGGTTGGCGGCGGTGAGCGGATAGTCGGGCACGTACCGCAGGACCGCGTACACCCCGACCAGTACCGCCAGACCCGCCACGACAAGGAACCCGGCGTAGCCCAGGGTCAGGCGCAGGCGGGCGCTGACCCGCACCCCGCCGTCGCTCACTTCCCCTCCCCGGTGTCGACCAGGCGGTAACCCACTCCGGGCACGGTCACAATGGGGTCCGGCTCCCCCAGGGCGCGGCGCAGCTGGGACACCGTGACCCGGGGCGCGCTGGTGAAGGGGTCGGCGTATTCGTCCCAGACCTTCTCCAGGAGGGTCTCCGCGCTCACCACTCCCCCGTCCGCCCGCATGAGCAGTTCGAGGACGGCGAACTGCTTGCGGGGCAGCCGGACGTAACGGCCGCTACGGTGGGCCTCCTGGCGGTAGGGGTCCAGGCGCAGGTCGGCCCGTTCCAGCACCGGCTGGACCGTGGCCGCTGGTCTGCGGGCCAGCGCGCGCAGGCGCATGACCAGCTCCTCGACCGCGAACGGTTTGGTGAGGTAGTCGTCGGCGCCCAGGGAGAAGCCGTCCACCTTGTCCCGCAGTCGGGCGGCGGCGGTGAGCATGAGGACCCGGGTGCCGGGGTGGTCGCGGGCGATGACGGCACACACCTCGTCCCCGTGGGTGCCCGGGAGGTCCCGGTCCAGGACGACCGCGTCGTAGTCGTTGACCCCGATCCGTTCCAGCGCGGCGTCGCCGTCCAGGGCGACGTCGGCGGCGATGGCCTCCTGGCGCAGCCCCGCTTGGAGGGCCTCGGCCATGAAGACCTCGTCCTCGACCACCAGCACGCGCATGCGGTTCCCCCGTCCCTAGGTCGGCGACCCAGTCTAGGCAGGCGGGGTGTTGCGAAAGTGTTGGCCCGGCGGCACACATCCGCGCAACACCCGCCCTGGTGACCTGGGCTCTTCGGTGCCGAGCACGGGGTTCGGCCCACGGAGGAGGGACGTGCCATGCGCTTTCGAACGACCGTTCTGACGACCGCGGCCGCCCTGGCGGTGGTGGCCCTGGCGGGTTGCGCGGCCTCCGGTGCGAACGGGGCGGGCCCCGGGAAGTCGTGGGCGCGGGACCTGCCGGTGACACGGCTGACCCCGCTGGGCCACGAGGACGGATTCGTTCCCGAGGGCGGCGGCCTGGATCCCACTGACGACGTGCCCGCGCTGTCCGAGCTGGAGCCCGACCTGCTGGCGGCGGTGCGCGCGGCCGCCGAAGCGGCGCTGGAGGAGGCCGGGATCGAGGTGTTGGTGACCAGCGGGTGGCGCAGCGAGCGCTACCAGCGGTACCTGCTGGAGTCCGCGGTGCAGGTGTACGGGACCGAGGAGGAGGCGGCCCGGTGGGTGGCCTCCCCCGAGGACTCCTCGCACGTGACGGGGTCGGCGGTGGACGTGGGGCGCACGGACGCGGCGTACTGGTTCGTCGAGCACGGTGCGAGGTTCGGGCTCTGCCAGACCTACGCCAACGAGGTGTGGCACTACGAACTCACGGTGGAGCCCGGCGGGACCTGCCCAGCGCCGCTGGAGGACGCGTCGGCGGGCTGAACCGGGCCGGGCACCCCCGCGAGCACGGGGGTGCCCGGTGGTCTCAGCGCTGACCCCAGGTGACGGCGGCGGCCGGGCCGACCCGGTTGTCACCGGGCTCCCAGTCCGCGCCGCCGCCCGGGGAGACCCGGACCAGCTTCCACTCCGTGTCGGGACCGATGGTGACGCTCCCGGACCACTGCGGGTAGGTGGACGCGTCGGTGCTCAGCGGAGCGCCGTTCGCCGGGTTCCAGGAACCGAGCTCGGGGGTGGAGCCGACCACGTACACCTCCTGGCCGAACTGGGTCTCGACGGTCGCGGTCAGGGTGTCGGGGGAACCGGGCTCGCCCGGATCGCCCGGATCGCCGCCGCCGCAGTCCTGCTCGCACTCGCCGCCCACGTGCAGCGCCAGGGCGCCGTCAGCGGGGACCGTCGCGGTGACCTGGCCCCCGGACACCGTGGCGGTTCCGGAGCCGGAGGCGTTCTCGTACTCGCCGTCCGGAAGCGAGGTCGGAGCCGTCAGCGACCAGGACCCGCCCGAGGCGTTGAAGGCGGCGAACCCGGCCGCACCGCGGTCGAAGGCCACGCGGGAGGAGCCCTCCCGGGCCCGTTCGGTCAGGCCGGCGCCGTCCACAGCCGCGCGGAAGGCCACCATGCCGCTGACGGCCTCGTTCCGGTGTTCGCAGACCCACGCGGAGTCGGAGCAGTCGCTGTCATCGGTGATCCACCCGGCGGGGTTGCCGTCCTGCTCGCCCACGCTGGGCGGGCCCTCGGTCACGTTGCCCTCGAAGTCGTAGCTGGACATCACCACGGGGGTGCCGTAGGGGTGCGCCAGCATGAAGGCGGTGGCGAGGTGATAGCGGTCGCCGTCCACGTACGTGAGGGTGGGCTCGTAGCGCTGGGTGTCGTGGTTGTCGACGAAGACCACGGCCTCCTCGGAGGTGAGGCCGCCGTGGTCGGGCATGTCGGTGAGCCCGGCGATGTCGCCGTTGGCGAAGGCCGAGGCGACGGAGCGCTTGTAGTCGAAGTTGGTGACCTGCCCGTAGGGCGTGTAGGCGGTGTAGGGGACCGTCTGGTCCCCGTAGACCTCGTGGAACACCCGGGGGGCGCCGCCGAATCCGGGGACCTCGTCCAGGGCTCCGACGATGGCGCCCATGTCGTCCTCGGGGACGTGCTTGGAGGCGTCCACCCGGAAGCCGCCGACTCCCATGGCGACGAGGCCGTTCAGGTACCGGACGATCTGGTCACGGACGTGCGGGGAGCCGGTGTCCAGGTCGGCCAGGTCGAGGAGCTGGCAGTTCTGCACCTCGTCCTTGTCGTTCCAGTTCTCGATGGTGTCGTAGCAGGGGCCGAAGTCGTCGTAGGAGTAGGCGGCGGTGCCGTCCCCGAACAGGTCGGGGTACTCGTAGCGCTGCCACTCCGTCCCGGCGCTGCCGGTGCTGGTGCCCTCGGCCGGGCCGGTCATGTGGTTGATGACGGCGTCCACGTAGATCCGGACGCCGTTGTCGGCACAGGTGGAGACCATCTCCTGGAAGTCCTCGGCGGTGCCGCGCCGGGTGTTGTCGATCCGGTAGGAGACCGGCTGGTAGTCCTGCCACCAGGGGTGGTTGCCGCCCTCGGAGAAGGGGACGACCACGTGTTCCTGGGGCGGGGAGACCTGGACGCCGCTGTATCCGGCGGGGCCGAGGAAGTCGGCGCACTCGGCGGCGACGGAGTCCCAGTTCCACTGGAAGAGGTGGACGATGGTGTCCCCGTTGCCGTTCTGGGCGGGGTTCTGCGCGGAGACGGGCTCGGCGTCCTGGGTGGCGGCCGGGCTGGGGACCGCCAGCAGGGCGGCTCCCAGCAGGGCCGCTCCGGCGAGGGCGCCGACGCGGGGTGTTCTCATGTGCGCTCCTTGGGGGAGGTGCTGCATTCTCTTGCAGTTTCCGCAAGAGTTTGCATTGAGGTGACGAAGGTAACAGACCATCCCCGGCCTGTGAACACCGCGTGAACGGTGGGTCACACGCACACATGGCGAAAACGCGGCTCTGATCTGGACGAAAGGAGCTGCAAGATTTTCCAGACGAAAAAAGCCGGTGGCGGTCCGGAGCACTCCGGACCGCCACCGGCGGCAGACCCGTGCGGGCGGGTCGGGCGGGCGTCTACCAGAAGACCGCCACACCGATGTTGACGATGGCCAGGACCCCGGCGATGATCGCCAGGTTCTTCGCGGGCTTGCGCAGGTTGAGCACACCGACGACCACCACGGCCAGGGCGATCACGAGCTTCACGCCGATCTTGACGTGGTTGAGCTCGCCGATGTCGGCCATCTCGGCCACGCCGACGAGCAGCAGGCCCGTGACGAACTGGAGCAGGGCGCTGTGCAGCAGCACCTTGGTGGCCTTGACGTTGTCGGTCATCAGCTGCATGAGGAAACCGGCGATGATCCCGGCCAGGCCGATCATGTGCAGGAACACGAGCGCGGAGTAAAGGATGTCCATACCCGCACACTACTACGCGTTGTAGTTGAAGCTCCCGTCTTTCTGACGCCATGACGTAACAAATCAGACACCCACCCGGTCAGCTTCGGCGTGAGGCGCCCCACTGCCGCCACAGCAGCCAGACCAGCAGCATCAGCACCCCCACGCCCACCGCGCGGACCATTCCGTCCCGGTCCACCAGATCCCCCACCCGTGAGAGCACCGTGGGATCACCGACCAGGAGGGTGTCGCTCGCACAGGCCGCGGGTTCGGCGTCCCGGTCCAGCAGCAGGCAGGCCGTACTCACCACCCGCTCCCCCGCCTCGGCGTCCTCAGCCACGCGGACCCGGACGGTGTACACACCCTCGCCCTCCTCCGGCAGGTCCACCCGCCAGTTGGCGACGCCCTCCTCGACGATCCCGCCCTCGCCCACCTCCTGGACCGTCAGGGGTTCGGGCACGTGCTGCGCGAGCAGGCCCTTCTCCACCTCCAGCCCCGCGCCGTTGACCACGGTGGCCCGGTAGACGACCTCCTCGCCGGGAAGCGGCGACTCGGCCACCCCGGACAGGGACAGCCGCACGGCGTCGGCGTCCCCGAACCCACCGCTGTCCGCGACGGCGGGGGCCGAGCACAGCACCGCCGCGAGCAGCCCCGCGCCGATCCCTCCGGCCCTTCGCCCGAACGCGCCCCGTCGGTCGGTCCCGCAAGCGACCCGAGTCATCCCACGCCCTCCTGAGATTCGCCATTGGGGCCGGTCAGGCAGCCCCCCGCGGGAGACGACCGGCCACCTCACACACTTGTCCGGCTCAGGGCCCCGGAGTCAAGGAAGTGCCGGGGCGTTTGGCGAATCGGCCGTGCTCGCGCGGCGCTTAGGGCGGTTCTCACCCGTCTTAGGACGCCATCCCCCGGGCCGGGCGGGGAACCGCTGATTCCTACCGATGCGCCCGGTCCGTTCTTAGCCGGATCGTGGAGGTCATCGGGGCGGGACACGGGTTCGGCCCCACAGCAGGAGGGAACGCCGTGTTCTTCGAGCCCATCCAGGACAGCCGCCGCCTGTCCGAACAGGCCGTCCGCCTCAGCGAGCAGGGCAGCGCGGTCCGACGGGCCCGGGCGCAGGCCCGCGCCCGGCTCCGCGAGGAGCGCGCCCAACGGCTCCCGCGCACCCGCTGACCCAGAGGAAGAGGAACCACCACCATGACCTTCGAGGACCTGCGCGCCGCCACCGCCCGGGCGCTCAGCGACGAACGCCTGCGCCAGGCCGAGCTCAGCCGCCGCGCCCGCCTCCAGAAGGCCGAAGCGCGGAACGAACCCAGGGAAAACCAGGAGCGCCCGCGTCCACGGCGAGCATAATGAGCGCTATGCCCCTGTTCTCCGAAACCAGTCCCCTCTTCGTCGGCCGCCGGGACCACCTCCGTCTCCTGGCAGACCAGGCCCAACGCGTGCGCACCGGGTCGCCGGAGACACTGCTGGTCGGCGGGGACGCGGGGGTCGGCAAGAGCCGCCTGGTCTCCGAGTTCGCCGCCACCCGGCCCGCCGGGACGGTGTTCGTCGGCGCCTGCCTGCAGTTGGGCGTGGACGGCCTGTCCTACGCCCCCTTCACCGCCGTGCTCCGCCAGATCCTGCGCGAACGCGGGCGTCCCCCCTTCGACGCGGCCGCACCGGGCGGGACCGGTGAGTTCGCCCGGCTCCTCCCCGAGCTCGGCGAGCCCTCCGCCGACCACCGGGAGAACCGGGGCATCCTCTTCGAGCAGGTGCTGCGCCTGTTCGAGCAGGTGGCCGGCGAGGCGGGGGTCACCGTCGTCCTGGAGGACCTGCACTGGGCGGACGGCGCCACCCGGGACCTGTTGGTCTTCCTCGCCCGCAACCTCTCCCGGCCCGGGATCCAGGTCATCGCGACCTACCGCAGTGACGACCTGTACCGCACGCACCCGTTGCGGCGGCTCCTGCCGCAGCTCGAACGCCTTCCGTGCGTGGGCCGGATCGTGCTGGAGCCGTTCACCCGGGAGGAGGTGGGCGCCCAGGCCACGGCGATCCGGGGCGAGGAACTGGACCAGGACGCCCTGGACACGCTCTTCCGACGCAGCGAGGGCGTCCCCTTGTTCGTGGAGGCGCTGGCCACCGCCGAGACCTGCCCCTCCGACGACGACCCCGACCTGCCCGACCACTTCCGCGACCTCTTGCTGGAACCGGTGCGCCGCTTCGACGAGACCACGCTGTCGGTCCTGCGCGTGGCGGCGGTGGGGGCCGTGGCCGACGGTATCGAGCACGAGGTGCTCCACCACGCGGTCGACCTGCCCGAGCGTGAGTTGGAGGCCGCCCTGCACACCCTGGTCGACTCCAACGTGCTGCGGCCCAATCGCACCGGCTACCGGTTCCGGCACGCGCTGCTGCGCGACGCCGTGCACCACGAGATCCTGCCCGGGCCGCACTCCCGACTGCACCTGCGCTACGCGCAGCTCATCGACGAGTACCCGGACGCGGTCCCCAAGGACCGCCGCGCCGCCGAGCAGGCCCACCACTACCACGCCGCGCAGGACCTGCCCCGGGCCATGGAGGCCGCCTGGCGGGCGGCCGTCCAGGCCAGCAAGACGCTCGCCTTCGGCGAACGCCTGGGCATGCTGGACCGCGTCCTGGCCCTGTGGGACCGGGTACCCGACCCCAGCGACCGGGTGGAGGGGCACAGCTGGGCCGAGGTCGTGAGCCAGGCCGCGAGCGCGGCGATCTCGGCCGACCGCCACCGGCGCGCGCTGGAGCTGGTCGACGAGGCGCTGGCGACCCTGCCCGAGGACGCCGACGACGACGTGACCCTAGCGACACGGGCGATCCTGCTGCGCAAGCGCGGGCAGGCCCGCTCCACCAACATGCGCGGCGGCGGCTTGGACGACCTGGTGCGGGCCCTGGAACTGCACCCGCCGCACATGCCGGAGTACAGCCAGCTCCTGGCCATCCTCGCCCGGGAGAGCGCCATGCTCCGCGAGGACCGGGAGCCGACCCCCGCGCGGCGGATCCTCCAGGAACTGAACGACACCGGGCGCGGCTCCAGCACGTTGGCCGAACTGGCGATCGAGGCGGCCGACGGCGGCAGCCGCTCCGACCGGTGCGCGGCGGCCGACGCCCGGATCACGTTGGGCGGGGTCCGCATGCGCGACGGTGACGTCGAACACGGGCGCCCTCTGGTGGAACGGGGCATGGCGGAGGCCATGGAGCTGCGTGAGCCCTACATGGAGGCGCGCGGAGCAGGGAACCTGGGCCACTTCCTGCGTGAACTCGGTCACCACGAAGAGGGCCTGCGCGTGTTGGAGGAGTCCCTCGCCCGGCACGAGGCACTGAGCTGGGCGCCCTTCCACCGGTCCTTCAACCACCAGAACCGGGCCGAGATCCTCTTCGAGACAGGAGAACTCCGCCAGAGCCGGGAGGTCTACCGCCACTACCTGAGCAGGAATCTGGGCGACCGCAAACACCAGCACTACATGCAGGCGGTGGAGGCGCGGGCGGCGGCCGCCATGGGAGACGTGGTCGCGGCGCGGGCCGAGGCGGGGCCCAGTGGCGACCGCTCCATGCTGGACGCGCACCGGATGGACATCGTTCAGCTGCGCACCACGGGGTTGCTGGACGCCGCACTGGCCGAGGGTGACCTGGCCGAGGCGCTGTCCCTCTCCCGGGACGTCCTGGAGCAGGCGGCCCTGGAGCGTTCTCCGGGGTACTCGTGGCCGCTGCTGGAACAGATGGCCGAGGCCGCCCGGCTGGGCGCGGAGCGGGCCCGCGCAGGGGCGGAGTACGGGGAGACGGCCCGGCTGGTGGGCGGGCTGGTCGGCACCGTCGCGGGGAAGCTCCCGCTCAACGGTCTGGTCCGACCGGCGTACGCGGCGACCGTGCGGTTCCTGCTGGCCGAGGCCGGGGGGACCGAGGCCCCGGCCCTGGCCGCGTCGTGGGCCGCCGCGGTGACCGCCTGGGACGCCACCCCCATGCGGCTGCACCGGGCACGGGCCCGGTTGCGCGAGGCCGAGGCCCGGATCGCCGCCGGGGAACGGTCGCGTGCCGTGGAGCTGACCCGCATGGTCCACGAGACGGCCGCCGCGTGTGGTGCGTCACCCTTGGCCCGCGCGGCCGAGGACCTGGCGCGCAGGCTCGGGACGGGCCTGTCCGGCGGGTCCGTGCCACCGCCCGCGCCCGCCGGGCTCACCGCCCGGGAGACCGAGGTGCTGCGGCTTCTGGCCTCGGGCGCGACCAACGCGGCCATCGCCGAGGCGCTGTTCATCAGCCCGAAGACGGCGAGCGTGCACGTGTCCAACATCCTGGGCAAGCTCGGTGTGCCCAACCGCGCGACGGCCGGGGCGCGTGCGCGCGAACTCGGACTGGCCCAGCTCGTCCCGAACCTCCCGGTTCAGCGGTCATAATGCCTGTGCGGGGGAGGTCCGGGCAGGCTGGCTGGCGTGTGCGGAAATGCCCCGGAAATATCCGCACGGCAGACTGGCCCCGGGAGATCGTTCCCGGCACGGCTCACGTGCGCGGACCGGGCCGGGACCGACCGGCATCGAGGAGGTTTGATCGTGAATCGACAGCAGGAATTCGTGCTCCGCACGTTGGAGGAGCGCGACATCCGGTTCGTGAGGCTGTGGTTCACCGACGTGCTCGGGTACCTCAAGTCCGTGGCGGTCGCACCCGCCGAACTGGAGGCCGCCTTCTCTGAGGGCATCGGGTTCGACGGCTCCGCCATCGAGGGCTTCGCCCGGGTCTACGAGGCCGACATGCTCGCCCAGCCCGACCCGTCCACGTTCCAGGTGCTGCCATGGCGCAACGAGCCGCACGGCACCGCGCGCATGTACTGCGACATCCTCATGCCCGACGGCTCGCCGTCACCGGCGGACCCCCGGCACGTGCTCAAGCGCCAGCTCGGCAAGGCCTCCGACCTCGGGTTCACCTTCTACACGCACCCCGAGATCGAGTTCTACCTGCTCAAGAAGTTCCCCGAGCACGGGGAGTTCCCCGAGCCCAACGACTCGGGCGGCTACTTCGACCACACGCCGCACAACAGCGCCCACGACTTCCGGCGCAACGCGATCAACATGCTGGAGGCCATGGGCATCTCGGTGGAGTTCAGCCACCACGAGGGCGGCCCCGGCCAGCAGGAGATCGACCTGCGCTACGCGGACGCTCTCACCACCGCCGACAACATCATGACCTTCCGGCTCGTGATGAAGGAGGTGGCGATGGAGCAGGGCGTGTACGCCACCTTCATGCCGAAGCCGTTCACGCAGTACCCGGGTTCGGGCATGCACACCCACCTGTCGCTGTTCGAAGGTGACCGCAACGCCTTCTACGAGCCGGGCGCGGAGTACCAGCTCTCGAAGGTCGGGCGCGGGTTCATCGCGGGACTGCTGCGACACGCGGACGAGATCGCGGCCGTCACCAACCAGTGGGTGAACTCCTACAAGCGCATCTGGGACGACCCGGCCGCCTCGGCGGGCATGGGCGGTGAGGCCCCGGCCTACATCTGCTGGGGGCACAACAACCGCTCGGCCCTGGTGCGCGTTCCGATGTACAAGCCCGGCAAGTCGAACTCCAGCCGGATCGAGATCCGCTCGCTGGACAGTTCCGCCAACCCCTACCTGGCCTACGCGGTGATCCTCGCCGCCGGGCTGAAGGGGATCGAGGAGGGCTACGAGCTGCCGCCGGGCGCCGAGGACGACGTCTGGGCCCTCACCGACTCCGAGCGCCGCGCGCTGGGCATCAAGCCGCTGCCGCAGAGCCTGGACGAGGCGCTGCGCCTGATGGAGAACAGCGAGCTCGTCGCCGAGACGCTGGGCGAGCACGTCTTCGACTTCTTCCTGCGCAACAAGAAGTCGGAGTGGAACTCCTACCGCCGACAGGTGACCCCGTACGAACTCCAGAGGTACCTGCCCACGCTCTGACCAGGCGCCGAACTCCGTGGCGGGGGGTATTCCCGGAATGGGTGGCAAGCACGTCACATACCCCGGGGGGTAGAATTCCTACCAAAGCTGTCGACTACCCCTTCTCCCCTCCTGGAGTCACACACACATGATCGAGTCCGTCGACGCAGCGACCGTCAGAGCCAGGCTCGACAGCGGGTCGGCCCCGCTCCTGGTGGATGTGCGCACCCCCGCCGAGTTCGAGGGCGCGCACATCCCCGGGGCGGTCAACCTCCCGCTGGGCGAGCTGGACCAACACGCCGGTCGGGTCGCCCGGGACGCCTCCGAGCAGGTCGTCCTGGTGTGCCAGTCCGGGCCCCGCGCCGAACAGGCGCGGCGGCGGCTGGCCGCCGCCGGACTGGACGACGCCGTGGTGCTGACCGGCGGCTTGAACGCCTGGACGGCGGCCGACGGTCCCGCCGTGCACGGCCCGGAACGGTGGGCCCTGGACCGCCAGGTGCGCCTCGTCGCCGGTTCGGTCGTGCTGGTCACGGCGCTGCTGAGCCTGTGGTGGACCCCCGCCGTGTTCGTGGCCGCGTTCGTCGGCGCCGGGCTGGCCTTCGCGGGGATCACCAACACCTGCGCCATGGTCCACCTGCTCTCGAAGCTCCCCTACAACCGGCCGGTCGAACGGGTGGACGTCGAAGCCTCACTGGCACGGATCAGCCGGGCGGGTTCCCGAACCTGACCGGGCTTTCGGGCCGAACGCGGCTGCCCGGGAGATCAGGCCTGGAGCAGGCCGAGCTCCCGGGCACGCGCCACCGCCGCCGTCCGGTTGGCCACCCCCAGCTTTCCCATCGCGTTGCTCAGGTGCACGCTCACCGTCTTGGCCGAGATGAACAGCGTCTCCCCCACCTCCCGGTTACTCAGCCCCTTGGCCACCTCCACCAGGACCTCCGCCTCACGCGGGGTCAGACCGGCGGGCAGGGCCGCGGTGTCGGTCCGGGGCAGGACCGTGCGCATCTCCGCCACGAACTGGCGGGCGAAGTACAGGTCGAGCTCGGTCAGCAGCCCCTCGGAACGGCGCAGCAGCTCCCGGGCGCCCACGGTGTCTCCCGTGTCGTGCGCGGTCCAGAAGGCACCGAACAGACATGCGTACCGGGTCAGTCCCTTGGCCCGGTCGACCAGGGGCAGCGCCCGTTCCCAGTGCGCCAGCGCCACAGCCGGGTCCTCCTCCAGGAAGGCCCTGCTGTTGGATCCGATCAGCTCTCCCACCGGTGAGACCGGCCAGTCCTCCCGGTCGAGCACCGTCAACAGGGCCCCGGCCAGTTCGTCGGCGAGGACGCGGTCCCCGGGGGCGGCCCGGCGCCGCAGCCGCCAGGCCACCATCGCCATGGCGGACAGACCACTGGAGCTGAACCGGACCAGGGAGAGCATGCCGATGTCGCGCTCCCCCTCCAGGATCACCCGGGCGGCCTCGGCCCACCGCTCTCCGGGCCCGAACAACAGGAGCAGGACCCGCGCGTAGTAGTGCGGCATGTACTCCACCCAGGTGGCGGTCTCCCGAGGCAGGAGCCGGGTGAACTCGTCCTGGGCGCGCTGGCTGCCCTCCCAGTCCCCCTCCAGCGCGGTGAGCTGCGCGATGATGGCCTGGCGACGCCCGCCCACGAGGTCCTCCCCCGCGGGGGTCGTGAGCAGTTTCGCCCGGGCCTGCTCCACCCTCCCCGAGGCCAGGAGGGCGCTGGCCACCCCGTTGACCAGGCCGACTCCCTGGCTGCGAGCCACCCCCAGTTCCGCGCAGCGGTCCAACGCCTCCTGCGCGCACGCCAGCCACTCCGCGTACTCGAACCGGCTGGCGTGGTTGCTGCCGAGGTTGTTGAGCCCGCGCATCTCCACCTGGACGGCGCCCTGTTCGCGCGCGATCCGGACCCCATCGCGCAGCATCTCCAGGGCCTCCTGCGACCCCGTGTGGTCCAGCAGACTGCCCAGGGTGATCAGCGCGTCGGCCTCGCTCACCCGGTCCCCGCAGTCCCTCGCCTCCTCGATGGCCACGCGGGCGACCCTCTCCGCCTCGGTGTCGCTGCCCCTCAGCATGAGCACCGACGCGGTCGTGGCGCTCACCACGGCCCGCTCCGGATGTCCGCCGGGGACGAGCGCGGCGGCCGCGCGCAGGTCGTCCAGCGCCTCGATGCGCCCCAGTTCCTTGTAGGAGAGACCCCGCGCGACCAGGAAGCGGGCGACCAGTTCGGGATCGACCCGGGGGTCGAGGTCGGACAGGGCCTCACTGGCGTGCTCGACCGACCTGCGCAGGCTGCCCGCGATCTGCGCGGCCCCACACACCCCCAGGAGCAGTTCCCCCTGGGAGAGCCCGAGCAGATCGGCGGCGTCCGGGACCAGCTCCCACAGCTCAAGCACGCGTTCGAGCAACGCCAGGTGCTCGGGGTAGGCGCTGGCGTCCCGCGCCCGCTGGGCCGCCTCCCACGAGGCGGCCAGGGCCCTCGGGTGGTCGTGCGCGGCGTAGGCGTGGTGCGCCAACTGGGCGACTGTCTCCGTGCGGGCCAGACCCGGGACGCCACCCTCCAACGCCTGCGCGTAGCGGCGGTGGGCACGCACCCGTTGGCCCGGCAGCAGGTCGCCCTGGACCGCCTCGGCCAGCAGTGCGTGCCGGAACAGGTAACCGGTCTCAGTGGCGCTCAGCACCCGGGCGTCCACGGCCTCGCGCAGCGCCTCGTCGAGGTCGTCCTCACCGACCCCGGAGGCCTCGGCGACCCCGGCGAGCAGCCCGTGGTCGACCCGGTCACCGGCGATCGAGGCCAGCCCGAGGACCTTGCGGGTGGTGGGGGCGAGGGGTTCCACCCGGCGCATGAGGAGTTCGCGCGGGCCGTCGGGGACGGCGCCTCCGGGGGCGGCGAGGAAGGACTCCACGAACAGCGGGTTGCCGCCGCTGCGCTCCAGGAGCAGGTCCAGCGCTGCGGGGTCCGGGGCCCGCCCCCGCAAGGCGGCGGCCTGCTCGGCGACGGCCTCCCGGGTGAGGGGGTCGAGGTCGAGCCGCGTCACCCGGGGCAGCCGCTCCAGCTCGGGGAGGACCCTGCGCAGGGGGTGGGTGCGGTGCAGGTCGTCCGAGCGCACCGAGACCACCAGGTGCACGGGTGCGGGGCCGAGGTTGCGCAGCAGGAAGACCAGCAGGTCGCGGGTGGAGGCGTCCGACCAGTGCAGGTCCTCGATCACCAGGCTGAGTCCGTCCGGGTCGGCGTACTCCTCCACGTAGGTGAGCACCGCCTCGAAGAGCCTGGCCCGGGAGTTGTCGTCGGTGCCGGGGCGCGTCTGGGGGCTGTGCCCCGGGCCGGGCAGGAGACGGGTGAGATCGCTGCCTTCGCCGGGTGCCGGGCCGCCCGCCCGGACCAGCTGGCGCAGGAGCGCGGTGAAGGGGGCGAAGGCGATGCCCTCGGCGCCCAGCTCCAGGCATCCGCCCAGGGCCGCGTGCCGCAGGGGCGTGCGCTCCAGATACTCCTCCAGGAGCCGCGACTTGCCGATCCCCGCGTCACCGCAGAGCAGGACCGTGCCGGACCCTTCCGAACGGACCCGCGCGGCGTCGGAGAGAAGGTGGTCGACCTGCCGCTGGCGGCCGACGAAGGCGGAGGGGGACATACGTCCCAGTATGCCCGGGGCTCCGGGTCCCGGGCGGGTCAGAACAGGCCCAGTTCGCGCCCCTTCGCGGCGGCGGCGGTGCGGTTGCGCACCCCGAGTTTGCCCATGAGGTTGGTGACGTGCACGCTCACCGTCTTCGCGGAGATGAACAGCGCCGCCCCCACCTCACGGTTGCTTGATCCCTTGGCCACCTCCGCCAGTACCTCCACCTCACGTGGGGTGAGACCCATCGGGGGCACCTCGCCGCCGGGGGCGGCGGGGAGCGCCGTGCGTTCCGGAGTGGCACCGGTGGCGGTGTACTGGTCGGGGTCGGGCAGACCGTGGCGGGCCCGCAGGGCACGGCTCTCCCGCTCGAAGAGCGCCATGCCGTGCCGCACCGCCATGCCGTGGACCGCGTCCACATGCTCGGTCGCGCGGTCGCGGTGCCCCGCCCGCAGCGCGGCACCGGCCGCCGCCAACTGGTACTCGGCCCGCACCAGGACGTGGCCGCTGGGGGCCACCGCGGCCACCGCAGCCTCGAACAGGGCCAGCGACTCCTCGGGCTCCGGGGCCAGCCAGGCCCTGGCGGCCATCCGAGCCGCAGGGGAGTCGGCGTGTTCGGGGTTCGCGGCCGCCTTCTCGCTGAGCTCGCGGATCTCCTGCGCCAGGCGGCGGGCCTCCTCGCCCGGTTGCTCCGCCAGCCGCGCGACGATCGACGCGTGCCACACCTGGGTGGACCGATAGAGACCGTGGGCGAGGGGGGTCAGAGGCCGCTCGCCCGTCGCACTGGAGAGCAGGTCCCGGGCCATCCGCCCCGCGTCCACCAGGCGGTCCTCGTACACGGCCAGCTGCTGGAGGACGGCGTGGACCGGCAGGTGCTCCACCGGAGAGCTCACCTGTGCGGGAAGCACGCGGTGGAACTCGTCCAGGGTGGCCCGTAGCGCGTCCGGCCGCCAGCGGTACAGCTCCAGGTGCATGCGCAGGGTCAGCGCCCGAGCCCACGTCACCCCTCCGTCCGTGACGCCCGCCAGCAGTTCCTCGCACTCGGAGAAGCGCCCCTGGTAGAAGCGGGTGACCGCCAGCCCGCAGGCGAACGCCCCGCCCTGGGTCCGGGTCAGCCCGAACTCACGGCAGCGGCGCATCCCCTCCAGGCAGACCTGGGCGCTCTCCTCCAGCCTGTCGAGGTTCTTGAAGTACCCGCTGAGGTTGATCAGCCCCCGGATCTCGGCCGGGGCGTCGCCGATCTCCCGGGCCAGCCCGATGCCCTCGGCGAACAGTTCCAGTCCCTCGTCGGAGTCCAGGGGGCCACTGAGGCTGCCGAGGGTGATGAGGGCGTCGGCCTCGCTGCGCGGGTCACCGAGCTCGCGTGCGCGGGCGAGGACCCGGCGGGCTGTGCTGGCGGCCTGCTCGTGGTGACCGCGCATCATGAAGGTGGCGGCCAAGGTCGCGGCCACCCCGGGGGCGTCCGGGTGGTTGAACGTGAGCAGGAGGGAGGCCTCGGCCAGGTCCTCCATCGCCCCGTCGCGGCCCAACTCCTTGAGCGCCCGCCCGCGCGCGTGGCGCAGCCGGGAAACGCGTTCGAAGTTCTCCGGGCGGCCCTTCCGGGGGTCGTGGACGCCGGTGACCCCGAGTTCCTCCAGTCCCTCGGTGGCGTAGCCGACCGCCCTGCGCAGCGGACCGGCGACCAGGGAGACCTCGGAGGCCCGGGCCAGCACCTGGTCGCGGGGCAGGCCGACACGTTCGGCGGCGTCGGGCACCTGGTCCCAGAGTTCGAGGACGCGTTCGATCAGCCCCAGGTGCTCGGGGTAGGCGTGCACGGCGGCGGCGTGCTCGGCGGCCCTCCAGGCGGCTGAGAGGGCGAGCGGCTGGTCGTGCGCGCAGTGCGCGTGGTGGGCGAGTTGGAGGGCCAGTTCGCTCTCGGGCATACGCTCCACGCCCTCCTGGAGCACCTCGGCGTAGCGCCGGTGCGCGCGCACCCGTTCGCCCGGCATGAGGTCGGTGTGCACGGCTTCCGAGAGCAGGGCGTGCCGGAACACGTATCCGTCCGCGGTGGAGCGGAGGATCCGGGCGTCGATGGCCGGGCGCAGGGCTGCCTCCAGGTCCTCCTCGGTGACCCCCGCACGGCGGGCGACGCTGGCGAGCAGGGTGTGCCGGACCCGGGTCCCCGCTGTGGCGACCAGGCCGAGGACGCGCCGGGTCGGTTCGGGGAGGGGCTCGACGGCGGAGAGCAGCAGGTCCCGGGGACCGTCCGGGATGGGTGCTCCGGCGGGGTCGTGGCTGGCGGCCAGGAACGACTCCACGAAGAGCGGGTTGCCTCCGCTGCGCTCGAACAGCAGGTCGAGGTCGGCCGGGTCGAGTTCCCTGCCGCGCAGGGCGGTGGCCTGGGCGCCGACCTCGTCACGGGAGAGCGGTTCCAGGTCGAGGCGACGGACCCCGGGCAGACGTTCGAGTTCGGGGAGCAGGCGGCGCAGCGGGTGCGTGCGGTGCAGGTCGTCGGTGCGCACGCTGACGAGCAGGTGGACGGGTGTGCGACCGAGGTTGCGGAGCAGAAAGACGAGCAGGTCCCGGGTGGAGGTGTCGGCCCAGTGCAGGTCCTCGATCACCAGGGTGAGGCCGTGGGGCGTGGCGCGTTCCTCCAGGAAGGTGAGCACCGCCTCGAACAGCCGGGCGCGCCCCTGGTCGGCGGGCCCTGCGGCCCCGCCCAGTTCGGGAATGAGGCGACCTGTGTCGCCGCTGGGCTCGGCGGCGGATCCGCCCGAGCGCACGAGTTGGCGCAGCAGGGCGGTGAAGGGGGCGAAGGGGACGCCCTCAGCGCCCAGCTCCAGGCATCCGCCCACGGCGGAGGGGGTACCGCTGACCCGCCGCAGGTGCTCGCTGAACAGGCGGGACTTGCCGATCCCGGCTCCGCCGCAGACCAGGACGGTGCGGGCCCCCTCAGGGAGGGTGCGGCGAGCGTCCGCCGCGAGCAGGGACAGGTGGTGGTGGCGACCGACGAAGACGGGGGAGGGTTCGTGGACCTGCATGAGGTCCAGTATGTCCGTCGGATCCCGCCGGGGCGGGGGTCGTTGGTCGGTTGCCAGAGCCACAGGTGCGGGCCGAAGACCTCGTGTCGCACTCACCTCGCGGGGACCCCGGTGTGCTGGACCGGGTGCGGACGTCGCGCGGGAAGGAGGGCCGCCCGGGGACACGTCGGCGCCCTCGGGGAGCACGAGCCGGAGCCACCGTCCCGGTCCGGGAGCCCGGGGCGGTGCCCGGCCGCTCTCGTACCAGGTGTGTGCGGTGGCACCGGGGACAGCCGAGACCGGTTCCGCGGCCTCCTCGCGGTGCGCCCCTGCTAGGAGGTGCCCGCGGTCCGATCGTTCGACTCGTGGGTGGGCGGTTCCCGGGGCATCCACTTCCACACCACCGCGAGTCCCAGCAGGCCGAAGCACAGCGAGACCAGCGCCGCGGCGTGCAGGCCCGAGACGAAGGCCTCCTTGGCCGGGGCGACCAGCGCCTCACCCGCCCCACCCAACTGCTGGGCGAGGACCATGGTGGCCTCGATGGACTCACCCGCCGCCCGCACCTGCGCCGGGTCCACGTCGGGGGCCCGTTCCGTCACCGAGTCCAGCGTGGGCTCGATCCCCGCCCGGTAGCGGAAGGAGATCACCGCCCCCAGCACCGCCACCCCCATGGCGGTGGCGATCTGGCGCGCCGTGTTCTGCACCGCCGACGCCGCCCCGGCCTTGGCCGGCGGAACCGAGGACATGATCGCGTTGGTGGCCGGGGTGAGCACCACCGCCATGGCGGAGGTCTGGAGGAAGAAGAACGCGATGATCAGGTACAGCGGGGTGTCCACCCGGATCTGGGTGTAGAAGGCGAAGCTGCAACAGACGGTCGCCACACCCGCCAGGGCGAGGGCGCGCGGGCCCACGTACCGCACCAGGGTGGGACTGAGCGGGGCGAAGATCATCTGGCCCAGAGCGGCGGGAAGCACCAGGAGCCCCGCGACGAACGGAGGGAACTCGCGCACGCTCTGCCAGTAGAAGCTGAGGAAGAAGATGATCCCGGCCATGCTGAAGAACAGCACCATGACCGTGGCGACGGAGACGCTGAACCGGGGGTCCCGGAAGAAGCGCACGTCCAGAGAGGGGTCGGTGGTGCGCGACTCGTGGAACACGAACAACACCAGCACCCCCACTCCCAGCAACAGCGAGCCGTACACGTCCCAGTCCGTGAGTGAGGCCCGCTCCCCCGCCGTGATGATGCCGTAGACGATCAACACCAGACCGGGGATGGACAGCAGTACACCCAGCACGTCCGGGCGTCCGGCGTTCTCGTTCCTGGACTCGGGGATGAGCACGTACATCAGCGACAGCCCGAGGATCACGAAGGGCACGTTGACCAGGAAGATCGAACCCCACCAGAAGTTCTCCAGGAGCAGACCGCCCGCCGAGGGGCCGATCGCCATCGCCAGGCCGACGGCGCCCGCCCACAGGCCGATCGCGCGCGCCCGCTCCTCAGGTGGGAACACGTTGGTGATCACGGACAGGGTCTGCGGCATCACCATGGAGGCGCCGAACCCCATCGCGGCGCGCGCCGCGATGAGTTGCTCGGGGCTCTGCGAGTAGGCCGTCAGCGCCGAGGCGGTGCCGAACACCGCCAGCCCGGCCACCAGCAGTCGCCGCCTCCCCCAGCGGTCGCCGAGCACACCGAAGGTGAACAGCAGCCCGGCGAAGACCAGGGTGTAGGCGTTGATCGCCCACGCCAGCTGGGACTGGCTGGCGCCCACGCCGCGCTGCGGGTCGGAGAGGGTCTTCAGCGCGACGTTGAGGATCGTGTTGTCGGCCACGATCACCAGCAGGCAGATGATGAGCACCGCCAGCCCGCCCCACCTGCGCCGGTGCGCTGTCTGCTGGTCCACGAACACCCTTTCCGCCGTCCACCCGGTGCCGCTGACATGCTAACCAGCCGTCCCCTCGCGGCGCCCCGCACCGCACCGGGGTCGCCGAACGGGTCCGAAAACGGCCGCCTCCCCGGGGAGGACGGCGCGGCCCGTCCCGTGCGATGATGCTTGCGTGCCACCCCCGCACACCCGTTCTCCCCGCACCGGCGCCGCCGGGTGGGCAGGGAACCGGTGGACGGGAGACGGGGAACATCCCCCTCCGGCACGCCGTTCCTCCCGAGGAACCCCTCCCTTCGGGGAACCGCGCGCGAGCGCACGACAACAGTTTTCGTCCACAGGTCCGGGGACACCCCCCAGCGGGTGCTTCGAGACAACGGAGGAAGAACCATCATGAGCACCACACCCAAGACCCCCTCCGCCGGGAACGCCCTGTACGGCGGGGTCACCAATCGGCGTGTCACCATCCGTGACCTGGCCCTGGCCAAGCAGCGCGGCGAGCGCTGGCCGATGCTGACCGCCTACGACGCCCTCACCTCGCGGATCTTCGACGAGGCGGGCATCCCCGTCCTCCTCGTCGGCGACTCCGCCGCCAACGTGGTCTACGGCTACGACTCCACCGTCCCGGTGACGGTGGACGAGCTGGTCCCGCTCACCGCCGCCGTGGCCCGCTCCACCCAGCGGTCCCTGGTCGTGGCGGACCTGCCCTTCGGCTCCTACCAGGCCTCCCCCCAGCAGGCGCTGGAGACCGCCTCCCGGTTCATGAAGGAGGGCAACGCCCAGGCGGTGAAGCTGGAGGGCGGCCACGCGGTCGCCCCCCAGGTGGAGCTGCTGACCTCGGCGGGCATCCCGGTCATGGGCCACATCGGCCTGACCCCGCAGTCGGTCAACACCCTGGGCGGCTACCGCGTGCAGGGCCGGGGCGAGGCCGCCGCCGGTCTGCTCAAGGACGCCAAGGAGCTGGAGCGCGCGGGCGCCTTCTCCGTCGTGCTGGAGGCGGTCCCGGCCGATCTGGCCGCCGAGGTCACCGAGCAGCTGGCGGTCCCGACCATCGGGATCGGCGCCGGTCCGTCCACCGACGCCCAGGTGCTGGTGTGGCAGGACATGGCCGGGCTGAGCCCCCGGGTGGCGAAGTTCGTCAAGACCTACGCCAACCTGGCGGAGACGCTGCGCGAGGCCGCCTCGGACTACGCGTCCGAGGTCGTCGCCGGGAGCTTCCCCGCCAAGGAGCACACCTACGCCAGCTGATCCGGCCGCTGGGCGGCCTCCGGTGAGTCCGGGGGCCGTTCCAGCCCCCGCGCGGCCCGACCGAAGGCGGGCAGGCACACTGCCGCCAGGTACAGCGCGGCCCCGGCGGCCAGGACCGGGGAGACCCCGAACAGGCCGATCGCCACCCCGACGCCCGGCGCCGCGACCGGCGCTCCGATCCGGGCGAGCGCCCCCACCATGGACATCCCCCGGCCGACCATGCGCGCGGGCAGGCGTTCGAAGATCACCGCGCTCAGTATCGGGTTGATCAGCCCTCCCCCGAGTCCCCAGGACTCCTTGGGTGGGAGGTGTCGGGCACGAAGGTCGGAAGGGCCCTAAAACCGAACGGGACTCGGTAGTACAGTGTCGGCACACCGAGCACCGACGCGGGCCGGGGTCCGGCCCACGGGAGGACAGCACATGCGCATCTCGATGCCGCTCCAGTACGCGGGCGAGCCCAAGGACGCCGTCGATCAGGTCGTCGAACTGGAGAAGGCCGGGCTGGACACCGTGTGGGTCGCCGAGGCCTACGGCTACGACAGCCCCACCCTCATGGGCTACCTCGCCGCCCGCACCGAACGGGTGACCATCGGCTCCGCGATCCTGCCGATGTACAGCCGCACACCCACGCTCGTCGCGATGACCGCCGCGGGGCTCGACTACCTCTCCGACGGGCGCGCCGTCCTCGGCCTCGGGGCCAGCGGCCCGCAGGTGATCGAGGGCTTCCACGGCGTCCCCTACACCAAACCGCTCGCCCGCACCCGGGAGACCATCGAGATCTGCCGCAAGGTCTGGGCCCGCGAGGAGCGCCTCACCCACGACGGCAAGGTGTTCCAGCTGCCGCTGCCGCCCGAGCAGGGCACCGGTCTGGGCAGGCCGCTCAAGATCATCAACCACCCGGTGCGTTCACGGATCCCGATCCACGTGGCCTCCCTCGGCGAGAAGAACGTCGAGATGACCGCCGAGATCGCCGACGGCTGGCTGCCGCACCTGTTCATCCCGGAGAAGGCCGAGAGCGTGTGGGGCGGGTTCCTCGCCAAGGGAAGGGCCAAGCGCGATCCCGGGCTCGGCGCGCTGGAGATCTCCGCGGGCGGGCTGCTCGCCATCGGTGAGGGCGAGGAGACCAAACGGATCGCGGACCTCACCCGCCCGGTCATCGCCCTCTACGTGGGCGGCATGGGCGCCAAGGGCAGGAACTTCTACAACACGGTGGCCCAGCGCTACGGCTACGAGGAGGCCGCGGAGAGGATCCAGGACCTCTACCTCGACGGGAAGAAGGATGAGGCCGCCGCCGCGGTGCCGGACGAGTTCGTCGAGCTGACCAACCTGGTCGGCCCCGAGTCCTACGTGCGCGAACGCGTGGAGGCCTTCCGAGCCGCCGGGGTCACCCAGCTCAACGTGACCCCGGTCGGCGAGAACCCCGCCCGGCTCATCGAGAAGGCCAGGGAGTGGGCCGCCTAGATACCGGTGATCCGAAGACCCGCGTGCGTCTTGTAGCGGCGGTTGACCGCGATGAGGTTGGCCGTGAGGGCCTCGACCTGGTGGGCGTTGCGCAGCCGCCCGCCGAACACTCCGCGCACCCCGGGGATCCGGTCCGCCAGGGCGCGCACGGTGTCCGTGGCCTCGCGGTCCTCCCCCAGCACCAGGACGTCCAGCTCGATCCGGTCGACCCCGGGGTCCAGGAGGAGCACGGCGGAGACGTGGTGGAAGGCGGCGGTGACCCGGCTGCCCGGCAGGACCTCGGCGGCCTGCTGGGCGGCGCTGCCCTCGGGGACGTCCAGGGCGAAGGGGCCCTTCTTGTCGAAGCCGAGCGGGTTCACGCAGTCCACCACGATCTTGCCCGCGAGCCGGTCGGCCAGTGACACCAGCAGCTCACGGTGGCCGTCCCACGGAACGGCGACGATCACGATGTCACTCCGCTCCGCGGCGTCGGCGTTGGCCAGTCCCCGGACCTCGATCGGCGTGGACTCGGCCGCCACGAGGGCGTCCGCTGCCTGCACCGCGCGCTCGGCGCTGCGGGAGCCCAGGAGGACCGGGAGTCCGGCCAGCGCGAAGCGGCGGGCCAGCCCGCGCCCCTGGTCGCCGGTCCCGCCCAGGACAGCGATGGTCAGCCCGGTGATGTCCGCGCCCTGCTGTGCGTCGTGTTCGCTCATGGGCCGATCCTGTCAGAACGGGCCCGGCGGGGGAACGCGCAGGGCCGGTGCTCCCCCGGTCCGGAACCGCGCTCCGTCAGCTGTTGCCCTCGTTCTCGTCCTGCTCGTCCCAGGCCTCGTTGCGCTCCGCCGCGATGCGCAGCGCGCGCGCCGCCGTGGCCTCGTCCTCGTAGGGGCCGAGCCGTTGGGAGTCGGGGCATCCCGCGCCGTGTTCGACCCTGCCGTGACGGAGGCAGTACCACCAGCCGTCGTCCTGTGCGTCGCTCACTGCCGACCCCTCTCGTCGTTGCGGGTACGTGTGGCACCTACCCTCCGCCGGGCGCTCCTGACCGCGCCCACGAACTACAATCAGTGTCCATGACTACTCCGCTGGTTCCTGGGCGCATCTCGCCCCAACGTTCGGTCCCCTCGCACATCGTCCGGCCGGAGTACGTGGGTCAGAAGCGTCCCGTGGAGGGTGTCCTGGGCGACGTCCAGACCCCGGAGACGATCGAGCGGATCCGTGAGGCGGGGCGCATCGCGGCCCGCGCTCTCGAGGAGGTCGGCAAGAACGTCCAGCCCGGGGTGACCACGGACGAGCTGGACCGGATCGGCCACGAGTTCCTGCTGGACCACGACGCCTACCCGAGCACCCTCGGCTACAAGGGCTACCCGAAGTCGCTGTGCTCCTCCCTCAACGAGGTCATCTGCCACGGCATCCCGGACGACACCGTGGTCCGCGACGGCGACATCGTGAACATCGACATCACCGCGTACAAGGACGGCGTGCACGGCGACACCAACGCCACGTTCCTCTCCGGTGACGTCTCCGATGAGAACCGCCTCCTCGTCGAGCGCACCCGTGAGGCCACGATGCGCGCCATCAAGGCCTGCCGCCCCGGTCGGCAGATCAACGTGATCGGCCGCGTCATCGAGTCGTACGCCAAGCGCTTCGGCTACGGGGTGGTGCGCGACTTCACCGGCCACGGCGTGGGCCCCGAGTTCCACTCGGGCCTGGTGGTCCCGCACTACGACGACCCGCGCGCCACCACGGTGATGGAGCCGGGCATGACCTTCACGATCGAGCCCATGATCACCCTGGGCGGCGTGGAGTACGACATGTGGGACGACGGCTGGACCGCCGTCACCGCCGACCGCAGGTGGACCGCGCAGTTCGAGCACACGCTGGTCATCACTGACTCCGGCGCGGAGATCCTCACCCTGCCGTAGATCCCCGAGCCCCGGCCGCCCCCGGCGCCGGGGCTCCCCTGTGCCCACCGACCGGAACCCAGGGTGATTCTGCGAGAGCGGAGCGTGCCAGCCGCGAGCGGGGAACTCCAGGGCCGTCCGACCCTCGCGCGCCCCACTTTCCGCTGGGACCCTGGTGGACAGTGTGTCGGAACGCGGTCGCTCGCTCACGGAGCGGCATCCTATGCTGTGCGGGATACGAACGACCGCGAACCCGGGTACCTCCCCTTCGGCAACCCCGAGCGGGCCGCGTCACCCCCGGACCGACCGGTCGACCGCCCCGACGCTCCCATCCCCCAGGCCCTGGCTGCCCGACGGGCACCGGGGTCCCCGCGCGTGCGGACGACATGGAGCGGGCTCTGAACGGGCGGGGGAAAAGCCCCGCACCGGGCGCACTGTCGCGGATCGACTGACCCCCGACACCGTCAACCCACCGTCACGACCCATCAACACACAGGAACCAACCATGGCGATGTTCGTCCACCTGACACCCCGCGCCAACATATCCGGCATACGAAGGTCCGGCCTGGGCACCGCCATCGGGCCCGGAGGCCTGCGCGGGGTGTTCTGCTTCCCCGTGCTGCCGTCGTACACGGTGACCCACCAGTGGCTGCGTGAGCTGACCGGACACCACGGACCCCGTGGCCTGATAGGCGTGTACCTGACCCTGGCCGACGACGAACCGGTCACCGTGGGCCACTTCGACGACAGCGACGGTCCCCGGAGGGTCGGCGCCGCCGAGGCGGTGCGCGTCGTCGCCGGACTCCGCGAACCCCGCGGCTGGGAGGTGTTCGTACCCCGCCGGGTCGACCGCGAGGAGGTCCACCGCATCCGTGAGGTCCGCCGACTCGCCGAGACCCGGCCTCACCCCCGGAGCGGGCCGCTCCCGATGGAACTGGTCGCCGACGCCTGCGACCGGGCCGACACTGTGGCCCTGCGTGAGGCCCTGTCCCTGCTCGGCCAGCGCCGCCGGGGCCCCATCGACCGTGTCGCGTCCCTGTGCGGCCATCCCGAACCCCTGGTCCGCGCCACTCTGGCCGAGTCCATCGTCCCCTGGGCCGTCCCCGGCGTGGACCACCTGCTGACCCGCCTGTCCGGGGACCCCGACCACAAGGTCCGCGAGGCCGCCGTCCAGGCCCTGGAGACCCGCGCCGCCGGACCGATCCCCCGGCCCCGCGGCATCCGGTCCGCCCCCGCGAGCGTGCCCGAAGGGACGCTCCCGCACCCCAGAGGCGCCCTGTTCCACCCCCGAACCCGTCACTGAACGGGCCGGGCGCGCGACACGGGTGTCCCGGCGAGCCGTGCCGCGTCCGCGACGTGTGGCGGTCGTACGGTGGGACCGTCACCGAGGAGGGCTTCCCGTGCGCAGAGTGACCTGTTCGATGGGCGTATCGCTCGACGGCTACATCGTCGGACCGGACGGCGGCTTCGACTGGACCGACCCCGACGACGGCCTCTTCCGCTTCGTCACCGACGAGACCCGGCGGATCGACGTCTACCTGCTGGGCCGACGCCTCTACGAGACGATGCTGTACTGGGAGACCATCGGCGAGGATCCCTCCCTCGACGAGGCGACGCTGGAGTGGGCCGCGCTCTGGAACTCGCTCCCCAAGGTGGTGTTCTCCACGACGCTGTCGACGGTGCGCGGCAACGCCCGGCTGCTCTCCGGCGGCCTGAAGGAGGAGATCGCGCGCCTGCGGGCCGAGCCGGGGGACGGCGACATCGCGATCGGCGGCGCCACCCTCGCGGCCGCGGCCGCGGCGGCGGACCTGATCGACGAGTACCGGATCAGGGTCCACCCCGTGCTGGTGGGCGGCGGTGTCCCGTTCTTCCCTCGCAAGGAGCGCCGGGTGGACCTCGAGTTCGTCGAGTCCCGCACCTTCGGTTCGGGGGTCGTCCACCTCCGCCACCGCGTGGTGCGCTGATCGGCGGGCGGGATGACCTGTGCGAAGCGACGTGAACCGCCGACGGACGCCACCACCGGGCCGCGAGGCTCGGGGACGGCGGCCGCTACGGGACTGGTGACCGGTTCCGGCTCCGGGCTAGGGTCTGCTGGATGAAGATCCTCATCTCCGCGGACATGGAGGGCGCCACCGGCGTCACCTGGCCCGCCGACTGCGAGCCCGGGACCGAGCAGTGGCAGCGCTGCCGGTCGATGTTCACCAGCGACGTCAACGCCGCCATCGGCGGGTTGTTCGAGGGCGGCGCCACCGAGGTGCTGGTCAACGAGGCCCACTCGACGATGCGCAACCTGTTACTGGAGGAGCTGGACGAACGGGCCACGATGATCACCGGCCGCCACAAGGAACTCTCCATGGTGGAGGGCGTCCAGGCGGGGGACGTCGACGGGATCGTCTTCCTCGGGTACCACTGCGCGGCGGGCGAGGACGGCGTGCTGGCGCACACGTACCTGCCCAACGCGATCACCGGGGTGTGGCTGGACGGCCACACGGCGAGTGAGGGCTACCTGAACGCGGCGGTGGTGGCGGAGTACGGAACCCCGGTGATCCTGGTGACCGGGGACGACCGCGCGTGCGAGGACGCGGGCTCCTACGCTCCGTCTGCGGGCACGGTGGCGGTCAAGGACCACGTGAGCCGGTACGCGGCCCGCTGCCGACCACCGGCGCGGACGGCCGCGGACATCCGTGCGGCGGCCCAGCGCGCGATGGCGCTGGCCGGGCGGACGGAGCCGGTGGAGCGCTCTCCGAAGACGATGGAGGTCGAGGTCGACTCCGCGCAGCTGGCCCAGGCCGCGGCGATCGTTCCAGGGGTGACCCGGACGGACGCTCGGCGTGTCCGTTACACGTCGCCGGACGCCTACGAGATGATCCGGACGTTCAAGGCGGTCTGCACCCTGATTTCGAACGCCATGGAGAAGGACTACGGGTGACTTCCTCGTGCGCGAGGTGATGTGCGCATCACGAGGACAGCGCCCCGTGGGAAACGATAGAACTGTGGCGGGGAGAACCACACGTGGGAAACGTGTGTCTGACGTGAGCAAGAACCCCGAAGCCTGCTGAGAGAGGCCGAGACCGTGGGCCACACCAACACCTCCCTGACGGACAGCGCGCGAGACGCGGAACTGGCCGAGGCGGGGGAGGACGCCGTCCGCCTGACCCGAGAGCTGATCAGGCGGGACTCCACCAACCACGGCAGGGGCGAGGGCGACGAACGCGCCGCCGCCGAGTTCGCCGCCGAGGCGCTCGGGGAGGCCGGGCTGTCCCCGGTGGTCCTGGAGTCCGCCGACCGGCGCGCGAACGTGGTGGTGCGCATCCCCGGAACCGATCCGGACGCGGACGCCCTGCTGGTCCACGGTCACCTGGACGTGGTGCCGGCGGACGCCCACGACTGGACGTTCCCGCCCTTCGCCGGGGAGATCGCGGACTGCCCGGTGACCGGCGCCCCCTCACTGTGGGGGCGCGGCGCGGTGGACATGAAGAACACCGTGGGCATGGTCACCGCCGTGGTCCGGTACTGGTCGCGGCTGGGTCTGCGTCCCCGGCGCGACATCGTGCTGGCGTTCGTGGCCGACGAGGAGGACAGCGCCGCCTACGGCGCCGACTACCTGGTGCGCGGCCACGCCGACCTCTTCGAGGGCTGCACCGTGGCGATCGGCGAGGGCGGCGGGCACACCGTGCACGCCCGGACCTCCTCGGGGGCGGCGGCCCGGCTGTACCCGATCGGGGCCGCCGAACGGGGCAGCGCCTGGCTGACACTGCGCTCGCACGGGACGGCCGGGCACGGTTCGCGGCCGCCGAGGGACAACGCCGTGGGCGCGCTGGCCGCCGCGGTGGCCCGGATCGACGAGCACCGCTGGCCGCTGCACCTGACCCCGGTCACCCGTGCCGCGATCGACGCGATCGCCCGTGCGCTGGAGGTCGAGCGCGTGGCCGGTGACACCGGCTCCAACGAGGCCGTGGACGACCTCGTGAGGAAGTTCGGCACCGCCGCCTCTCTGGTCTCCGCGACGGTGCGCAACAGCGCCGCCCCGACGATGCTCTCGGCCGGGTACAAGGTGAACGTGGTGCCGGGCGAGGCGGCCGCTGGTGTCGACGGCCGCGTGCTGCCGGGGGGCCGAGGCGACTTCGAGTCGACCATGGACGCGCTGACCGGGGACCGCGTGGACTGGGAGTACGCGCACGGGTCTCCGCCGGTCGAGGCTCCGGTGGACTCGACCACCTTCGACGCGCTGCGCTCGGCCATCCTGGCCCACGACCCGGAGGGCCTGGTGGTCCCGGTGTGCCTGGGCGGCGGGACGGACGCGAAGGTCTTCGCGCGGCTGGGGATCGACTGCTACGGCTTCTCCCCCATGCGCCTGCCCGGCGGCATCGACTACCCGGACCTGCTGCACGGGGTGGACGAGCGGGTGCCGCTGGACGGACTCCGGTTCGGCGTGCGGGTGCTGGACAGCTTCCTGCGCGCCTGAGGCGGTGGGCACCAACAACAGGGATGGGGACCAACGTGGGTGAGTCGGTGACCGAGGTTCGCGAAGGGGGCCCCGTGGCGGATCCCCGCAGAGCGAGGGCGCTGACCCGTCCGCCGAGACTGCGGGAGGGCGACCGGGTGCGTCTGGTCGCCCCGTGCAGTCCGGTTCCGGACCAGCAGCTGGACGCGGCGGTGGAGGCGCTGCGGGGGTGGGGCCTGGAGGTCGAGCTGGCCGCCCACGTGCGTGACCGCCATCCGGTGCTGCCGTACCTGGCCGGGGCGGACCGGGACCGGGCCCGCGACCTCCAGGAGGCGTGGTGCGATCCCGACGTGCGCGCGGTGTTCTGCGCGCGGGGCGGTGACGGCGCCCACCGCATGCTGGACCTGCTGGACTTCGACGCGATGCGCCAGGCCGCTCCCAAGGCGCTGATCGGGTTCAGCGACATCACCGCGTTGCACGAGGCGTTCGCGGTGGAGCTGGGGATGGCGACCGTGCACGGTCCGGTGGTGGGGACCCGCTACTTCGTGGGTGACGACGTGGCCCAGCGGGAGCTGCACACCACGCTGTTCACCCCCGAGAGGCGTATGCTCCTGACCTCGCCGGGTGCCCGGGCCCTGGTCCCGGGCCGGGTCGCGGGGGTCACCTTCGGCGGGAACCTGAGTCTGCTCAACGACGGGCTGGCCACCCCGCACAGTCGACTCTCGGCGGCGGGCGGCCTCCTGATCCTGGAGGACGTCAACGAGGACGCCGCGCGGCTCGACCGCATGCTCACCCATCTGTTGCGCACGGGGTGGATGGACGGAGTGGCCGGGGTCGCCCTGGGCACGTGGACGGACTGCCCGCCCGACCCCGGGGTCGTCTCCGAGCTGATGCGGGAACGCCTGGAGCCGTTGGGGGTGCCGGTGCTGTGGGGCCTGGACTTCGGGCACTGCCCCGCGCAGCTCACCGTGCCGCTGGGTGTTCCGGCGGTGTTGGACGCCGACGCGGGCACCCTCGCTCTGGGCGTACCGGGACTGGAGTAGCCGGAACAGCGGCCCCCGGGGTCCCCGCCCACCCGCTCGTGCGGGTGGGCGGGGACCCCTGACCCGTCGGGCCGGACCGCGTCAGGGCCGAGCCGCGTCAGGGCCGGACGGCGTCAGGGCAGGGTGAGCACCACCGGGCCGTCCTCGGTGACGGCGACCGTGTGCTCGCAGTGGGCGGCACGGGTGCCGTCGTCGCTGAGCACCGTCCACCCGTCGTCGCCGTGGGCGTAGCCGTCGGAACCGCCGCGCACCAGCATGGGCTCGATGGCGATGACCAACCCCGGGACGAGCCTGAAGCCCCGGCCGGGACGGCCGTCGTTGAGCACGTCGGGGGCCTCGTGCATCGTGCGGCCGATACCGTGACCGCCGTGGTCGGCGGTGAGCCCGTACCCGGCCGCGCGGGCCTCGGTCGCGATGGCGTGGCCGATGTCGCCCACGCGGTCACCGGGGCGCGCGGCGGCGATCCCCCGGGCCAGCGCGGCCTCGGTGTCGGCGATCAGGGTGAGGTCGGCGGGGTCGGCCTCCCCCACCACGAAGCTGATCGCGGAGTCGGCGGACCAGCCGCGCAGGCGCGCGCCGCAGTCGAGACTGACCAGGTCTCCTTCGGCCAGCACCCGCTCTCCGGGGACGCCGTGGACGATCTCGTCGTTGACGCTCACGCAGGCCACCCCGGGGAAGGGCATGGGTGCCCAGCCCGGTTGGTAGCCCTGGAAGAGCGGCTCGGCGCCCGCGTCGGAGATGACCTTGGCGGCGGCGCGGTCGAGGTCGGCGGTGGTGCGGCCGGGCTCGGCGGCCCGGCGTCCGGCGGCGAGCGCGTTGGCGACGACCCGTCCGGCCTCGCGCATGAGTGCGATCTCCGCGGGGGTCTTGATCTCGACCATGGGGAACCCTTTCCGAATGAGGTGAGGATAACTATACCGGTATTAATATACGGCCTCTCGCGCCCGGGATAGACTCACGCCATGGTTCGAGAACCGCTGACCGAAGACCAGATCGAACGCGGCCGTGCCCTGGGGACCCTCCTGCGGGAGGCCCGGGCCGACCGCACGATGGTGGACGTCGCCCGCTGCTCGGGTATCTCCGTGGAGACCCTCCGCAAGATCGAGGGCGGCCGCGTCCCCACCCCGGCCTTCTTCACCGTGGCGGCCGTCGCCGCCACCCTGGGCCTGTCCCTGGACACCCTGCTCGCCCGGGTCGACCCCGCGTCCGACCCCGCACCCGTCCCCCTGCACGGCATCGCCGTCTGACCCGACCCCGACCCCCTCCGCGCCACCCCCTACGTTGGGACTCACACACCCGTGACCCGGGCGTGTACACGGCCGCCCTCCGGCGCGGAGTGGTAACAGGTGAAGGTCGCGTCAACGACGACCACAGGGGGAGCACATGAGCGAACAGGCTCTGTTGAAGCTGGACGAGGCCGAGCTGCGCGGGCTGCTCGACGGGCGTTGGGCCCACGTGCGCGAACGCGCGCGTGACGTGATCCGGGGCGAGGAGTTCGCCCCGGTGTACGGCCTGTCCGTGGAGGAGCACCGCGCCCGCACTCTCAAGCAGCTCATGGCCCTGGCGGGGACCGGCGTGCCCGCCTACGGCTTCCCCGAGTCCGTGGGCGGAACCGACGACATCGGCGCCTCCGTGGTGGCCTTCGAGATGCTCGTCGCGGACATGTCCCTCATGGTCAAGATGGGCGTGCAGTTCGGGCTGTTCGGCGGGGCCATCCGGGCTCTGGGCACCGACGAGCACCACCGGAGGTACCTGCCCGGCGTCATGACCGTGGACCTGCCGGGCTGCTTCGCGATGACCGAGACCGGCCACGGCTCGGACGTGCAGCGCCTGCGCACCACGGCCACCTTCGACCCGGGCACCGGGGAGTTCGTGGTCCACAGCCCCGACGAGTCCGCGCGCAAGGACTACATCGGCAACGCCGCCCGCGACGGACGCATGGCGGTGGTCTTCGCCCAGCTGCGCACGCCGGACGGCGACGGCGGCCTGATCGAGCACGGCGTGCACGCGGTCATGGTGCCCATCCGCGACGCCGAGGGCACGCCCCTGCCCGGGGTGACCGTCGAGGACTGCGGCCCCAAGGCCGGGCTGAACGGGGTGGACAACGGCCGCCTGTGGTTCGACGGCGTGCGGGTGCCCCGCACCAACCTGCTCAACCGGTACGGCGACGTGGCCGCCGACGGCACCTACTCCAGCCCCATCGAGAACCCCAACCGCCGGTTCTTCACCATGCTGGGCACCCTGATCCGGGGCCGCATCAGCGTGGCCGGGGGCGCGGGCACCGCCACCAAGGCGTCGCTGGCCATCGCGATCCGCTACGCCGACACCCGCCGCCAGTTCACCCGCCCGGCCACGGACACCCAGCCGGAGCGGGAGGTACGCGTCCTGGACTACCTCGCCCACCAGCGCAAGCTGTTGCCCGCGCTGGCCCGCACCTACGGCCTGCACTTCGCCCAGGAGGAGCTGGTCACCCGTCTGCACGAGCTGTCCCGGGCCAGCGAGCGCGACGAGCACGCCCAGAGGGAGTTGGAGTCGCGCGCGGCCGGGCTCAAGGCCGTCGCCACCTGGCACGCCACCGAGACCATCCAGACCTGCCGCGAGGCGTGCGGCGGCTCGGGGTACCTCTCGGAGAACCGCATCCCGCAGCTCAAGGCGGACTCGGACATCTTCACCACGTTCGAGGGTGACAACACCGTCCTGTTGCAGCAGCTCACCAAGGCCCTGCTCACGAACTTCAAGGACTCCTTCGGCGACCTCGACCAGCTCGGTCTGGCCCGGTTCATGGCGGGGAAGGTGTTCGAGACCGTCATCGAGCGCACCGCCGCGATCCCGCTGATCGACCGGCTGGTCGCCGCGTCTCCGGGCCGGGACGAGGCCAGCCTGTACAACCGGGGCTGGCACCTGGAGCTGATGGAGGACCGCGAGAAGCACATCATCGAGGGCCTGGCCGGGCGGCTGCGGCGTTCCAGGAAGGACGGCAGCGACGCCTTCGAGGTGTTCAACCAGGCCCAGGACCACGTGCTCGCGGCCGGTCGGGCGCACATGGACCGGGTGGTGCTGGAGGCGTTCGTGGCGGGCATCGACCGCTGCGGCGACCAGTCCACGGCCAAGCTGCTCAACCGTCTGTGCGACCTCTACGTGCTGTCGGTGATCGAGGAGGACCGGGCCTGGTTCCTGGAGCACGAGCGGCTCTCGACCGCGCGCACCAAGGCGGTCACGGCCGCCGTGAACGACCTCTGCCGTGGGCTGCGCCCCTACGCGGTGCGGCTGGTGGACGCCTTCGGGCTGCGTGACGAGTGGCTGGGCGCGCCGATCGCTCTGGGCGCCGAGCATCGGCGGCAGGACGAGCAGCTGGCCGCCGAGCAGCCGGCCTGATCCGACCGTTGTGCCCTCACCCCGTAGGCTGGTCCGCGTTGACCACACGGGGTGAGGGGTGCGGGGATGTCGGCCATCCGCTTGCTGGTGCTCGGAGCGGTCCGGCTCCACGGGCGGGCGCACGGTTACCAGGTCCGCAACGACCTGGAGTCCTGGGGCGCGCACGAGTGGTCCAACGCCAAGCCGGGGTCGATCTACCACGCGCTCAAGCAGATGGCCCGACAGGGCCTGCTCGTGGCGCACGAGGTGGCGCCCTCCACCGCCGGTGGTCCGCCCCGGGTCGAGTACGAGGTCACCGGGCGCGGCACCGAGGAGTACTTCTCGCTGCTGCGCACCGCGTTGTCGGCGCACGGCACCGGGCCGGACGTGCTCTCCGCCGGACTCGGCTTCGCCGTGGACCTGCCCCGGGGTGAGGCCCTCACCCTGTTGCGGCGACGGTTGGCGGGGCTGGAGGAGTGGCGCTCCGAGGTGGTGCGGTACTACGACCCCGATCGGGGCCCGGAGCGGATGGGGCACATCGGCGAGATCATGGACCTGTGGGTGCACACCTCGGACTCCGAGGCCGCCTGGACCCGTGGGTTGATCGCGCGGATCGAGGGCGGCGCGTACACCTTCGCCGACGAGGAGGGCACGCCGTTCGAGGGCGTGCTGGCCCCCGACACCGGGGGCTGAACGGCGTCAGGACCGGCCGCCCCCGTCCTCCCGCCACTCCTCCAGGCGGATGGCGTGGTCCAGTTCCCTCTCGACCCGCTGGCGCTCCTCCTCGGTGAGTTCCACCGCCGCCAGCTCGCTCCGCCAGGCCCGGGCCCGTTCCGGGTCGTCCAGGGCCAGGGACAGCTCGACCAGGGTGGCGTGCGCCAGGGCCCGTTCCACCGCCGGGGCCGTCTCCGCGTGCCTGCGCAGGGCGGACTTCAGGTGGCGGTACGCGGCGAGGTCGTCGTTCTTGAACTCCCGGAAGTTGCGCGCCTGGTCGAGGGCCCTGGCGATGCCCTCCAGTTCGGGTGATCCCCCGTAGTCCAGGCCCTCGGGCTCGTCGCGCCGGATGAAGATGAGGCTGTTCCCGGACGGGTCCATCAGAGTGAAGCGGCTCGCACCGGGGCGGAAGCGGGTGACGCGCGGCAGGCCCCGCGACAGGACCCTGCCGTGGGCCGCGCGCATGGCGTCGGTGATGGCCTCGTGGTACGGGGCCACGGCGTCCACCATCACCAGCGCGCCACCGGTGTTCTCCTGAGCGGGGTCCAAGCCCTTGGGCGCGGCGCTGTAGTGGATCTGGAAGCCGCTCCAGGAGAACGCCAGGTAGACGTAGGGCCGGAACTGCTTCCAGGTGACCTCGAAGCCGAGCGACTCGTAGAAGTCGAGGGTGGCCTGGGGGTCGTGGGTGTGCAGACCCGGCACGGTGGTCTCGTTGGGGCGCATCGTCTCTGTCATGCCCCCAAACTACTAGTCAAAATTGACTAGATGCCAGTGGGTTCTCCCGAACCCTTCCCCCGCCCGGCCCGCCTGGTCTAACATGAACCCTCCTCATGTTAGGTGGGTCACACCGTGCGCACGCCCCCGGCGCCACCGCCCCGCGCCCTCGCCGAGCCGACACGCGACGTCCGCGCCCTGTGGGTGGCCGGGATCAGCCTGGCCAACCTCGGCATGTGGATGGCCTTCTTCGGCCCCCTCCAGGTCCTGCTCCCCGAACAGATCGGCCGGGTCAGCCCCGCCGACAAGGAGACCGTCCTGGCCTGGGTCACCGGGGTCGGCGCGGCCATGGCCATGATCGCCACCCCGCTGGCCGGAGCGCTGTCGGACCGCACCACAGGGCCCCTGGGTCGTCGCAGACCCTGGGTCCTGGCCGGAGCCCTGCTCGGCGGCGCCGGGCTGGTCGTCCTCGGCTCCCAGGAGAGCGTCTGGGGCATCCTGCTGGGCTGGTCGTTCGTGCAGACCGCGCTGTCCTGTCTGAACGCCACCCTGCTCGCGGCGGTCCCGGACCACGTGCCCCGGAGCCAGCGCGGCGCGGTCTCCGGGTGGATCGGCATCCCCCAGTCGGCCGGGGTCGTGGCGGCGGTCGTGCTGGTCACCGTGGTCGTCACCGAGGTCTCCCCCGGGTACACACTCATCGGAGTCCTCACCCTGGCCTGCGCCCTGCCCTTCGCGCTCCTGTCTCCCGACCCTCCCCTGCCCCGCGAGGCCCGACCGCCCTGGCGCGACCTCGCCCGGAGCCTGTGGGTCTCGCCCCGGAAGCACCCGGACTTCGCCTGGGCCTTCCTGACCCGGTTCCTCATCGGCACGGGCAACGCGATGTTCATCCTCTACATGCTCTACTTCCTGCGCGACGCCGTGGGGTACGAGGATCTGTTCCCCGGCTCCTCCGCCACGGACGGGCTGCTCACGCTGATCCTCGTGTACACGGCTGCGGTCGTGGCCACCACCGTGGTCGCGGGCGCGGTCTCGGACCGGATCGGGAGACGCCGCGGCATGGTCGCCCTCGCCGGGGTGGTGATGGGCCTGCCCGCGTTCGCTTTGGCACTCGTGCCCACGTGGTCCGCCGTGCTGGTCTGCGCGGTGGTCCTGGGGGTGGGGTTCGGTGTCTTCCTGTCCGTGGACAACGCGCTGGTCACCGAGGTGCTCCCGGCCGCCGAGGGGCGCGCCAAGGACCTGGGAATCGTCAACATCGCCAGTTCGGGCCCGCAGGTGATCGCCCCGGCACTGGCCGGGCCGATCGTCGTCCATCTGGGCGGCTACCCGGTGCTGTACACCATCTGCGGGCTCGTCTCCCTGATGGGAGCGGCGACCGTCTGGGGGATCCGGGGCGTGCGCTGACCCCACGACAGCGGGTGCCCGGAACGGGCTGACCACCGTGTCACCCCTGGCGCCACTCCCCCACCAGGGGTGACCATGGGGGCATGGACGAGCAGAGGACCTGGGACTGGCTGGTCAGGGAGCTGACCGAGGGCGCGGAGACGACGGTCCAGCCCGGCGGGGCCGGCGCCCCGGTGACCTACCGTGCCGCCAGCCGGGCCGAGGTGCTGCCCGGGGAGCGCGGGATCCGGATCAGCTGCTTCCAGGGCCGGGAGCTGGAGGAACCGATGGTCCTGCACCTGGACCCACCCACCCTCGCCGCCCGGCTGCGGGACCTGGTGGAGGAAGCGGTGGCCGCGTTCGGCACCCGGCGCGAGGACGGCCTGACCGAGGCCTTCGAGCTGCTGATGGTCCATCTCCAGGAGACCCTGGACACGGCCAGGCCCGGGGAGGTCCACCTGGTTCCGGCCCGGGGCGGCTTCGACTCCCTGCGAGAGCCGCCCGTCAGTCGCTGACGGCGTCCAGGGTGCCGCTGTCGGCACGGGTGTGCGACGGGGTCTCCTCGCCGCGTTGACGGGCCGGTTCCCACCACCACCAGTGCGTCTGCGGCACCCAGGCGGGGACCTCCTCGACGGTGGCGGGGCTGGCGTTGGCGGCCACCGCCTCCAGGGCGTCGTCGATGCGCGGGAGCGCCTCGAGGTCGATGGGCCGCAGGAAGCTCTCCAGCGGCACGAACGCGTCGCCGAGGATCTGGATCATGGAACGGCGCCAGCAGGCCGGGCGGTAGCCCTCGTGCTGGCCGTTCTCGGCGGCGGTCTGGCTGCGCACCACGTACAGGCTGAGCCGGACCGGGTTGTTGCCGCTCACGAGGAGTTCGGCGAGGGTCGCGTTGAAGTTCTGCCCGGCCGGGGATCCGCGTTCGGCCTCGGTCGTGGCCTGGTAGAGCTCGAAGAGCCGCGCGAACGCGGAGTCCATGAGGGCGTCGCGGTCCCTGCCGCGCGTGGCGCTCTCCGAGAACGCGTCCAACGCCCGTCTGGCCAGGCTGGGAAGGTCCCTGCCCGCGTCCGCTGCCACCGGTCCACCGCCCTGTCCGCAGAAGTGTTGTGAGGAACCGTCGGGGCGGTCCCCCGACCGACGCTTTCGATCATAATCGCCCGCCACGCCGTGGTGGTAGGCGATTACCCAACAGTAGTCAGCGTTGTGGCGCGAGGGAGACCGGGAGGGGGGCGGTGGCCCCCTCCCGGGCCCCCGGGGTCAGCCCGCTGATGCCGGTCAGAGCGGCGAGGGGGACGATCTGGCCGATGAGGGTCACGGTTGCGACGATGTCCAGACCGATACCCGTCCTGATCATCGTGAGCAGCGGGACCGACCCGGAGCCGTGGACGACGGCGTTCTGTGGGGTGGACACCGGCACCGACGGGGTCACCCACGTGCTGATCGGCAACCCGGACGGACAGCCGTCCGGGGTTCAGCCGACGGTCTCCAGGGCCTGGTCGAGCATGGCCGCCCACTGGTGGACGACCCTGCGCCGACGGGGTCCGTCGTCGGTGAGGAGGTTGGCCAGGCCCAGCCCCCGGGCGAGGTCCAGGGTGGCCTGGACCGCCTCCCGCGTTCCGGGCACGGACTCGTCCGCGCCCAGCAGTTCCACGGCCGCGCGGTGCACCTCCCGCCCCACCTGTTCCTCCAGGGGGATGACTCGCGCACGCAGCGCGGGATCGCTGGCGGCCCCGGCCCACAGCTGGAGGGCGGCGTTGAAGCCGGTGCCGCTGAAGGCGTCCACCACCATCTGCACGACGGCCTCGGTGCGGCCCGGCCCCTCCGGAACCGCCTCGGCGCGGCGGCGCAGCTCGGCCCCGCGAGCGTCCACCATGTGCCGCAGCGCGGCGAGGAGGAGGTCCTCACGGGTCGGGAAGTGGTGCTGCGCGGCGCCCCGGGACACCCCGGCGCGCTGGGCGACCGCGCCCACGGTGGCTCCGGCCACGCCGCGTTCCGCCAGGCACTCCACGGCCGCGTCGAGCAGCCGGGCCCGCGTGGCCCGGCTGCGTTCCTGTCTCGGCTCCCGGTCGGATGCCGTGCCCACTGCGCGCCCCTTCTCTCCCGTGTCAGTACGACTTGGGCAGCCCGAGGGACTGCTGGGCCACGTAGTTGAGGACCATCTCCCGGCTCACCGGCGCGATCCGGGCCAGCCGGGCGGCGGCGATGGCCGATCCCAGACCGTACCCGCTGGCCAGGCCGTTGCCCCCGAGGGTCTGCACGGCCTGGTCCACCGATCGAACACACGCCTCGGCGGCGGCGTACTTGGCCATGTTGGCGACCTCCCCGGCGCCCGCGTCGTCGCCGGAATCGTAGCGGAGCGCCGCGTGCTGGGTCATCAGGCGGGCCTGCTCCATCTCGATCTTCACCTGCGCCAGCGGGTGGGCCAGCCCCTGGTGGGAGCCGATGGGCTGGTCGCCCCACACGGTGCGTTCCTTGGCGTAGGCGACGGCCTTGTCGAGGGCGTGGCGCGCGCTGCCGGTGGCCAGGGAGGCGGCCATGATGCGTTCGGGGTTGAGCCCGGCGAAGAGCTGGAGGAGTCCGGCCTCGGGGTCTCCGACCAGCGCGTCGGCGGGCAGCCGGACGTCGTCCAGGAACAGCTGGTACTGGTGGTCGGGGCTGACCAGGTCCATCTCGATGCGCTGGGCCGTGAACCCCGGGGTTCCGGTGGGGACGACGAACAGGGCTGCGGAGAGGCGGCCGGTGTCCTCGTCCTGGACGCGTCCGACCACGAGGACGGCGTCGGCGACGTCCACCCCGGAGATGAAGGTCTTCTGTCCGTTGAGCACCCAGCCGTCGCCGTCGCGGCGCGCGGTGGTGGTGATGCGGTGGGAGTTGGATCCGGCGTCGGGTTCGGTGATGGCGAAGGCCATGATGGACTCGCCGCTGGCCAGCCCGGGCAGCAGCCGGCCACGCTGTTCGGGGGTGCCGAAGCGGGCCAGGACGGTGCCGCAGATGGCCGGGGAGACCACCATCATCAGGGTGGGGCAGCCCGCCGCGCTGAACTCCTCCAGGACGGCTGCCAGGTCGCCGATGCCGCCGCCCCCGCCGCCGTACTCCTCGGGGACGTTGACGCCGAGGTATCCGAGGTCGCCCGCCTCCTTCCACAGTTCCGTGAGGTAGGAGCCCTCCCTGGCCTTGGCACGGTAGTACTCGGAGCCGTACTTGGCCGCGAGGTCGGCGACGGCGGCCCGGAGTTCGACGCGCTCGGGCGGTTCGTTGAAGGTCATGGCACCGGTCACTGATCAGGCCCTTCGTCGTTGTCGGTGTGGTCGAGGACGGCCAGCGGGGCCCCGGCGGGGACCCGGTCCCCCGCGGCGACGGGGAGTTCCCGGACGGTCCCGGCGGCGGGAGCGGTGACGCGGTGCTCCATCTTCATCGCCTCCATGCGCAGCAGGGTCTGCCCCTCGTGGACCCGGTCCCCCACCGCGACGTCCACGGCGGTGACTGTTCCGGGCAGGGGAGCGGGCAGGGCGCCGGGATCGACGGTGGGTTCGGGTGCGGGGAGCGGATCGACGGGTGTGAGGGTGACCGAGCCCAGGGCGGACTCCACGTACACGTCCGCGCCGCCGGGGTGGGGGCCGTACACGTCGAAGGCGCGTCGCAGCCCGTCCACTTCCAGCACCACCCGATCCGGCGTCGCGGAGAGCACCCGGACGTCCTCGCGTTCGGGCAGGTGGGCACCGCGCACGGACCGGAAGGACGAGGTGGTCTCGCGGCCCCCGGGCGTGGTGTGTCGGCGCCGGTGCGGGGCGGAGGGCAGGTTGCGCCATCCGGCCGGGACGCCCGGAGGGAGGACCCCGGTCCCCCTCGCCGCCTCGACCGAGGCCAGGGAGGCGGCGAGCGCGGCCAGCTCCTCCGTGGCCGGGTCGGCGAGGGGGCGGGCGAGGTCGGTGAGCCGGTCGCCGGTCAAAAAGCCGGTGTGCAGTCGTTCGGGACCGCTCTCGGCGTGCGTGAGGTCCGGGTGGCGCAGGGCGCGGACGAGCAGGTCCCGGTTCGTACCCACCCCGTGCAGACGCGCCTGTGCCAGGGCGGCGGACAGGCGGCGGAGGGCGTCCCGGCGGTCGTGGCCGTAGGCGATGACCTTGGCCAACATGGGGTCGAAGTCGGTTCCCACCGTGTCACCGGCCTCCACCCCGTGGTCGAGGCGTACCCCGGGCGCGGTGAGCGGAACGAAGGAGAGGTCCGCGGCGGGGACGTCGAAGGCGTGCAGCGTGCCGGTGCGGGGCCGCCAGTCGTCACCGGGGTCCTCGGCGTACAGGCGGGCCTCCACGGCGTGGCCGCGCGGGGCGGGCGGCCCGGTGCCGGGCAGCGGCTCGCCCTCCGCGATCCGCAGCTGCCACTCCACCAGGTCCAGTCCGGTGACGCACTCGGTGACGGGGTGCTCCACCTGGAGGCGGGTGTTCATCTCCAGGAACACCGGCTCACCCAGGCCCTCGTCCGTGACCGGGACCAGGAACTCGGCCGTTCCGGCCCCCGTGTAGCCGATGGCGGCGGCGAGGTCGCGGGCGGCCCGGTGCAGCCGCTGGCGGACCTCCTCGGACAGCCCCGGGGCGGGTGCCTCCTCCAGCACCTTCTGGTGGCGGCGCTGGGCCGAGCAGTCGCGTTCGCCCAGCACCCAGACCGTGCCGTGGTGGTCGGCGAGGATCTGCACCTCCACGTGACGGCCGCGTTCCACGTAGGGCTCACAGAACACCGCCGGGTCCCCGAACGCGGAGGCCGCCTCGGCGCGGGCGGCCCCGGCCTCCTCCGTGAGGGAGCCGAGGTCGCGGACCACGCGCATGCCGCGTCCGCCTCCCCCGGACACCGCCTTGACCAGGACGGGCAGGTGTTCGGCGCGCACGTCGGCGGGGTCGAGGGCGTCGGCGACCGGCACCCCGGCGTCGCGGGCGACCTTCTTGGCGAGGGTCTTGGAACCCATCTGCTCGACGGCCTCGGCGGAGGGTCCGACCCAGGTGAGTCCGGCGTCGGTGACCGCACGCGCGAAGTCGGCGTTCTCGGAGAGGAAGCCGTAGCCGGGGTGGACGGCGTCGGCTCCGGCGGTGCGCGCGGCGGCCACGAGCGCGCCGGGGTCGAGGTAGGCGTCGACGGGGCCGCGCCCCTCGGGGACGGGCAGGCGTACGGCGGTGTCGGCCTCGCGCACGTGCGCGGCGTCCTCCTCGCCGGGGGCGTGTACGGCGACGGTGGCCACGCCCAGGGTCCGGCAGGTGCGGATGACGCGGCGGGCGATCTCGCCCCGGTTGGCGACGAGCAGCGTGCTGATGGGACGGGTGGGTGTGGTGTGGCTTGTGGGGGTCATGGGCCTTCCCCTTCTCACATTCGGAAGACACCGAAGCGGTCGGTGCCGCGTACCGGTGCGTTGCTGGCGAAGGACAGGCACAGCCCGAGGACGGTGCGGGTGTCGCGGGGGTCGATGACGCCGTCGTCGTAGACCCGGCCGGACAGGAACATCGGCAGGGACTCGGCCTCGATCTGGTTCTCCACCAGCTCGCGCATGGCCGCGTCCTGGTCGTCGTCGTAGCGCTGGCCCTTCTTGGCGGCCGAGGCGCGCGAGACGATCGAGACGACCTCGGCCAGCTGCTTGGGTCCCATGACGGCGGAGCGGGCGCTGGGCCAGGAGAAGAGGAAGCGGGGGTCGTAGGCGCGCCCGCACATGCCGTAGTGCCCCGCTCCGTAGGAGGCTCCGATGAGCACCGAGAAGTGCGGGACGGTGCTGTTGGAGACGGCGTTGATCATCATCGAGCCGTGCTTGATGATCCCGCCCTGCTCGTACTCGGCGCCCACCATGTAGCCGGTGGTGTTGTGCAGGAACACCAGCGGGGTGTTCGACCGGTTGGCGAGCTGGATGAACTGGGTGGCCTTCTGCGACTCGGCGCTGAACAGCACGCCGTTGTCGTTGGCCAGGAGTCCGACCGGGTACCCGTGCAGGGTGGCCCAGCCGGTGACAAGGCCGGGGCCGTAGGAGGGTTTGAACTCGTCGAACTCCGAGCCGTCCACCACACGCGCGATCACCTCGCGCGGGTCCACCGGGACCTTGAGGTCGGGCGGCATGATCCCCAGGAGTTCCTCGGCGGGCAACAGGGGTTCGCGTACCTCGCGGGCGGGGGCGGGACCGACCTTGGCGTGGTTGAGGCGGGCCACGATACGGCGGCCGACGCGGATCGCGTCGTGCTCGTCCTCGGCCAGGTGGTCGGCGAGTCCGGAGACCTCGGCGTGCATGCGCGCGCCGCCCAGGGACTCGTCGTCGCTCTCCTCACCGGTGGCGGCCTTGACCAGCGGGGGCCCGCCGAGGAAGACCTTGGACCGGTCCCGGACCATGACCACGTGGTCGCTCATCCCCGGGACGTAGGCGCCTCCGGCGGTGGAGTTGCCGAAGACCAGGGCGATGGTGGGGATCCCGGAGGCGGAGAGCCGGGTGAGGTGGCGGAAGGTGCCGCCGCCGGGGATGAAGATCTCCTTCTGGGTGGGCAGGTCGGCGCCGCCCGACTCCACGAGGCTGATCATGGGCATCCGGTTGCGTTCGGCGATCTCCCCGGCCCGCTGGGACTTGCGCAGGCTCCAGGGATTGCTGGAGCCGCCGCGCACGGTGGGGTCGTTGGCGACGATCACGCACTCCACGCCCGAGACCACGCCCACCCCGGTGACCACGCTGGCGCCCACGTGGAAGTCACTGCCCCACGCGGCCAGGGGGGAGAGTTCGAGGAAGGGGCTGCCCTCGTCCAGGAGGAGTTCAATCCGTTCCCGGGCCAGCAGACCGCCCCTGGCGCGGTGCCGCTCCACGTAGCGTTCGCCGCCCCCGGCCAGCGCCTTGGCGTGTTCGGTGTCGAGCTCGGCCAGCTTGGCGAGCATGGTCTCCCGTGCCTCGGCGTAGGCCGGGCCCCGGGTGTCGAGTCGGGAGGTCAGAACGCTCACGGGCCCTCCTCGGGCAGCGGGGTCTCGGGCAGCAGGGACTCGGGGACGGGGAGGCGGCGGGCGCGCAGCCACTCACCGAGCCCCTTGGCCTGGGGGTCCAGTCCCTCGCGGCGGGCGGTGCCGGGCGCGAGTATCCCCTCGATCCAGAAGTTGGCGGCCCGCAGGCCGGGGAGCAGGTGGCGGGTGACCCGGAGGTCGGCGGTCTCCGGCAGCAGTTCGCGCAGTGTGTCGGCGGTGAGGGTGTGCGCCAGCCAGCGCCAGGCCTCGTCCGAGGGAGCCCACACGCCCACGTTGGCGTCGGCTCCCTTGTCGCCGCTGCGCGCGCCCAGGACCAGGCCGAGCGGGGCCAGCCTGGTGGGTCCGCCGGGAGGGGGCGCGGGGAGCGGGGGTTCGGGCACCTCCGTGAGCGCCCTGGTGCGGACGGTGTGCGGTACCTGCTCACGTCCGCCTTCGGGGGTGATGACGGTGTGCTCGACCTCGGCGGCTGGGACCAGCGCGTGGGTGACGGTGACCCCGTCCGGCCGGGCGTCGCGGGGCGGCGCGGTGATGTGGAACCCGGCGTAGCTGGAGAGCGCCAACTCCACGGCTGCGGCGCCGAAGCGGCGGCCGATGACGGCGGGGTCGTGGTCACGGGCGACCACGCGCAGGCGCGCGGTGGCGTCGTCCTGGGTGTCGCCGTGGGGGTCGAGGGCGGGGACGAACTCGAACCGAAGGTCGGCGGGGCCCCGGTGGGCCAGGGCGGCGCGCGTCTGGCGTTCGGCCAGGGCCGCCTTCTCCTCGGCGTCCAGGCCGGTGACGAGGAACTCGACCTCGTTACGGAAGCCGCTGATGCCGGTCAGGCCGACCTTGAGGTCCGGTGGCGGGTCCTCCCCGATGGCTCCGCTGATCCGCACCCGGTCCCGCTTCTCCTGGTCGAGCCGGACGGTGTCCAGGCGGGTGGTGACGTCGGGTCCGGGGTAGCGGGCGCCCCGGATCTCGTAGACGAGCTGCGCGGTGACGGTGCCCGTGGTGACCGCGCCGCCGGAGCCGGGGTGCTTGGTGATGACCGAGGTGCCGTCGGCGGCGATCTCGGCGATCGGGAACCCGGGGTGGTCCAGGTCGTGTCCGGCGAGTTCGCGCGGCAGGGCGTAGTTGCCGCCGGTCGCCTGGGTACCGCACTCGATCACGTGCCCGGCGACGGTGGCTCCCGCGAGGGCGTCGAGGTCGTCCCGGGCCCAGCCGAAGTGGGAGACGGCGGGGCCGACCGTCAGCGAGGCGTCGGTGACGCGCCCGGTGACGACGATGTCGGCCCCCGCGTCCAGGCACCGGGCGATGCCGAAGGCGCCCAGGTAGGCGTTGGCTGTGAGGGGGGTGCCCAGGTTGAGTTCTTCGGCCCGGTGCAGCAGGTCGTCACCGGTGACGCAGGCGATGCGGGGCTCGAAGCCGAGACCGTCGGCGAGCTCGGTGAGGCGGTCGGCCAGCCCCCGTGGGTTGAGGCCGCCCGCGTTGGTGACCACGCGGACCCTGCGTTCCATGACGGTGGCCAGGCACTCGCGCATCTGCCGCAGGAAGGTGCGGGCGTAGCCCCGGCTCGGGTCGGCCAGCTGGTCCCGACCGAGGATGGCCATCGTGAGTTCGGCCAGGTAGTCGCCGGTGAGCACGTCGACGGGGCCTTCGGTGAGCATCTCGTGCACGGCCGCGAGGCGGTCGCCGTAGAAGCCGGAGGCGTTCCCGATCCGCAGAGGGGGGGCTGCTGTAGCGGTCATGGGAAAGAGGGTGACACCGGACACAGAAAAGAACAAGCACCCGTGATTGTTTTTCCCCTGAACGACCTCCTCGGGCGAAATGGCCGGAACCGGCCGCAGTCGACCGGTTACGGCGCAGCGAATCGGGACAGAGGAGGGGTATTTTGGCGCGCGTGAGTACCTCCTCAGAAGACACCGCGTCCCCCAGCTCCCCCGACGAGGCCTCGGAGTCCCCCGAGACTCCCGAGACCTCCCCCACCACGGAGTCCCCCGAGACACCCGGGACATCCGCGACCACGGAGCCCCCCGAGACACCCGGGACATCCGCGACCACGGAGCCCTCACCCGCCTCCGAGGCCTTCCTCCAGGGTCAGCCCGCCCCGCACCGCGACTCCCTGTTCGGCGCCGGGACCTTCAGCGTGGCCGGGCTCATCATGCTGGCCACCACACTGCTGTCCACCCAGCTGGTCGGGATCTTCAACACGCAGACCCTGATCGGCGCCAAGGGCACCCTCGGAGCGGCGGTCCAGGGCGAACTCACCGGCGCCGGACTGTTCTCGGCGCTGGCCGTCCTGTGCTCGGCGGTGGCACTGTTCCGGTCGGGCCCCGAGACCCACCCGTGGGTCCGCCACCTGGCAGCCGGCACCGTGCTGGTCGGGATCCTGCTCATCGTGCTGACCGTGCTGTCGTACGTGCTGCTGACCGCCCCCGCGCCCGCCGGCTGACCGGAAATTGGCGGTATCCCTGGTCTGAGCAGGTGATTCTTAGGTCCCGCTTATCCCGATGCGCGGGTACGTTGGCCGCGTGAGTACCGCACCGGAAGACAACGACAAGCCCGAGAACACCACGAGCTCCGGCGAGGGCTCGCCGCAGCCGAAGTTCGAGCCGGGGTACCCCGCCGAGAACCCCGGCGCGACGGATGCCGCCGACTCCGCGGAGGACGGCCTCGCCGATGAGGAGACCGGTCACGACCACGACCACGAACACGAGTTCGGGGTCACCGAGGCCGAGCCCCGACCTGGCGGCGCCTTCTCCACCGAGACCCTCAGCATCGTGGGCCTTGCCCTGCTCGCGGTCACCATCTTCTCCGGCCAGCTGCTGGAGCTCCTCACCAGCATGATCATGCTCGGGGGCCAGCCCATCGACGCCGGGCAGGTCCGCTCGATCGAGGCCCAGCTCTGGATGGGCGGAGCGGTGTCCCTGCTCACCGTGCTCGCCTCGACCCTGGCGCTGGCCCTGCTCAACCGGGGCAGCAGCCCGTGGGCGCGCTGGACCGCCACGGCGACGACTGTGGTCGGTTTCCTGTTCGTCCTCGTCGCCGCCGCCGCGTTCCTGCTGGTGCCGGACGCCGCCCCGCAGCAGATGATGCCCCCCATGCCGAACTAGGGCGTGTTTCCCGGGTCATCCCGCTCCGGGGGACACCGGGTCAGGAGACCCGATCGATGACCAGCGGGCCCGGCTTCCACTCGGCCGCGCCGCCGATGTCGAAGGCGCCCTCGAGCGCCTGGGCGGCGCGGTCGAAGCGTTCGGGCTCGTCCGCGTGCAGGGTGAACAGGGGTTCGCCCGCCGCGACCGCCTCGCCCGGCTTGGCGTGCAGGGTGACCCCGGCGCCGAAGGAGACGTCGTCCTCCTTGCGGGCCCGGCCGGCGCCCAGACGCCAGGCGGCCAGACCCACCTGGTAGGCGTCCAGCCGCGTGACCACACCGGTCTCCGGGGCCAGCACGGTGCGGCGTTCGGCCGCCACCGGCAGCGGCGCGTCCGGGTCGCCGCCCTGGGCACGCACGAGCGCCTTCCACGACTCCAGCGCGCTGCCGTCGCGCAGCGCCTCGGCCGGGTCCTTCACCCCCTTCTCACCAGGAGTCATTCCGGCGGCGGCCAGCATCTCGCGGGCCAGCGCCACGGTGAGTTCGACGACGTCGGCGGGGCCGCCCCCCGAGAGCACCTCCACCGACTCCGCGACCTCCAGCGCGTTGCCGACCTGGCGGCCCAGGGGCGTGGCCATGTCGGTGAGCAGCGCAACCGTGCGCACGCCGTGGTCGTTGCCGATGTCCACCATGGTGCGGGCCAGCTCGCGGGCGGAGGCGGTGTCCTTCATGAACGCGCCCGAACCCACCTTGACGTCCAGGACCAGGGCGCTCGTGCCCTCCGCGAGCTTCTTGCTCATGATGGAGGCCGCGATCAGCGGGATGGACTCCACCGTGCCCGTGACGTCGCGCAGCGCGTACAGCTTGCGGTCGGCCGGGGCGAGCCCGCTCCCGGCCGCGCAGATCACCCCGCCGGTGTCGGTGATGACCTTGCGCATCTCCTCGGTGGACAGCGACGCCCGCCACCCGGGGATGGACTCCAGCTTGTCGAGGGTGCCGCCGGTGTGTCCGAGTCCGCGCCCGGACAGCTGAGGGACGGCGGCGCCGCAGGCCGCCACGGTGGGGGTGAGCGGAAGGGTGATCTTGTCGCCCACACCCCCGGTGGAGTGCTTGTCCGTGGTGGGCCTGGCCAGGTCGGTGAAGTCCAGCCGGTCGCCGGAGGAGAGCATCGCCTCGGTCCAGCGGCTCACCTCAGCGCGGTCCATGCCGCGCAGGAAGATCGCCATCGCCAGCGCCGCCATCTGCTCCTCGGCCACCTCACCACGGGTGTAGGCCCCGATCACCCAGTCGATCTGCTCCGGGGAGAGCTGTCCCCCGTCGCGCTTGGCGCGGATGATCTCGATGACGTCCATGTCATGTTCCTTCCGTCGTGAAGAGGTGGTGCGAAAAGACGTCTCCCCGGCCGCCGTGGACCGGCGACCGGGGAGACGACCGATGGTGCTCCGCCCGTCAGGCGAGGTTGTGCGGTCCGAAGGCCTGGGGCAGCACGCGCTCCATGGGCAGGATGCCCTCCGGCGTGTCCACCAGCAGGTCCGGCCCGCCGTGTTCGTACAGGAGCTGACGGCAGCGCCCGCACGGCATCAGGGCCAGGCCCCGACCGTCCACGCAGGCGAAGGCCACCAGCCGACCGCCGCCGGAGGCGTGCAGGGCGCTGACCAGACCGCACTCGGCACACAGGCCCACACCGTAGGAGGCGTTCTCCACGTTGCAGCCGCTCACCACCCGGCCGTCGTCGACCAGCGCCGCCGCTCCCACCGGGTAGTTCGAGTAGGGCGCGTAGGCGCGGCCCATGGCCTCCCGGGCGGTCTCCCGAAGGGCCTCCCAGTCCACTTCCGCGTCGGTCATGACCTGCTCGCCCTCCACTGTTTTCCGATCCCGGCGGGTGCTCGCAGCCGTTGCGAGGCCAGCGAGAGCACCAGCAGCGTGGCGATGTGCGGGCTGTAGGTCGCCAGCTCACGCGGCAGCGAGTCGGTGCTGAAGTACCAGAAGAGCAGGACGACCGCGGCGAGGAAACCCGCCACGGCGATGCCCTTGCGGTCCTTGCGCACCTGCCACACGGCCACCACGAGCAGGACCACGGCCAGGAGCAGCAGCAGCGCGTGGATGGCAGCGCCGCCGCCGCGCAGCTGGAGCGCGTCGGTGTAGCCGAACAGGGTCGCGCCCATGGCCAGGCCGCCCGGCCGCCAGTTACCGAAGATCATCGCGGCCAGACCGATGTACCCGCGACCGCCGGTCTGCCCCTCCTGGTAGATCTGGGAGGCGACGATCGCGAGGAACACGCCGCCCATACCGGCCAGACCACCGGAGATGACCACGGCGACGTACTTGAGCGTGTACACCGGCACGCCGAGGGACTCGGCGGCGTCGGGGTTCTCACCCACCGAGCGCAGCCGCAGGCCGAAGGTGGTCTTCCACAGCACCAGGTAGCTGATCGGGACCAGCAGGATGGCGATGAGGGTCAGCGCGGACATCCTGGTCGTGAGCCCGATGACCAGCGCCGCCAGGTCGCTGACCAGGAAGATGCCGCTCTGGGCGACCGGGGCGAGCGCCTCGGGAAGCCACGGCAGGTTCAGGGTCGGGAACGACGGCGCCGACGGGGACTGGGCCGCACCCGCGCCGGGGATGTCGGAGTAGACCAGGATCGACAGGTAGCGCATGGCGCCCAGGGCGAGGATGTTGATCGCCACACCGGACACGATGTGGTCCACCGCGAAGGTCACGGTGGCCACCGCGTGGATCAGGCCGCCGAGCATGCCGCCCAGGGTTCCGGCCAGCAGGCCGATCCACGGGTCGTTGAAGCTCCATGCGAAGTAGGCGCCGAACCACGTCCCGAAGATCATCATGCCTTCGAGGCCGATGTTGATGATGCCCGCGCGCTCGGCCCACAGACCGCCGAGGGCGGCCAGGCCGATCGGGACCGCGAAGGTCAGCGTGGTGCGGACGGTGCCCGCGTCGGTCAGCATGTCCTGACCGGTGATGACGCGCAGACCCGCCAGCGACACGAAGACCGCCATCAGCAGGGTGAGGACGCGCCAGCGCGCCCATCCCCGGGGCCGGGACCGCTTGGTCACCGGCTCCATCACGTTGAGTTCCTGGCTCACTTTGCCTCCCCGCCGCGCTTGTCGTCGGTGCCGTCGGTGTCCTCGGTGACGGCACCATCGGAGGCGCCGCCGTCGGACACGACGGCGGGCTCCGGGGTGGACTCGGTCGTACGGCCGAGCTGCCTGCCGATCTGCTGCTGCTGGTAGCGGCGGCCCCAGCGGTGCACGACCTCGTAGACCACGACGACCGTGAGGACGATGGTGGCCTGTGCGATGACGGCGATCTCCTGCGGAATGCCGTCGAAGGGCAGGATGCCCGCCGCCTGGGTCAGGAAGGCCCAGAACAGGGAGGCGAAGACGATGCCCACGGGGTGGTTGCGGCCCAGCAGCGCGATCGCGATGCCGATGAAGCCGATCCCCGTCGGGAAGTCCAGGGCGTAGTAGTGGGAGTTGCCGAGCAACTGCGGCAGACCCACCAGACCGGCGACCATGCCCGAGAAGAGCATGGACAGGAAGACCATCTTCTTCACGTTCACGCCGCTGGCCTCGGCCGCCGACTGCGACTGGCCGGTGGCCCGCAGCTCGAAGCCGAACCGCGTGCGGTTGAGCATGATCCAGTACCCGATGCCCACGGCGACGGACAGCAGGATCAGACCGTAGATCTCCCGGTCCGAGCCGAGGAAGGTCGCCGGGATGCCCGGGACCCAGCCCGACTCGGGGATGGGCGGGGTACCGATGTTGTTGGTGCTGATCTCGACCGCGAGGCGGCCCTCGGTCAGCAGGTAGGCGGTGATGCCGGTGGCGATCGCGTTGAGCATGATCGTGGAGATCACCTCGGACACGCCCCGGGCGACCTTGAGGTAGCCCGCGATGCCCGCCCACAGACCGCCCACGGCCACGGCGGTGAGGATGACCACGAACTGGCTGAGCACCGGGGGCAGCACCAGGTACCCGCCGACGGCGGCGGCCAGCAGGGCCGCGAGCCGGTACTGGCCGTCCACACCGATGTTGAACAGCTTCATCTTGAAGCCGATCGCCACGGCCACGGCGGCCAGGTAGTAGGTGGTGCTGTCGTTGATGATCTGCACCAGGCTGTTGGGCCGGGTGCCGTACTCCAGCATCCGCTCGAAGGTGGGCAGCGGCGCGATGCCGCTGAAGTACAGGACGGCGGCGGTGACGCCGATCGCGATCACACCCGCCGTCAGGACGGCGGCGAAGGACAGCGCCATCATCGCCGCGAGGCGGTGGAAGAGCACGAACGCGAGCAGCGAGCCGATCACCGCGCCCAACGCGGCCGCGGCGGGCTCGATCAGCGAGAGGTCCAGCATCCACGCGGCGACCAGGCCGCCCACGACCGACAGCACCAGGGCCATCGGGAGGACGAGCACGTTGTGGAGGGGCGTGCCCTCCTCCTTGGTGCCGTCGGCGCCCACCCGGCCCCGGTCGGGGGTCATCGGGGCGAGCACGGCCACGAGGGCGAAGGCGAGGGTGACTCCGATGATGAGCGCCGCCCACCACAGGAGGAACAGGTCCAGCACGGCGGTGACCAGGCCGCCCATGAGGACCGCGAGAAGGATCACGATCGGTGCCGCGACGGTACGGCGTCCGGTGTCAGTCACGCGCCGCCCTCGCTCTCGTTACGATGGGCGCCCTCAGCACCGCTGTCACCTTCCGTGTGCGCGTCCGAGCCGTCCAGTCCGGCGCCGGTCATGGCGGAGCCGAGTTGTTCGGGGGTGACGCTGGTCGGGTCGGCCTCCGCGACCAGGCGGCCGCGCAGGATGACGTGGAGTGTGTCGGACATGCCGATGAGCTCGTCGAGGTCGGCGGAGATCAGCAGCACGGCCAGCCCGGCGGCGCGCGCCTCGCGCAGCTGCTCCCAGATGGCCGACTGCGCGCCCACGTCCACGCCTCGGGTCGGGTGGGCGGCGACCAAAAAGCGAGGGTTCCCGCTCATCTCCCGGCCGATGATGAACTTCTGCTGGTTGCCCCCGGACAGCGCGTCGGCGATGACGTCGATGTTGGGGGTGCGCACGTCGTACTCTCCGACGATGCGCTCGGAGTCGGCTCGGGCACCGGCCCGGTTGATCCAGGCGCCGTTGACGCTGGGCTCACGGGTCTGGTGGCCGAGGATGCGGTTCTCCCAGAGCGGGGACTCCAGGAGGATGCCGTGCCGGTGGCGGTCCTCGGGGATGTAGCCGACCCCGGCCTCGCGGATGCGCAGCGTGGACCACTCGGTGGTGTCACGCCCTTCGAGGTTGATGGTGCCGGAGGTGGCCCGGCGCATCCCCATGATGGCCTCGATGAGCTCGGACTGGCCGTTGCCCTCGACCCCGGCGATGCCGACGATCTCGCCCTCGCGGATGTCCAGGGTGACGTCGTCGACCACCGGTCGGCCCTCGGAGGAGAGCACGGTGACCCCGGACAGGGCGAGCACGACCCTGTCGGTGACGGTGGACTCGCGCAGCTCGGGGACGGGCAGTTCCCCGCCGACCATGAGCGTGGCCAGCTGGCGGGCCGAGGTGGTGCGCGGATCGGCGGTGGCCACCGTGGTGCCGCGCCGGATGACGGTGATCTCGTCCGCGACCGACAGGACCTCGTCGAGCTTGTGCGAGATGAAGATGACGGTGAGGCCCTCGCGCTTGAGCACGCGCAGGTTGTCGAAGAGCTCCTCGACCTCCTGCGGCACCAGCACGGCGGTGGGCTCGTCCAGGATGATCGTCCGGGCGCCCCGGTAGAGCACCTTGAGGATCTCCACGCGCTGGCGGTCGCCGACGCCCAGGTCCTCCATGAGGCGGTCGGGGTCGACGCCGAGCCCGTACTGGGCGGACAGCTCCTGGATGCGTGCGCGCGCCTTGCGGCCGATGCCGTGCCTGCGCTCGGCGCCCAGGACCACGTTCTCCAGCACGGTGAGGTTGTCCGCCAGCATGAAGTGCTGGTGGACCATGCCGATGCCGTGCTTGATGGCGTCGGAGGGCGAGTGGAAGCGCACCTCCTGGCCACGGATGTGGATGGTGCCCTCGTCCGGCCGGTGCATGCCGTACAGGGTCTTCATCAGCGTGGACTTGCCCGCCCCGTTCTCGCCGACGATGGCGTGCACGGTACCGGGAGCCACGGTGATGTCGATGTCGTGGTTGGCCACGACGCCGGGAAAACGCTTGGTGATCCCGCGCAGCTCAACGGCGGCGGGTTCGTTCGACCCGCCGCCCGATGGCGTGCTGCTCATCAGACTCCTCTGTGGGAATGTGCGGCGGGGCGCGGGCGGGCCTGGGATCGGCCACGGCCGGGACGCCTTCGTCGCGGTGCGGCTACCGGGCGGAGCCGAAGGGGGCTGGCCCCTCCGGCTCCGTGTTCGTCCAGGTCACGGAGCGGGCCCGGTGCCCGCTCCGTGGAGTGTCCCAGCGCCGTTACGGCTGGCTGGGAACCTCGATCTCACCGTCGATGATCTGCTGCTTGAGCTCGTCGAGCTGGTCCTGGATGGGCGCGATGGCCTCTTCGTTGGTCAGCGTGTAGTCCACGCCGCCCTCGCTGAGGTCGAAGCGCTTGATCCCGGCCTCGACGTCGCCCTCGGTGGCGGAGCGGATGAGCTCGAAGACCGAGACGTCGACCTGCTTGATGGCGGAGGTCAGCACGTACGGCTTCTGCTCCTCCTCGGCGTTCTCGTACTGGTCGCTGTCGACGCCGATGAAGGTGAACTCGTTGTCGACGGCGGACTGGAGGATGCCGTTGCCCGAGGCGCCGGCGGCGTGGTAGATGACGTCCGCGCCGCGGTCGTACTGGGCCTGGGCGGCCTCACGGCCCTGGGCGGGGTCGTTGAACCCGGCGAAGTCCGGCGGCTGGCTGAGGTAGTTGATCTCCACCTCGATGTCCTCGTTGACGTGCGCGACGCCCGCGACGTAGCCCGCCTCGAACTTGCGGATCAGCGGGGTCTCGACACCGCCGATGTAGCCGACGTGGTCCTCGTCGGTGGTCAGGGCGGCGGCGGCACCGGCGAGGAAGGAGGCCTGCTCCTCGGCGAAGACGAGGCTGGTGACGTTGTCGATGTCCTCGATCTCGGAGTCGACGATCGCGAAGTCGACCTCCGGGTACTCGGGGGCGACGGCCTGGACGGCGGCGTCGTAGGCGAAGCCCACGGCGATGATGACGTCGTAGCCCTCCTCGGCCATGGTGGCCAGGCGCTCCTCCTTGGCCGACTCGGCCTCGCCGTCGGCGGGCTCGAAGTCGTTGGTCTCCACGCCCAGCTCCTCGGCGGCCTGCTCGAGGCCGCGGTAGGCGGAGTCGTTGAAGGAGCGGTCACCGCGGCCGCCGACGTCGTAGGCCAGGCCGACCTTGACGTCGGAGGAGGTCTCGCCGTCGCCTCCGCCGCTGGCACCGTCGTCGGCCGCGTTGTCGCACGCGGTGAGTGCCAGCACGCCCGCGGCGGCGACCGCTGCGAACTTGGCTGCGTTGCTGCGCTTCACTTGAAAGTCTCCCCTTCGCCCTCTCAGCGGACCGCATTCCGCGCGGGACCGACCTGAGTTCTGCAGCCGGACGATATCCGCTGGCCGAATGTACATCTAACCAACGGCCGTAGTTGTTATGAAGGCGAGAGCAGAGTGACACGGGGCCTTACCGGGAAGTTACCAAGAGCACACCGGATCGGGGCAACCCACGGCCTAATCGCTGTTTTTGACCTCCTGTTCTCTCGATGAATCCGGCTGTGCGACCGCCCGTGTCGTGACCTTCACCTGTGGTGACCTCGCCCTGTTGGGCCCCATCCGGTCTAGACCGGCCTGGTCCACTTGGCGGGCGCGGACTCAGCCCTGGAGGAACTCCACCACGGCCTGCTTGAAGACGCGCGACGAGACGGCGTTGGCGTGGTCGCGACCCGGGATCTCGACGAACGACCCGCCACAGCGCTCAGCGAGCCCGGCGGCACCCTCGGCTACGGTGTCCCTGGCTCCGGCGACCAGGAGCGGCGGGAGGCCCTCGGGACGCGGTTCCTCCTGGAAGGGACGGGCGGCCTGGCCGCGGGCGCACGCGGCGAGCGCCGAGGCGTCGTTGCCCGGAAGCGCGGCGACGGTCCGGTACACGTGGTCGAAGGGGGTGTCCCCCGCGCCCGGTTCGGCGGCGCCCAGGCCCGCCAGGGCGTCGGCCGGGCCGAACCCGCCCAGCACCGTACGACGCACCCGCTCGGGCGCGGTGAGCGCGAGTTCCCAGGCGATCCGGGAGCCCATCGAGTAGCCGACGACGTCGACGCGCTCCACGTCCAGCTCGTCGAGCAGACCCAGAAGGTCGGCGACGAAGTGTTCGGGCAGGTAGAGCCCGCTGTCGGTCGGCTTGTCACTGACCCCGTGCCCGCGCAGGTCCGGGCCGATCACCCGGCGTCCGGCGGTGTCGAACGCGCGCGGCCATCCGGCGGCGCTCCAATTCATCTCGAACGTGGTACCGAAACCGTGCAGCAGAAGCACCGGAAGGTGATCGCCGGGGGTCTGCGGCGGCAAATCCGCATAACGCATTGTCACGTCTCCGACGGGATTCGCGTTCATGAATCTTTTCCGTTCTCGATCCGGGTGGGGATTTGTTGGAAGCGAACGAGGACCCATTCAGACGTTCCTATAAACAGAATGACCCCAAGGGTCGCTCCGTTGGTGTCGACGTCCGAACGGGCCCTCGATCGTCACGGCCTCAGTTCGTCGGGGGCCTGAGTCGGACCCGGCGCTGCGGTTTGGCGTCCTCCGTGGGAACCCGTCCGACGATCCCGGCCTGCGGCGCCCTTTCCTCGACCTCCACCGCGAAGGTCACCAGGGGGTCGCCGACGGGGACCACCTGCTCCTCCTCCGCGTGCAGCTCCACCACGCGACCGGCCTTGGGCGAGGGGATGACCACGGCGGACTTGGTGGTCTCCACCTCGACCAGGGGGTCGTTGCGGCCGATCGTGTCCCCGACCGCGACCTGCCACTCGAGGACGGTCGCCTCGACCAGGCCCTCGCCCAGGTCGGGGAGGGTGAAGGTGATGTTCTCTTCTGCCATGGGGGCTAGTACTCCAGGGTTCGCTGGACCGCGAGCAGGACGCGGTCGATCGTCGGCAGGTACTGGGGCTCCAGCGGCCCGGCCGGGTAGGGCACGTCGAATCCGGTGACGCGCTGGACCGGGGCCGCCAGCTCACGGAAGCAGTTCTCGGTGATGAGGGTGGCCACCTCCGCGCCGAGCCCGGCGGTGAGCGGGGCCTCGTGGACGACCACGGCGCGCTTGGTGCGCGCCACGGAGGCGGCCAGCCCGGCGGCGTCGATGGGCTTGAGCCAGCGCAGGTCGAGGACCTCCAGGTCCACTCCGTCCTCGGCGGCGAGTTCGGCCACCTGGAGGCAGCGGTGCACCATCGCACCCCAGGCGACGAGGGTGGCGTGGCTTCCGGGGCGCACGATCCGGCTCGTGCCGATGGGGTCGGCGGGCTCGCTCAGCACCACCGGGCGGCGGTCCCAGTAGCGGGCCTTGGGCTCCATGTAGACGACCGGGTCGTCGGAGCGCACGGACTGGAGCAGCAGGCTGTACGCCTCGGCGGGGTCGGAGGGGGCGACGACCTTCAGCCCGGGGGTGTGCGCGAAGAGCGCCTCTAGGCTCTCCCCGTGGTGCTCGGGCGCCTGGATGCCGCCGAAGGACGGCAGGCGCAGGGTGATCGGCATGGGGGCGGCGCCACGCGTGCGGTAGTTCATGCGCGCCACCTGGTTGACGATCTGGTCGACGGCCGGATACGCGAAGCCGTCGAACTGGAGCTCGGGGACCGGCCGCCAGCCGTTCATCGCCAGACCAACCGCCATGCCCATGATCGCCGACTCCGCCAGCGGGGTGTCGAAGACGCGCTGTTCGCCGAACTCCTTCTGGAGACCGTCGGTGACGCGGAAGACACCGCCGAGGGCGCCGACGTCCTCACCGAAGACGAGGACCTCGGGGTCCTCCTCCAACAGGACGCGCAGGGCCCGGTTGATGGCCTGCTGCATGGAAAGCTCGACCGCTCGGGAGTCGACCGGGGCGTCGGTGTGTTCGATCAGCTCGGTCACAGCTCGACCTCTTCCTGCCAGGTGCGGTGCTGCCGGGCCAGCTCCTCAGTGGTCTCCCGGAAGACGTGGGTGAACAGTTCGGAGCCGTCGGGCTCGGGGGCCTCGGCGACCCCGTCACGGATCTCCTCGGCGCGCTTGGCGGCCTCCGCGTCGACGGTGGCGAGGTGGGCCTCGTCGTCGTGCCCGGCCTCGATCATCGCGGCGCGCAGCAGGTCGAGGGGGTCGCGCGTGCGCCAGTGGTCGGTGTCGGCGCGGTCCCGGTAGCGGCTGGGGTCGTCGGAGGTGGAGTGGGGTTCGACGCGGTAGGTGAGGGCCTCGATGACCGTGGGGCCGCCGCCCGCGCGGGCCCGCTCGACCGCCTCGGCGGTGGCGGTGTACACGGCACCGACGTCGTTGCCGTCGACGAGCACCCCGGCCATGCCGTAGCCCTCGGCGCGGGCCGCGACGGAGCCGCCCGCGACCTGGCGCTCGTTGGGCACCGAGAGGGCCCACTGGTTGTTCTGGCAGAGGAAGACGACGGGTGCCGTGAACACGCCCGCGAAGTTCATGGACTCGTGCACGTCGCCCTCGGAGCTGGCGCCGTCGCCGAAGTAGGCCATGGCGACGCCGTCTCCGCCACGGAGCCGCTCACCGACCGCCCATCCCACGGCGTGTGGGACGGGGCCGCCGACCACCGCGTTGATGGCGCCGAAGCGGGACTCCATGACGTCGTAGAGGCCGCCGTGCCACAGGGCGCGGTGGGTGGCCATGTAGGCGACCATCTCCACGCCGTAGGCCAGGGCGGAGGCCATCTCGCGGTAGGTGGGGAAGACGAAGTCGCGGGTGGGGTCGAGCGCGCTGGCGCTGCCCACCTGGGCGGCCTCCTGACCACGGACGGAGACGTAGGCGGGGAAGACGCCCTGCCGCTGGAGGGCGATGGCCTCGGTGTCCAGGTCACGCGCGGTGCGCATGGCGCGGTACAGCTCCCGGGTGAGTTCGGGTCGCAGGTGCTCCACGGTGATGGCGCCCTGGCCCGTGGGCTCTGGGGTTGGCATGTCGAGCGGCTCCCAACGTGGCCCTGCGCGCGTGTGGCGCGACCCGGGCTCGGGGTGGTCAGGTCTGCCTTTGATTCTCCGTACTACTGGACACTTTCGCTAGATACGACCGTACAGTCGATACGATCAAGAACGTTGGACCTGGTTTCGTTCGTGGATGTCCAAGTTTCAGCCTCCGAAACAGGGGAAAACGACACGCAGTGCCAAACATCACGAATCACCATCAGCACCACCCTCCGCCAGCCCCACCCAAGGGACACCCGGAAGCCACACACAGGAGTCGTCGTATGCCCGGACAGTCACGACAAATATGCGGAGAATGGGTGTCGGGACAAGAATTTCTGGCGGAATCTGGTGGTTCGGGTGTAGTTACTGCTCAGTCAGGGAAACCCTCGACCTACTCCGTGCGTCAACCATGAGTACAGTCGGAACTTCTCCGCCACTCCCCCGTTTGGCGGTTCGCACAAGAGGTCCGCACGCACGAATCCCCCCGATACCCCCACACCGACCCAAGCACCACGGAACGTGCGTCCGTCATCTCCCCGACCGGTTTTTCCCAGCTTCCTGTCAATGAAGACAGCACGGAGCCGAGCCCTGCGACAAGAGCACACGAGGAGCACGCACATGGCCATGGGCGAACAGCACAGGAACGGCCGGCGGCCGGACACGACCGACCAGACCATTCTGAGCGCGCTCGCCAAGGACGCCCGGACCGGCATCACCGAGATCGCCGCGCTGGCCAACGTCTCCCGAGCCACTGCATACAACCGGATCAAGCGCCTCACCGACGAAGGGGTCATCCGCGGCTACTCCGTGGTGACCGACCACTCCAAGATGGGGCTCGGCGTCACCGCGCTCGTCCTCATCTCCGGCAGCCAGCCCGACTGGCGCGCCAACCGGGAGATCCTCTCGTCCTATCCCGAGATCGAGTACTGCTGGTACGTGGTGGGGTCGGCGGACATCGTGCTGCTGGTCCGCGTCGCCAACACCAACCAGCTGCGCGACCTGATCCTGAGCCGCCTCCAGTCGCTCCCCGGTGTGACGTCCACCCAGACGCTCACCGTCATCGACGAGGTCGTACACCGACCGGTCGTGGAGCCCGCCGAGGGGAGCGAGTGACCCCGCCCCTCCCCCGGATCATCCCCTGACCACCCCGGCGACCGCCGTCATCAGCTCGGAGAGCAGTTCCGAGCCGCGCGCGCGGCTGGCAGCGATGTCGCCGTCGACCCCCGACACCACCTCGGCGTAGGCCTTCAGTTTGGGCTCGGTCCCCGAGGGACGCAGCGTCACCCGCCCACGCGTCCCGCCTTCGAGCTCGAACCGCACAGCGTCCGTCGGCGGCAGACCCTCGTGCCCGTCGACGAAGTCCACGACCCCCGACACCTTCAGGGGGCCGAACGCGGCGGGCGGTTCGGCGCGCAACCGCCGCATCGCCGCGGTGATCTCCGAGATGTCCCGCACCCGGACCGACAGCTGGTCGCTCAGGTGCAGGCCGTACCGCCGGGCCTGGTCGTCCAGGAGGTCGACCAGCGTACGGCCCCGGCTCCTCGCGTCGGCCGCCAGCGCCAGCGCCACGAGCGCCGCGCTGACTCCGTCCTTGTCGGCCACCGGTCGGCCACCGTCCCCGCCCACGCAGTAGCCCAGAGCTTCCTCGTAGGAGAACACCCTGCGTTGGCCGGGCGCGCCCGCGCGCGCCAGCCACTTGAACCCGGTCAGGGTCTCCTCGTAGTGCACGCCCCGGTCCCGGGCGATCGCGGCGAGCAGGCTGGAGGAGACGATCGAGGTGGCCACCACCCGGTCCGTGCCACTCGTGTGGTCGAGCACGTACTCGGCGAGCAGTCCGCCCACCTCGTTCCCGGTGAGGAGGCCGTACCCGGGCACCGCCAGGGCCAGCCGGTCGGCGTCGGGGTCGTTGGCCATCACCAGGTCGGCCCCGTGGGCCTCTCCCGCCGCCAGGGCCAGGTCCATCGCCCCGGGTTCCTCCGGGTTGGGGAAGGCGACGGTCGGGAAGTCGGGGTCCGGTTCGAACTGCTCGGCCACCACCTCGGGCGCCGCGAACCCGGCCCTGCCCACCGCCTCCAGCAGCACCCGGCCGCCCACTCCGTGCAGGGGCGTGTAGACCACGGAGAGCTCCCGGGGCCCGGCGGGGACCAGCGCGGCCACCGCGTCCAGGTACTCCGAGACCGCGTCGGCGCCCAGCACCTCCCAGTCCTGGCCCAGCGGCAGCGCGCCGACCGGCCCCACCTCGTCGATGGCCGCGGAGATCTCGGCGTCCACCGGTGAGACGATCTGGCTGCCCGCGTCGTCACCGGACCCGCCCACGTACACCTTGTACCCGTTGTCCTGGGGCGGGTTGTGGCTGGCGGTGACCACGATCCCCGCGTCCGCGCCCATCCGCCGCAGGGTGTGGGCCAGCACGGGCGTGGGCAGCGGGCCGGGCAGCAGGGACACCCGGTGCCCAGCCCCGGTCAGGACGGCTGCGCTGTCCCGGGCGAAGTCGGCCGAGCGGTGGCGGGCGTCGTAGCCGATCACCACGTGTCGGCGCCGCGTACCGAGCCACGCGGCGATCCCCGCCGCCGCGCGCATGACCACCACGCGGTTCATCCGGTTGGGCCCGGCCCCCAGCTCACCGCGCAGCCCCGCCGTGCCGAACTCCAGCCGCGCCGCGAACCGGTCGTTGAGGTCGGCCAGAGCCTCCCCGTCGCCGACCTCGACGCGGGCCAGGAGCGCGCCCAGTTCCCCCCGGGTCCCGGGGTCGGGGTCCTGCTCGAGCCAGTCCCTGGCCTCGACGAGGAGCGCGGAGTCGATCATGGGAATCTCCTGTCTGGATGAGCGGACGGGGCCGAGGCGTAGCGGGGCACCGGGCCGAGGCGAGGCGCGGACCTGCCTAGAACCTCTTGACGATGTCCGCGAGCAGGCGGCCGACGGTCGCGGCGGAGTCGCGACCGGTGGCGAGGACGTCCTCGTGGTCGAGGTTGGCTCCCTCCAGACCGGCGGCGATGTTGGTGACCAGGGACAGGCCCAGCACACGGGCCCCGGCCTCCCGGGCGGCGATGGCCTCCAGGACCGTGGACATGCCGACCAGGTCGGCTCCCATGGCGCGGAGCATGCGGATCTCGGCGGGGGTCTCGAAATGCGGGCCGGGCATGGCCGCGTACACGCCCTCGGGAAGGTCGGGGTCGACCTCGCGGGCCAGGGCGCGCAGCTCCGGGGTGTAGGTCTCGGTGAGGTCCACGAAGGTCGCGCCGGTCAGCGGGGAGCGCGCGGTCATGTTCAGGTGGTCGGCGATGAGGACCGGGGAGCCCACGGCGTAGTCGGTGTTGATGCCGCCCGCCGCGTTGGTGAGCACGATGGTCCGCGCGCCGGCCGCGACGGCGGTCCGGACGTTGTGCACGACCGCGTCGGTGCCGTGGCCCTCGTACAGGTGGGTGCGGCCGAGGAAGGCGAGCACGTGGCGGTCGCCGTCCACGATGCTCCGCAGGGTGCCGCTGTGCCCCTCCACAGCCGGGGGCAGGAACCCGGGCAGCTCGGAGGTGGCGAACTCGTGCTTGGAGTCGCCGAGCAGGTCGGCGGCGGGCGCCCAGCCGGACCCCATCACCAGGGCCACGTCGTAGCTGTCCACACCGGTGCGTGAACGCAGCTCGGTCGCGGCCTCCTCGGCGGCGGCCTGGGGTGTGCGAGTCACTGGGGTTTCTCCGTTCGTCGGTACCGCTGGTGCGGTGCGGGGTGGGTTCCGGTCTCCAGGGGGCGGGACATCACTTCCTGGGGGCCCGCGCTTCCTGGGACGACCGTGCCGGTGAATTCGAAGCCGGAAGCCTTGTAGACGCGTTGCGCCGGTTGGTTGGCCCGGTTGACGCAGAGCACGATCTCCTCGGCGCGCGGAGCGACCTCGTGGGCCAGTCCGTCCAGCAGGGGTGCGGAGCACGAGGCCCGGCCGACGCCCCGGCCCTGCCATTGTGGCGTGACGTAGTAGGCGCGCAGCAGTACCGCCCGCTCCGGCGCGTCGACCAGCTCCGACCGCAGGAGCCGGTCCAGCACACCGAACCCCGCGCAGGCGGCCCGCGCCCCGTCGGGGCCGGTCAGCGACCCCTCCAGGGCGACGATCGCGTACGGGAAGCGTTCGGGGTCGCCGTCGGCGTCGGGCAGGGTCCGTGCTGGCAGCCCGGTGAAGCGCAGCTGCTCCGGCGGCAGGTCGTGTTCGAGAGCGGCGCCCCGGAGCAGGGCTGCCTCGGCCGTCCCCGAGTCCAGCCGCACCAGGCGGACCTGGGAGGTGTCCCAGCGCCCCGCCGCCCTCCTACGCGACCCCCGCCAGCGCGTCATCGCTGTTCCGGTAGCTGCGGTACGGGGTGGGACCCGGTCTCGACCGGCCGGGTCAGCACGCTCTGCATGCCGTGCTCGCCCGCGTCGTGGCGGCGGCCGTTGGGGGTGAACCCGGCCGAACGGTAGGTGCGTTCACCCATGTCGTTGCCGTCGTTGACGCACAGCACGATCTGTGTGGCCCCGGGGGCGATCGCCGCCACCAGGAGGTCGAGCAGCGGGGCGGAGCAGGCGGCGCGGCCGATGCCCTTCCCCTGGTGTTCGAGGGCGATGTAGAAGGCGCGCAGCTGCACGGCGGCCTCCGGGTCGTCGACCAGTGCGCGGAGCTGTCCGACCCGGTCCACGACGCCGAAGCCGACACAGGCCTCCAGGACGGCGCTCCGGTCGGTCAGGGGCCCGTCGTTGAGGACGACCGCGAAGGGGTGGCGCGCGGGGTCGTCGTCGGCGCGGGGCAGGGTGTGCACCGCCTCGTCGATGAAACGGCGCTGGTCGGGGGCGACCCGCTGGCGGGGCAGGACCTCGCGCAGCAGGGCCACCTCGGGGGTGGTGCGGTCCAGGCGCACGAGGCGCAGCCCGGGGACGCGCACCGGTTCGGGCGCGCGTGACTCGGTGGTTCGGGGCTCGGCCTGCTCGGGGGTGTTCGCTGACACCGTTCCTCCACTCGGCTGTCGGGCCGTTCCCGCCCCCGGAAGGTGGGGGCGGGCCGGACCGTCAGTCTTACACCCCGACCGGATGCCAGACCGTCTTGGTCTCCAGGAAAGGTGTCAATCGGGAGGTCCCGGGGTCGGCGCCGAGCCAGGCGTCCTCCCCGCCGACGGCCTCCGGTCCGGGGCGCAGCACCCGGGTGAGGGTGGTCGCCGCGGCCCGCTCGAACTCCACCGCGTGCTCCCCGGCCCCGGCGAGGTCCAGGGCGTTGACGTCGGCGTGCGAGGCCAGGTGCGGGCCGATCTCCCCCGCCTTCCCGGTGAGCAGGTTGACCACGCCCCCGGGCAGGTCCGAGGTGGCCAGTACCTCGGCCAGCTCGATCCCGGCCAGCGGCGCGGCCTCGGAGGTGACCACCACGGCGGTGTTGCCGGTGGCGATCACCGGGGCGATCACCGAGGTCAGCCCGAGCAGCGGGGCGTCCTGGGGCGCGAACACCGCGACCACACCGGTGGGTTCGGGCGCGGAGTGGTTGTAGAAGGGCCCGGAGACGGGGTTGGCACCGCCGAGCACCTGGGCGAACTTGTCGGTCCAGCCCGCGTAGTAGACCCAGCGGTCAACGGCGGCGGACACGGCGCGGTCGGCGTCGGCCCGGGTCACGCCGCTCGCCTCCACGAGGCGCGCGACGAACTGCTCACGGCGCCCCTCCATGACCTCGGCGACCCGGTACAGGATCTGGCCCCGGTTGTACGCGGTGCGCCCGGACCAGCCGCCGAAGGCCTTGCGGGCCGCGACGACGGCGTCGCGCGCGTCCTTGCGGGAGGCCAGGGAGGCGTTGGCCAGGTGGGTGCCGTCGGCTGAGGTCACGGGGTAACTCCTGCCGGACTCCGAGCGGGGGAAGGCCCCGCCCAGGTAGAGCTTGTAGGTCTTGCGGACCGCGAGCCGGGCCGGGACGGGGGTCTGCGACCCGCCGCCGGTGCTCTTCTTCTTGCCGCGACGCTCAGCCAAGGTAGGCCTCCAAACCGTGGCGGCCGCCCTCGCGGCCGTATCCCGACTCCTTGTAGCCGCCGAAGGGGCTGGTCGGGTCGAACTTGTTGAACGTGTTGGACCAGATCACCCCGGCGCGCAGGCGCTCGGCGGTCCAGAGCATGCGGGAGCCCTTCTCGGTCCACACACCGGCCGAAAGCCCGTAGGGGGTGTTGTTGGCCTTGGCCACGGCCTCCTCCGGGGTGCGGAAGGTCAGGACGGACAGCACCGGACCGAAGATCTCCTCGCGGGCCACCCGGTGCGCCTGGCTGACTCCGGTGAGCACGGTGGGCGCGAACCAGTAGCCGCGCTCGGGCAGGTCGCAGGCGGGAGACCAGCGCTCGACGTTCTCCTCGTCGGCGGTGGCCGTGAGCTCGCGGACCCGCTCCAGCTGCGCGGCGGAGTTGATGGCCCCGATGTCGGTGTTCTTGTCCAGCGGGTCGCCGAGCCGGAGTTTGGCGATGCGCTCCTTCAGGCGGGGCAGGAACTCGTCCGCGACCGACTCCTGGAGGAGCAGACGCGATCCGGCGCAGCACACGTGGCCCTGGTTGAAGAAGATGCCGGTGACCACGCCCTCCACGGCCTGGTCGATCGCGGCGTCGTCGTAGACGATGTTGGCGCCCTTGCCACCCAGCTCCAGGGTGACGCGCTTGTCGGTTCCGGCCACGGCGCGGGCGATCCGGCGGCCGACCTCGGTCGACCCGGTGAAGGCGACCTTGTCGGTGCCCGGGTGCTCGACCAGGGCCCGTCCGGTGTCCCCGGCGCCGGTCAGGATGTTGACCACACCCGGGGGCAGGTCCGCCTCCTGGCAGATCTCCGCGAAGGCCAGCGCGCTGAGCGGGGTGGTCTCGGCGGGCTTGAGCACCACGGTGTTGCCGGTGGCCAGAGCCGGGGCGACCTTCCACGCGAGCATGAGGAGCGGGAAGTTCCACGGGATGACCTGGGCCGCCACGCCGAGGGGGCGGGGGTCGGGGCCGAGCCCGGCGTGGGCGAGCTTGTCGGCCCAACCGGCGTAGTAGAAGAAGTGCGCGGCGACCAGCGGGAGGTCGACGTCGCGGGTCTCCTTGATCGGCTTGCCGTTGTCCATCGTCTCCAGGACGGCCAGTTCGCGTGAGCGTTCCTGGATGATCCGGGCGATGCGGAACAGGTACTTGCCTCGTTCGGCGCCGCTCATGCGGCCCCACACGGTGTCGTGGGCGCGGCGGGCGGCGGCGACGGCGCGGTCGACGTCGGCCTCCCCGGCCACGGCCACCCGGGCCAGCTCCTCCTCGTCGGCCGGGTTGAGCGTGGCGAGGTACTCACCGCTCAGGGCCGGGGTGAACTCGCCGTCGACGAACAGGTCGTAGGTCTCGCGCAGGCTGACGACGGAGCGGGACTCCGGTGCGGGCGCGTACTCGAAGATCACGGCTCAGTCCTGCGTGTAGTAGTCGGGGCCCGGGTAGGTGCCGGTGGACAGCCTGGTGCGCTGCATGAGCAGGTCGTTCAGGAGGCTGGAGGCGCCGATCCGGAACAGGTCGGGGGTCAGCCACGCGGGTCCGGCGGTCTCGTTGACCAGGACCAGGTTGCGGAACGCGTCCTTGGTGTTGCGGATACCGCCCGCGGGCTTGACGCCGACGCGTCGGCCGGTGGCGGCGTGGTGGTCACGCACGGCCTCCAGCATGACCAGCGTGACCGGGAGGGTCGCGGCGGGCGACACCTTGCCGGTGGAGGTCTTGACGAAGTCCCCGCCCGCGCGCATGGCCAGGTGGGAGGCGCGGCGGACGTTGTCGTAGGTGACCAGCTCGCCGGTCTCCAGGATGACCTTCAGGTGGGCGTCGCCGCAGGCCTCCTTGACCGCGACGATCTCCTCGTGCACCTTCAGGTAGTCGCCGGAGAGGAAGGCCCCGCGGTCGATGACCATGTCGATCTCGCTGGCGCCGTCGGCGACCGCTCGCCGGGTGTCGGCCAGCTTGACGTCCAGGGGGGCGCGTCCGGCGGGGAAGGCGGTGGCGACCGAGGCGACACCGATCCCGGTGCCGCGCAGCGCCTCCACCGCGACGGCGACCATGTCCGGGTAGACGCAGACGGCGCCCACGTGGGGCACGGTGCGGTCGGTCGGGTCGGGCAGGGCGGCCTTGGCGCACAGGGCCCGAACCTTGCCGGGCGTGTCGGCGCCCTCCAGGGTGGTCAGGTCCACCATGGAGACGGCCAGGTCGATGGCGTGGGCCTTGGCGGTGGTCTTGATGGACCGGGTGGACAGGTCCTGGGCGCGGGCTCGGGCGCCGACCTCGTCGACCCCCGGGAAGCCGTGCAGATAGGCCCGGAGCGCGCGGTTGGTCGTCGCCTCGGGCACGGATGCGGTGTGGGGCACGGGCACCTACAGCTCGTCAGGTCAAGTGGGCTCACTCGACGCGGGGTGGGTGTCCCCCGCCGTCAGGCAGTCACCATAACCCCGGGCCGCTCCGCCGTCAGTCCCCGACGGGTGCGCGCCCCCAAGGTTGGAGAAGGCTCCAAGGATGGAGGGCACCTGAGGTCGTCCTTTTCTCCAACCGCGGGCGCGAAAAGCCCGAAAAACGACGTTTTGGCCGTGCGCGACGGCAGGCCCGTTCGGCTCGCGGTCTAGACCGGAGCACTCCACTGAGCGGGGAGACCGGGCCCTTCCCCGGCCGTCCCCGTCGGCGCGCGCGACTACCCTGGAGGCATGGCGGAGTTCCGGATCAGCAGTGACGACAGGCAGGTCGACCTGCGCAGAATGGCCACCGCGTTGGCCGAGTCGCAGGGGTGGGCCCGCGAGGACGTGAGCATCTGGGACAACCGCCGGGGCGAGGTGATCGTGACCATCGACGACTCCCTGTTGCGCAGACCGGAGGCCGACCCCCTGCACCGGCCCCGGCACACCCCGCACGCGGTGCACGAGGCCTGCGAGCTGCTGCGCCGGGAGGACACCTCCCTGCGCGGGGTGGACTTCGCCGCCCTCAGGAACGAGAGTGCCCGGTTCTTCTCCGCCGGGTGGACCCTGGCCGACCTCCAGCACGCGCTGGCCCACCGCCCGGACGGTGTGGACTGGGAGAGCGGCCCGGACTACCGGGGCGCCGCCTGGTTCACGCACCGGTTGTCGGCGTGGAAGACCCCGGACGGCGACATCCGACCCTCCCAGTCGCAGGAGTCGTCGCAGCTGCGGGTGATCAGTCGGGCCGGACTGCCCATGGACATCGGCCTGCCCGAGGACACCGAACTGTCGGCGCGGCCCGTGGCCAGCCCCGCGGTGGCGCGCTCGGCCGCGGACGACGCCCGCCGCCTGATCCGGCAGAACACGCGCACCACCACGGACACCCTGGCGCACCAGGACCGCACCTCCGCCCACATCACCAGGCCGGAGGACCGGCGCTGATCCGGGACCGCGCCCGCGGCGGTCCGCCGGTCAGCCCCGTCAGTCCGCTCGCGGTGCCGCTCCAGGGCCGCGGCCCTGGCCGCCGAACCCCCCGCCGTCGGACCGGCCGCCCTCCACGAAGCTGACGGCGGCGTCCGCGAAGGAGCCCAGGCCGGTCTCCAGCGGTCCCCGGCCCACGCCCCATCGCCACAGGCTCGCGAAGACCAGCGCCCCGAGGATGAACAGCTCCAGGTACCAGGGGCCGCTCGCGGAGCCCTCCGGGTGCAGGGCCACGATCACCGCGAGGACCAGGATGTGCCCCGAGTAGACGGTCAGGGGCATCCGGCCCACGGATGTCAGCGGGTACAGGGGACGCGGCAGGCGCTCGGCGAGCAACATGCACACGACCAGCACGACCAGGGCCTGCCCCACCGCCTCCAGGATCTCGAAGGTGGTGCCCGTGTGCGGGGTGTTCACCGCCAGCCACCACCAGGAGTCGGTGGGCACCTGGCCGCTGATGCTGTGGGCGTGGTCCATCGTGGCGTAGCGCAGGTCCTCGGCGTACTGCGGATCGAGGGAGCTCAGCGGGCGGCCGTCGAGGAAGGGGTTCTCCGCCTCGGTCAGCCGGTCAAGGCCGCCCAGCGGGTACAGCAGGAGCCAGGAGCCCAGGTAGCCCGAGGCCGCCATGACCGCGCCGCCGACCGCCATCCGGACCCGCACCACGGTGGAGGTGAGGTCCGTGCGGCCCACCGCCATGCCCGCGATCACGAACGCCATGAAGGTGACAGCCGGGTAGTAGCCGGTGAGGAGGAACTCGGTGAACGAGGTGAGCGCTCCCGTGCGCACGCCCCCTGGGAAGTACTCCGCGCGCAGCAGGAAGGACACCACCGGGCCGAACAGCGCCAGGGCGGCGGCCGACACCCACAACAGGGCCGCCCGCGCCCGCAGCAGCGGCAGGGCCAGCACGAAGAACCCGGCGTAGTAGGTGAGGATGATCGCCACCGGCACGGCGAACGCGTCCAGGATGAACCCGAGCAGTCCGATCAGCAGGGCGCGGGCCAGGATGCGCACGACCGCCTGGCGCAGCGGGTCGCCCCCGACGGGTCGGGTGCGTCCGGTCATCAGGGCCAGGGAGACCCCGGCGAGGAAGGCGAAGAGGGCCGAGGAGTTGCCGCGCACGAGGCTGTGCAACTCCCACCCCTGTTCCTCGGGCAGCAGGCCGAAGGAGACGACCCCGAGGTGGACGGCGAACATCCCGAAGACCGCGAGCGCCCGAGCGGCGTCGATGCCGTCGATGCGGCGCCGGTCCGAGGAGGGCGTGGTGGCGGACGGGGAGCGGTCGGATGGGTTCTGTGGCACGTTGTCAGGCTACGCCCGGCTCTGTCCGTGGGCGAGCGAAGGCCGTTCCCGGCCACGGACCCCTGGCCGGGCCCGGAGAGACGGTGTTTCTCCGGGCCCGGTCCGAGCGGCGCCGGGCGCCGCCCGCGGGCTCAGTCGTCGACCAGCTCACTGAAGTGGTCCAGCGCCTCCGGGTTGGACAGCGAGTCCCGGCTGGCCACCTTCCTGGGGTCCTCCCCCATGAGGATGCGCTTGACCGGCACCTCCAGCACCTTGCCGGACAGTGTGCGTGGCACCGACGCGATCACGCGGACACGGTCGGGCACGTGCCGGGGCGAGCAGTCCGTGCGGATCCGGCGGGCGATCTCCCTGGGCAGGTCACCCTCCAGGTCCGCGCCCTCGCGCAGCACCGTGAACAGCTCGATGCGGGAGGACCCGTCCTGTCGGGGCACGTCCACGACCAGGGCGTCCACCACGTCGTCCAGGGCCAGGACGGCGCGGTAGATCTCGCTGGTGCCCATGCGGACGCCGCCCCGGTTGATGGTGGAGTCCGAGCGTCCGTAGATGATCGCTGTGCCCCGGTCGGTGATCTCGATCCAGTCACCGTGCCGCCAGATGCCCGGGTAGACGGAGAAGTAGCTGTCCCTGAGCCTCTCGCCGTCGGTGTCGCCCCAGAGGAACACCGGCATGGACGGGGCTGGTTCGGTGACCACGAGCTCCCCGACCTCGCCGACGAGTTCGTTGCCGTCCGGGTCCCAGGAGGCCACGGCCATGCCCAGGCCGCGCGACTGGATCTCGCCCTCGTACACGGGGAGGGTGGGGGTCCCGCCCACCAGGCAGCTGCAGATGTCGGTGCCGCCGCTGGTGGAGAAGAGCCACAGGTCGTCGCCGAACTCCTCGTAGACCCAGGTGAACGCCTCGGGGCTGAGCGGGGAGCCGGTGGAGCCGATCGCCTTGAGCGCGGACAGGTCGCGGCCCCGGGTGGGGTGCACGCCCTCCTTCATGCAGGAGGACAGGTAGCCCGCGCTGGTACCGAAGACCGTCACCCCCGCTTCGGCGGCCAGGTCCCACAGGGAGCCCAGGTCGGGAGAGGCGGGGCCCGCGGTCCGCTCCCGGGCGTCGTCCGTGGACGGTGCCGGGTGGGCGGGGCTGCCGTCGTAGAGCACGATGGAGGCCCTGGTCAGGAGCACGCTGACCAGGAAGTTCCACATCATCCAGCCGGTGGTGGTGAACCACAGGACCCGGTCGTGTGACTGGGCGTCCAGGTGCAGGTTCAGGTTCTTGAGCTGTTCCAGGAGGATGCCGCCGTGGCCCTGGACGATCGCCTTGGGCAGGCCGGTGGTCCCCGAGGAGTACAGGACCCACAGGGGGTGGTCGAACGGGACGGGGGTGAAGGTGAGCTCAGCGCCCGCGCCGCTCTCGGTCAGCCGGTCCCAGGGCAGGGTGCCGTCGAGGGCGGCCCCGGGGGTCAGGTAGTCGAGGAGGACGGTGTGCTCGACCGTGGGCAGCGCGTCGCGCAGCTCCTCCACCACCGGGCGCCGGTCGAAGTCCTTGCCCGCGTACCGGTAGCCGTCGACGGCGAGCAGGACCTTGGGTTCGATCTGGGCGAAGCGGTCGATCACGCTGCGCACGCCGAAGTCGGGCGAGCAGGAGGACCAGATCGCGCCGAGGGAGGCCACGGCGTAGAACGCGGCGGCGGTCTCGGGCAGGTTGGGCAGGTAGGCGGCCACCCGGTCGCCCCTGCCCACCCCGAGTTCACGGAGCCCGGCGGCGATCGCGGCGGTGCGCTCGCGCAGCTCGCCCCAGGTCCAGGAGTCCAGCGCGCGGAGCTCGGTGGCGTGGCGGACGGCGACCTCACCGGGGTCGCGTCCCTCGAAGACGTGCTCGGCGTAGTTGGGCGTGGCGCCGGGGAACCACTGGGCGCCGGGCATGCTCCGGTCGGCCAGGACCCGCTCGTACGGGGTGGCGGAGCGGACGCCGAAGTACTCCCAGACGGAAGCCCAGAACCCGTCGACGTCGGTGACCGACCAGCGCCACAGGGCGTCGTAGTCGAAGTCCGAGGCGGCGGTGGAGTCGCCCTCACCGAAGGCCCTGACGCCCTGTCCGCGCTCGGCCCACCGGGCGAACGCGACGATGTTGGAGGACTCGATCCGGTCCTCACCGGGCTCCCAGAGCACACGGGGCACGCTGCTCTCCGTCATTGCAGGCCTTCCCAATCGCGTCGCTGTGTGTTGCTGTGAGACACATCTAACAGCACACCATCATCGGCGCCACGGGCCGGTCCGTCCTAACGGCTGCGCGGGGCGGGCACGAAGTACGCAGGTCATCGCAGGGGAGCACGAGCGTGGCCCGCCCACCCCCGAAGTGTGTTCGTTGGGTGGGCGGGCCACGTTGACCGCGTCGGGGGTCGGGTTCAGCCGAGTCGGCGCACGGCCGCGACGGCGTCCGTCGGGGTGTCCACGACGAGGGCGCCCGTGGCCTCCAGGCGCTCGCGGGCCATGAGTCCGCTGGCGACCAGGACGGTCTGGGCCCCGGCCTCACGGGCCGCGCGGGCGTCGTCGTCGATGTCGCCGATGAGCACGACGCGCGCGGGGTCCAGGCCCTGCTGCTCCAGGTGGTGGACGAGGTGTTCGGCCTTGGAGTCGTGCTCGGTGTCGAACTTGCGCCCGTCGACCCGCGTGAAGTGGTCGTTCAACCCGCGTTCGGTGATGAGCGGCACGAGGTGGTCGTGGGTGGCCATGGACAGCAGGGACTGGGTCCGGCCGGTCCCTGCCCACTGGTGGAGGACGTCGGGGACGCCCGCGGCCAGCTCGCAGGTGTGCAGGTACTCCAGGTAGCTGCTGTCGTAGAGCTTCTCGATGCGCTCCCACTCCGTGGCGGAGAGGCTCCGTCCGAGGAGTTCCTCGTAGCAGGGGATGAGGGGGCGGCGGAAGACGGTGCGCCAGTGGTCCATCTCGACCGGCTCACGGCCGAACTGGGCGCACACCGCGTTGACGGCCGCCAGGTTGGCGTGGTTGTCGTCCAGGAGGGTGCCGTTCCAGTCCCAGACGATGTGGTGGGTGTTCGGATTCGCGGAAGTCATCTCAGCCATTGGGAGCACTTTACGACTCCCCGGACCGTCCCCGATATGCGTTTTCCGCCACCCCGACCGCGTCGGCGCTGGCCAGAACGGGGTCACTGCCGGTACTGGTCCCCGTACCCGGGCCGGGGGCGGGCCCCTGGCCCGGTCCCGTGCCGTGGCGCCGCGCGTTCGGCCCGGCGTTGTTCCCGCGCCCTGCGGCCCTTGCGCGCCGCCCACACCCCGAGCACCACCATCAGCGGGAACACGACCATGATGAGCACGGGCAGCAGCACCGCCATCAGCGAGGTGAGGAAGCTGGCGACGTCTTCCAGGAAGGAGACCACCGGGGCGCCCAGGCCGAGCGTGAGGGTGTTGACCACCGGGCGGGCCAGCGCCTTGGCCAGGTGGAAGAGCAGGGCGATGACGACCCCGGCGATCACCGCTCCCCAGGCGACGCCGCCAGCGGTGGTCGCCATGCCCGAGGCCTCGCCGGAGATCTCGGTGATCTCGGAGAGCTGGACCGCCGAGGCACCGGCGCCGAAGGTGATCCCGCCCGAGGTTGGCCGGATGACGGTCTGCACCACGTCGTTGACGCTGTCGAGGGCGGGCACCTTGTCGGCCACGAACTCGACGACGAGCAGCACGCCGAGACTCACGAGCGTGGCGGGGTGCTCAAGCCAGGCCCAGGCGGGGGTGAGCGGGATGATCTCGGTGTAGCGGGCCAGCAGGCCGATCACCAACAGGGGGACGTAGGCGTTGAGACCGGCGGCCGAGGCGAGGCCGAGGCCGGTGAGGGAAGCGAACAAGGGATTCCTCCGTGCGCGCCGGACAGGGGCGGTGCCGGTCCGGGTGCGTGGACCGGCACCGACTCTTCTGTGACGCCGGTGGAGGGCCGCTGGTTTCGTGCCCCTGATCGGCTACTGCCGGTAGTTCTCCACCTCGGAGACGGGCCGGACGCGGGCCTCCTCGGGGTCCTGGTCGTACTCACTGCGGGCCCGGCGCTGACGGAGGAGGTCCCAGCACTGGTCGAGGGACTCCTGGACCTCCTTCATCCGGCTCCGTTCCTCCGGGTCGAGTCCTCCCTGGGTGGAGCGGAGCGCGTGCTCCTCGTCCATCAGGCCGCGGATGGTCGTCATGATGTCCTGCTCGGGGTTGTCGCTCATACCGTCATGGTCCGCGCGGCGCCGGGACCGGGGCAAGGGGCCCGGTCCCGGGATTGCCCAGGTCAGACCGAACGTTTACGCGCGACCACGAGGGCCGGGATCGGGGCGCCGCCGCCGGGCCACCGACCACCGACCGCCGCGGGACCGGTGCCGCCCCGGGCAGCATCGGCCGCTCGTACCGCGGATCCGCCCGGGTGGCCGGCGCCTGGCGGGCGGCTCGGACGGAGGACGCGTAGGGTGTGGCTGGCCGCGCCACCGCGTCAGGGCGCTAGGGCGCTCCGGCCCGTTCCTCGCTCCCGGCGGCCCGCATCCCCACTCGCGACAGGGCACCGCCAACCAGGACGAACCCTCGACGGCCGCTGACGGCGGGGCGGCCGACCCCGGCGGTCTGGGAAACTTCTCGTACGGCCTGGTTGGTGACAAATGGTTCGCCGGTCGACGGCCGGAAGGGCGGAATAGACCGCGAAGCTCCCCGCTTGAATACCTTCAGGGGGTATTGTTATGGCAGCTGAGCAGGAACAACACGGAGACGGTGGCATGGCGGCGAACCACGGTTACAGCGACGACAAGCAGAGCCACATCAACCGGCTCCGCCGTATCGAGGGTCAGATCCGGGGTCTCCAGCGGATGGTCGAGGACGACCAGTACTGCATCGACATCCTCACCCAGACCTCCGCGGTCAACAAGGCGCTGCGCTCCTTCGCCCTGTCCATGCTGGACGAGCACCTCAAGCACTGCGTGGCGCACGCCGTGGCCAACGGCGGCGACGAGGCCGACGAGAAGGTCCGTGAGGCCTCCGACGCCATCGCCCGCCTGGTCCGCTCCTGACCGCCGGGCCGGCCGCGACCGGACCCGGCCATCCGCCGTCCCCTGCCCCGCACCAGGGCTAACGTACCGGTATGTCCCCCGAAGACCCCCCTGAACAGACCTCCGACGGAGCCGACGCCGACCACCGGGCCGCCGAGGAGAACGGGCTCGCCCAAGCGCTGGAACGCCGCCTTGCGCTGCCGGTCCTGGTCTGCGCGGTGGTCTCCGTCCCGGCGGTCTTCCTCGGCATGTGGGGCGAGGGCCGGTGGGCCGAGCTCGGGCACCGGGTCAACTGGCTGGCCGGGCTGGTCCTGTGGGCCGAGTGGATCCTGCTCATCGCGCTGGCCGAGAACAAGCTCGGCTGGCTGCGCACCCACAAGTGGAGCACGTTCGTGGCGGCGGTGACGCTGCCCGCCGTGGTCTTCGCGCTCGGACCCGCCCAGGTCCTGCGCCTGCTGCGCACGGCCGGAACCCTGCGCCTGCTCCGCGTCACCCGGATCGTCGAGGCCGGCGGGGTCCTGCGCCGCCGCATGGGACTGACCGGGACACGCGGGACGGTGGTGGCCGTGGCCACCACCGCCCTGTCCGCCGTCTTCGTCGCGGCGGTCCTGTCCGATCCGACATCGACCAGCCGCCGGTACGCGGAGTCACTGGTGTCGGGAACGGGGGCCTGGCCCGTCATCCTGGCGGTCGTGGTCCTCGCGGGCGCCACCGCCCTCGTGGTCGTCCGCCGTTGGCGCCGGACCCGCGCCCCCTCCCCCGACGGGGGCGACGCGGATCAGTCCTCGCCGTAGCGTTCCCGTTCGTTGTCGAGCAGGCGGGCGCCCTCGGATCGGGACGTTCCCGAGTCCAGGTAGTCGACGGCCTCGTTGGCCACGAACGACGACGGTCGGCCGTCGTCGGCGAACCCCATCCGGGACACCTCACTGCCGAGGAAGGCGCGGATGCCCCAGTTCGCGACGATCCGGGCCCGTGCGGTCCCGGACGGGACCGAGGCCACGTGGTAGCCGCGCGTGGCCGCCAGCGCGGGCAGGCCGCTGAGGTCGAACTGCATGATCCGGGCCAGCGCGTCGCGCCCGCTCAGGTCCACGACCAGGCCCATGTCGTGGTGGCGGAACTCCTTCAGCGGCCGCCCGAGCACCGAGTTCACCACGTTCTCGGCGGCCGTGGAGGCCTGCCGGCTGGCGTACTGGGCGGTGGGCGGGCAGTAGGCGCTGTCGGTGTGCGAGAGGTTGGGCACCGCGGCGGCGTCACCGATCGCGAACACGTCGGGCTGCCCTGGCACGGCCAGGTCGGTGCCGACCTCCAGGCGCCCGGCCTGGGTCGGCTTGCCGAGGGTCTCCATCAGCGGGCTGGGCGTGATGCCCGCCGTCCAGATCAGGGTGCGGCAAGGGAGCGCCCTGCCGTCGGTGAGCACCACCTTGTCGGCGGTCACCTCGCGGACGCTGACCTTCATCTTCACCTCGATCCCGAGGTTGCGGAGCAGGTCGACGGCCTTGCGGCCGAGCCGGTCGCCGAGCTGGGGAAGGACCTTCGGGGCGATGTCGACGAGGTGCCAGCGGATGACCGAGCGGAGTTCTGGGTAGCGCTGGGCGGCCTCCTGGCAGAGTCGCATGAGCGAGGCCGCGGTCTCCACCCCGGTGTAGCCGCCGCCGACCACGACGAACCGGCAGCGCTCCTCCCGTTCGACCGGGTCGCGCGAGTCGTTGGCCAGCTCCAGCTGGGAGAGGACGTGGTCCCGCAGCAGCACCGCCTCAGCGAGGGTCTTGGCGCCGTAGGCGTGCTCGGTGAGCCCTGGGATGTCGAACTCCCGGGTCATGGAGCCCGGGGCGAGGACGAGCCGGTCGTAACGGCAGGGTGCGAGTTCACCGGTGGGCCTGCGCACCACCACCGTGCGGTGGCGAGTGTCCACCCCGACGGCGTGGCCGGGGACGAGCCGGGTCTGCTTGGTGAGCCGGTGCACCGACATGACGACCGACTGCGGGGTGAGCAGGCCGGAGGCCACCTGCGGCAGCAGCGGGCTGTAGAGCATGTAGTCGTGTGGTGCCACGAGCGCGATGTCCGCCGCTCCTGCGGGAATGTGCCGCTCCAGGTGACGGATGGTGTGGAATCCACCGAAACCCGAGCCGACCACCACGATTCGAGGCCGAGACATAGGTACACCGCTCCTTCTTCGGGTCGGGGGCGGGACGCCTGACGCGTCTGTGGGCCGTCGATCGCGGGCGTACCCACTTCACCGCTGCCGAATGTACGGGCGCAGGGGCGGATTCCCCTCACTCCCACACGAGCCGTTCCGGGGACTTTGTCCGCCATTGGCACACGGCCCGAAAGACATACGGGGACTTCACGGCGGCCAGACCCGCCATTGGTGTCCCACACCCGAGACTGGATAACTATGTGTGGTCATGCACTTACGGAACGTGCTGACCCGTGTCACAGAGAGGGGCAAGAACTCAATGCGTGCCTTCACCAGGATCACCACCGCCGCTGTACTGGCCGGGGGAATGACCTTCGCCGGCGTCGGAGCGGCCCAGGCCGACCCGAAGGACGAGGTCGCCCAGCCGGTGGGTGAGGTCGCCCAGCCTGCAGGTGAGGTCGCCCAGCCCGCGGAGGAGGCCACCGGCTCCGCCGAGAACCTCTCGCCCGAGGCCGAGGCCCTGCTCGCGAACCCCCAGGTCCAGGAGATCCTGGCCAACGAGGAGGCCGTCGCTCTGCTCGGCGACGCCGACTCCCTGAAGTCGCTCCAGGCACTCATGGAGCTGGAGGACCCGACCGCGGCCCTGGCCGCACTCGAGCTTCCGGTCGCCGCCGAGAACCTTCCCGTCAGCGCGGAGGAGGCCCCGGTCGCCACCGACGAGGTCACCGGCCAGCTCCCGGCCGAGGCCCCGGCCACCGGTGACGTTGCCCAGCCGGTGGAGGACGCCGTGGGCGGCGTCGGCCTCAGGTAGGACCGGATCCAACGTGAGGGGGCGGGTGATCGTGGCCACCCGCCCCCTTCCGACTGCCGTCCGGGACCCGAGGGTTCAGCTCCGGTTGACCCCCTCGGCCACACGGGCGCCGATCCCGGGATCGATGTCGCTCCAGTACTTCAGGGCGCGCTGGAGGATCCCCTCGTCGGTGACCGCGCTCACGTGGCCCACGATGTTGGAGACCAGTCGGTCACGGGCGGCGTCGTCCATGACGTGGCGGATCAGCGCGCGCGGCTGGGAGACGTTGTCGTCGTCCTCGCGCAGCCGGTAGGCCTCCCGCAGGAGTTCGGAGGCCTCCACCTTCCACCCGGCCTCCTCCACGCCCTCCTGGCGGGCGGCGTCGGGACCGCCGTAGGAGTTGGGGTGGTAGACCTGCCCGGTGTCCGGGGCGTAGTGGCGCATCGCCCCGTCCTTGCCGTAGGAGCGCACCGGCGCGTGGGGACGGTTGGGCGGGAGCTCGTCGTAGTTGACCCCGATCCGGTAGCGGTGGGTGTCGGGGTAGGAGAACATGCGGCCCAGCAGCATCTTGTCCGGTGAGGCGCCGGTGCCCGGCACCATGTTGGACGGTTCGAAGGCGGCCTGTTCGATGTGGATGAAGTGGTTGTCCGGGTTGCGGTCCAGGGTCATCCGCCCGACCTCGATCAGCGGGTAGTCACCCTTGGGCCAGACCTTGGTGAGGTCGAAGGGGTTGTACCGGTAGCCCGCCGCCTCGTCGATGGGCATGATCTGCATGCTCAGCGTCCACGACGGGTGGTCGCCGCGTTCGATCGCCTCGAACAGGTCGCGGCGGTGGTGGTCGGCGTCCTCACCGGCCATGCGGTCCGACTCCTCCTGGGTGAGGAAGTCGTTGCCCTGGTCGGTGCGGAAGTGGTACTTGACCCAGAACCGCTGCCCCTTGGCGTTGATCCACTGGTAGGTGTGCGAGCTGAACCCGTCCATGTTGCGCCAGGTCCTCGGGACGCCCCGGTCGCCCATCAGCCAGGTCACCTGGTGCGAGGTCTCCGGCGACAGCGACCAGAAGTCCCACTGCATGGTGTTGTCGCGCAGGCCCGTGCGGGGGTCGCGCTTCTGGGAGCGGATGAAGTCCTGGAACTTCTGGGGGTCCCGCACGAAGAAGACCGGCGTGTTGTTGCCGACCATGTCGAAGTTGCCCTCGCGCGTGTAGAACTTGAGCGCGAACCCGCGCGGGTCGCGCCAGGTGTCGGGGCTGCCCATCTCCCCTGCCACCGTGGAGAAGCGGGCGAGCATCGGGGTCCGGCGCCCCGGCTGGAAGAGGTCGGCACGGGTGTACTCGCTGACGTCGTTGGTCACCTGGAACGTGCCGTAGGCGCCGCTGCCCTTGGCGTGCACCACCCGTTCGGGCACTCGCTCACGGTTGAAGTGGGCCATCTTCTCGACGAGGTAGGCGTCGTGGAGGACGATGGGGCCGTCGCTGCCCACGGTCAGTGAGTGTTCGTCGCTGGGTGCGGGGATTCCCGCGTTGGTGGTGGTGCGCTCGGACTCCGGTCGCTTGTCGACCATGAACGATCCCCCTTGTGGAAGTGGACGCGCGCGTCCCGGATGTCGGGTCCGGGAGACTCGTGCGCGGGCCTACCCACGTGAGGGTCAAGCCAAGTACCTGCGGATATCAACTCGGCTTTGGCGCGGTGTCCTCGGCGAGCAGGGCGGCGGACCCCATCCTCAGCAGCAGGGCGGACATCGCGCCCCGGGACAGCGGGCCCCGGCTGTGCGGGGTGGAGTTGAGCAGACCGAACGCGGCGTGCACCGAGGCTCGCAGGTCGGCGCGCGGGGACCCGGGGCGGAGTTCGGCGAGGACGGTCACCCACTCCTCCACGTAGCCGCGCTGGAGGCGGCGGACCCGGCGGCGGTCGTCGTCGGTGAGGTTGACCAGTTCGCGGTCGTGCACGGTGATGAGGTCGGGTTCCCCGAGGGAGAACTCGATGTGTCCGCGCAGCAGGGCCTCCAGGGCCTCCTCGGGGCCGTCCGCGCCGGTGACGAGCTCGCGTCCCCGGCTGGCGAGGCGTTCGCTGATGTCCACGAGGACCTCGCCGAGCAGCGCCTCCTTGCCGGGGAAGTGCCGGTAGAGGGCGGGCCCCGTGGTGCCCACGGCGCGCCCGAGGTCGTCGATGGTCACGCCCCGGTAGCCGTGCGCGGCGAAGAGCCGGGCCGCCGCCCCCAGGATCGCCGTTCTCCGCTCGCCCGTGGGCCGCTGACCCTGGGGTGCCGTCGCCATCCGTCCGCCTCTCGCCGCCCGTCCGCGTGGTCCGCGCCACCCGGACCCTGGACACCCATGTTAGTAGTTACTAACATCACCTCTGTTAGTGAGCATTAACATCCCTCCACGAGAGGACACCATGAGCAGGGCACCTGTGCTCGGTTCGGCGGTAGACACCGCCGGTCCCGCGTTCGCCGCCAACGACGCCGCGAACCGCGCGCTCTCGCTGGAGCTGCGGGAGCGGATCGCGACCGCGGCCCTCGGCGGCCCCGAGAAGACCAGAGCGCGCCACGTCGAACGCGGCAAGCTCCTCCCCCGCGACCGGGTCGACCTCCTCCTCGACCCGGGTTCCCCCTTCCTGGAGATCGCACCGCTGGCCGCCCACGGCCTCTACGGAAGGGACGGCCAGGACGCCCCCGGGGCCGGGATGATCGCCGGGATCGGCCGCGTGGCCGGGCGGGCCACCGTGGTGGTGGCCAACGACGCCACCGTCAAGGGCGGCAGCTACTACCCGATGACGGTCAAGAAGCACCTGCGCGCCCAGGAGGTGGCGCTGCACAACCGCCTCCCCTGCGTGTACCTGGCCGACTCCGGTGGCGCGTTCCTGCCCATGCAGGACGACGTCTTCCCCGACCGCGAGCACTTCGGCCGCATCTTCTACAACCAGGCCACCATGTCCCGGGCGGGCATCCCGCAGATCGCGGCGGTCCTGGGCTCGTGCACGGCGGGCGGCGCGTACGTCCCGGCGATGAGCGACGAGGCGGTGATCGTCCGCGAGCAGGGCACCATCTTCCTCGGTGGCCCGCCCCTGGTGAAGGCGGCCACCGGCGAGGTCGTCACCGCCGAGGAGCTGGGCGGCGGCGACCTGCACTCGCGGGTCTCCGGGGTCACCGACCACCTCGCCGACGACGACGCCGACGCCCTCACCAAGGTGCGGCGGATCGTCGACACCCTGGGCCCGCTGGACCCCCCGGCCTGGGAGACCCGCGAGCCCCGCCCTCCGGCGCTGGACCCCGAGGAGCTCTACGGTGTGGTCCCCGCCGACACCCGCACCCCCTACGACGTGCGCGAGGTCATCGGCCGCGTCGTGGACGGCAGCGAGTTCACCGAGTTCAAGTCCGAGTACGGCACCACCCTGGTCACCGGGTTCGCGCACGTCAACGGGCACCCGGTGGGGATCGTCGCCAACAACGGCATCCTGTTCGCCGAGTCCGCTCTCAAGGGCGCGCACTTCATCGAGCTGTGCGACCGGCGTTCCATCCCGCTGGTCTTCCTCCAGAACATCTCCGGGTTCATGGTCGGCCGCGACTACGAGGCGGGCGGCATCGCCAAGCACGGCGCCAAGATGGTCACCGCCGTGGCCTGCGCCCGCGTCCCCAAGTTCACCGTGGTGATCGGCGGGTCCTTCGGCGCGGGCAACTACTCCATGTGCGGTCGCGCGTACTCGCCCCGCTTCCTGTGGATGTGGCCCAACGCCCGCATCTCCGTGATGGGCGGGGAACAGGCCGCCTCCGTGCTGTCCACCGTTCGCCGCGACCAGATGACGGCGCGCGGCGAGGAGTGGTCGGCCGAGGACGAGGAGGCCTTCAAGGCGCCCATCCGCGACCAGTACGAGGAGCAGGGCAGCCCGTACTACTCCACCGCGCGCCTGTGGGACGACGGGGTCATCGACCCCGCCGACACCCGCGACGTGCTCGCCATGGCCCTGTCCGCCGCCCGCCACGCGCCCCTGGAGCCGGTCGGCTACGGCGTCTTCCGGATGTGAGGAACCCTTGACCACCACACCACAGACCGCCGCGTCGCGCGGGAGTGTCACGCGCGTCCTGGTCGCCAACCGGGGCGAGATCGCGCTGCGCGTCATCCGCACCCTGCGCCGCATGGGCGTCAGCCCGGCCGCCGTGTACACCGACGCCGACTCCGGGGCGCCGCACACCCTCGCCGCCGACGTGGCGCTGCGGGTCGACCACTACCTGGACGCCGACGGAATCGTCGCCCTGGCCCTGGACTGCGGGGCCACCGGGGTGCACCCCGGGTACGGTTTCCTGTCCGAGAACGCCGGGTTCGCCCGCGCCTGCGTGGACGCCGGGCTGGTCTTCGTGGGCCCGCCCGCCTCGGCGATCGAGGCCATGGGCGACAAGATCCGCGCCAAGGACACCGTGGCCGCCGCCGGCGTGCCGGTACTGGGCGGATTCACCGAGAAGCCCGGTCAGCCGATGGACGACGACGCCCTGCTGCGCGCCGCCGAGGAGACCGGCTACCCGCTGCTGATCAAGCCCTCCGCCGGGGGCGGCGGCAAGGGCATGCGGGAGGTGCGCTCGCCCGACACCCTGGTCGCCGACGCCGCCGCCGCCCGCCGCGAGGCGCTGGCCTCCTTCGGCGACTCGACCCTGCTGGTGGAGAAGCTGGTCCAGCGGCCGCGCCACATCGAGGTGCAGGTCCTGGCCGACGGCCACGGCAACGTCCTCCACCTGGGCGAACGCGAGTGCAGCCTCCAGCGCCGCCACCAGAAGGTGGTGGAGGAGGCCCCCTCCCCGCTGCTCAGCGAAGCCCAACGCGCCGCCATGGGCGAGGCCGCGGTGGCCGCCGCCCGCTCCTGCGGCTACGTGGGCGCGGGCACGGTGGAGTTCATCGCCGAGACCGGCCCCGGCGGCGAACTGTCCTACTCGTTCCTGGAGATGAACACGCGCCTCCAGGTCGAGCACCCGGTCACCGAGGAGGTCGTGGCCCTGCGCGGTGAACGCGGCGTCGATCTGGTGGAGCTCCAGGTCCGCGTCGCCTACGGGGACGCGCTGCCCTTCGCCCAGGAGGACGTCTCCTGGATCGGGCACGCGATCGAGTCCCGCGTGTACGCCGAGGACGCCGACCGGGGCTTCCTGCCCTCAGGCGGGCCGATCCTCCTCCTGGAGGAGCCCTCCGGGCCCCACGTGCGAGTGGACTCGGGGATCGCCCAGGGCGGGGCGGTGACCTCGGACTTCGACCCCATGCTGGCCAAGGTCATCACCTGGGGCGCGGACCGCGCCGAGGCCCTGCGGCGGATGGACACCGCGCTGGCCGCCCACACGCTCCTCGGCTGCGTGACCAACACCGCCTACCTGCGACGGCTGCTGCGCCACCCCCGCGTGGTCGCCGCGGACCTGAGCACCGACCTCATCGCCACCGACCCGCCCGAGGGCGCCCCCGACCTGCTTCCCGCCGTGTACGCGGCGGCCGCCCTGGACCACCAACTGGACCTGGAGGGCCCGCCGGACCCCGACCGCTTCGCCGTCCCGGACGGCTGGCGCATGGGCGGTCCCGCCTGGACCCCGTGGCGGCTGCGCGCGCCCGGGCACGGGGCCGCCGTGGTGCGGGTGCGGCGCGACGGGGCGGCCGGGCACTACCTGGTCCAGCTGGAGGACCACGCCCCCGTCGCCCTCAGGGGCCACCGCTCCGCCGACGGGACCCGGCTCACCGTCACCGACTCCAGCGGCACCCTCACCTACGCCCGTGCCGACGAGCCCGGAACGGACCACCGCTGGCTGGGGCTCGGCGGCGCGGCGTGGAGCCTGCACGAGGAACCGGTGGCCGCCGCCCTGCGCGAGGACGACGCCGCCGCCGACGGCACCGTGCGCAGCCCCATGCCGGGCACCGTGCTCGACGTCCCGGTCACGGTGGGCCAGGAGGTCTGCGCCGGGACCACCCTCGCCGTGGTCGAGGCGATGAAGATGGAGCACTCCGTGCCCTCACCCGTTGACGGGACCGTCGCCACCGTGGCGGTCCGCCCCGGGGTGTCGGTGCCCATGGACGCGGTCCTGGTCACCGTCGAACCCCTCTCCGCGTCGGCCGAGGACCCGGCCGCCACCCTTTCCCAGGAGCAGCGATGAACCGCCACGAACTCTCGACCGAGCACGCCGACCTCCGGGCCGCCGTGGAGACCTTCGCCCAGACCGAGGTCGCGCCGGTGATCGGCGACTTCTACGAGCGGGGCGCCTTCCCGTACGACATCGTCGCCAAGATGGGTCAGATGGGCCTGTTCGGGCTGCCGTTCCCCGAGGAGCACGGCGGCATGGGCGGCGACTACTTCGCCCTGTGTCTGGCCCTGGAGGAGCTGGCGCGGGTGGACTCCTCCGTGGCCATCACCCTCGAGGCCGGTGTGTCCCTGGGCGCGATGCCGATCCACCGCTTCGGCACCGAGGAGCAGAAGAAGACCTACCTGCCCAGGCTGACCTCGGGCGAGGCCCTCGGCGCCTTCGGACTGACCGAGCCCGACGGTGGTTCCGACGCCGGAGCGACGAGGACCACCGCACGGCTGGAGGACGGCCAGTGGGTGATCAACGGGACCAAGTCGTTCATCACCAACTCGGGTACCGACATCACCGCCCTGGTCACCGTGACCGCCGTGACCGGCAGGCGTGAGGACGGGCGCCCGGAGATCTCGTCGATCCTCGTTCCCAGCGGCACGCCCGGCTTCTCCGTCGGCCAGAAGTACTCCAAGGTCGGCTGGAACGCCTCGGACACCAACGAGCTGGTCTTCGAGGACTGCCGGGTGCCCGAGGCCAACCTGGTCGGTGAGCGCGGCCGGGGCTACGCCCAGTTCCTGCGCATCCTGGACGAGGGCCGCATCGCGATCGCGGCGCTCTCGGTGGGGCTGGCGCAGGGCTGTGTGGACGAGAGCGTGCGCTACGCCCACCAGCGGCAGGCCTTCGGGAACAGCATCGGCCGCTACCAGGCGATCCAGTTCAAGATCGCCGAGATGGAGGCCCGCGCGTACGGCGCCCGCCTGGCCTACTACGACGCGGCCTCCCGGATGCTGGCCGGTGAGCCGTTCAAGAAGGAGGCGGCCATCGCCAAACTGATCGCCTCCAACGCGGCGATGGACAACGCCCGCGACGCCACGCAGGTGTTCGGCGGCTACGGCTTCATGAACGACTACGCCGTGGGCCGCTTCTACCGGGACGCCAAGATCCTGGAGATCGGTGAGGGCACCAGCGAGGTGCAGAAGATGCTGATCGCCCGCGAGCTCGGCCTGCCCGCCTAGTCTTCGCGGTCCCGGGGCGCCGTCCGGAGGAAACGACGCCCCGGGGGCCACCGCCCTCCCGCCGTGGAGGGCCGAACTTTTCGGGGCTCCGGCGCGTCAACCGTGCTGGAGCCCCTCGCGTGTGACCGACCGGTCACTGGGAGAATGAGGCTCGCTTTCGGACCCCTACCCCCGAGGTTTCGACACAGTGACACCCGCTCCCCACTCCGACGGCCTCCTGCCCTCCGAGCCGTCCGCGCGGACCTCGACCGATCCGGCCCGGAACCGGATCGTCGGCGCCAGCCAGGTGCCCTGGTCCCACCACCGTCTCCCCGAACGGGAGGAGCGGCATGGGTAGGCGCGGCACGGTCCCGGTCGTGCGCCCTCTCAGCGCCCACGACCCGGCCCGGCTGGGACCGCACCGACTGGTCGGGCGGCTGGGCGCCGGGGGGATGGGCACCGTCTACCTCGCGCGCCCCTGGATCGGCCCTCCCGTCGCGGTCAAGGCCGTGCACCCCGAACTGGCGGACGAACCCGAGTTCCGTTCCCGGTTCGCCAGGGAGGTCGACGCCCTGAGCCGGGTACGCAGCCCGTTCGTCCCTCGCTTCGCGGGAGCCGCACCCCATGCGGAGGTGCCCTGGCTCGCCACCGCTTACGTGGACGGGCCCACGCTCAAGGATCAGGTGGAGAGGGGCGGCCCGCTGCGCGGTGGCACCCTGACCGGACTCGCGGCGGGGATGGCGGCGGCCCTGGCCGACATCCACGCTGCCGGGGTCATCCACCGCGACCTCAAACCGAGCAACGTGATCCTCTCCCCCGACGGCCCGAGGGTCCTGGACTTCGGCATCGCCGGGACGCTGGACGGCACCGCGCACACCGGCGGTGTGATGGGCACCCCGGGCTGGATCGCCCCGGAACGCTTTCGAGGAGCCCCCGCGACGGCCGCCTCGGACGTGTTCTCCTGGGGACAGCTGACCGCCTACGGCGCGACCGGGCGCAACCCCTTCGGGCGGGGGGACCCCGCGGCCGTCGTCCGCCGCGTGATGCGAGGTGAGGCCGACCTGGACGGCGTGCCCCGGGAACTGGTCTCGCTGGTGCACGCGTCCCTGAGCCCCCTCCCGGGGTACCGGCCCGCCCCGCACGAGATCCTCGGTGTCCTGGGGAACGGCCGCGGAGTGCCGGACACCGGTGTCGTGGCCACCCGCATCGTGCGCGAGGAGTGGTCCTCGGCCGCAGTCAGCGGAGCCTCCCGGCACCGGCGTCTCCTTCGGCGAGGAGCGGCCGTCCTGGCGGTGGCCACCGTCGTCACGGCGGGCACGGTCGTGGGCGTACGGCACGGCGGCACCGGAGAGTCCCCCGACCGGATCGGGATGTCCGGCGTGAACGAGGGTGATGCCCGACAGGGCGACGTGACGGCCCGGACCGGGCGCTGGCCGCCTCCCGAGGCCACCGAGACGGCGGTCAACGCGGGACGACGCAACGAGGTGGGGACCGAGAGACGAGGAGACGGCTCCCAGGCGCGGGAGGCACGGGCCGAGTTCACCATGGGCGCCCCCGGCCGCGACGGCGCCACCATCAGCGTCTTCGCCCCGGAACGGTCCCCGGACGGGACCCTGGTCTTCCAGGGGGAGTTCCACGGCGACCCGGATCCCTCGTACGAGTACGGGTTCGCCAAGGAACAGTTCACCGTCCTCACGGAGGAGGGGGACCACTCCCCCAGTCACTTCCCCGTGGAGGAGGCCGACGAGGCCGGTGTCCGCTTCTCCGTGGGGTTCGGCGGAGCGCCGGACACCGGGCTCCTCGTCGTGCGCGAGAACGGTTACGTCGACGAAGTGGACGGTGCCCCGCCGGTCGGGGTCTGCTACAGCGTGGCGGACGCGGAGTTCTCCGTTGACTACACACGGTGCACATGAGGTCGGTGGCGGCCGACTCCCGAACCCGGTCCTCCGAGGACTCGGCTGGCCACTTCCGGACATCCTCCCCCGCGCCACCGAACGGGCGGGGGGCTCGCGCCAGGGGACAAAGCGCACCCCGGAGCCCCACGAAGCCACACCCCGGAACCCGTACCGGGCAGTGCTTCCGTTCTCCGGGCGGCTGATCCCGACTCGGGACCCAGGGGCTGCGCCCACGGTCGCGAGAAGCCGGAAACGGGCCCCTGATCACGGAGCGTACACACACCCGAGCGCATCGGAGTAACCGGCCCAAGGGGTGACAAGGGCCGTCAGGCAGCACAGAATGGAGTCACACGGCCGGTGCGAGCCCCCTGTTCTTCGGGCTCACCGAGACCCGGCCCGCCACGGCGGGCCCGCCACGGGTCCCCGGCCGCTTCACCGTTCCCCACCGGAGGAGACACCGGATGGAAGGCGCACTGTCCCTGATCGCCCTGGTAGCCGTCGTGGTGTCGGCCGGGGCGATCACGGTCGCCGCGCACTTTCGCAAGGAACGGGTCACCGAGCTCCAGAGCTGGGCGCGTGGACACGGATGGCACTACACCGAACACCACCCGCGCCCCCTGGAGGAGGCCACCCTTCCCATCGCCCTGCACGGCCCGGACCCACGTGTGCGGCACGTGCTCACCGGCCGACGCGGCGCGCACCTGGTCACCATGTTCGAGCTCACCCACTCCGACCCGAACGCGCGACGCGGCGTGGGGCGCCCACGGCGCACCCACCGCGTCGTGGCCGTGCACACCCCGGGACCCGGATCCGACCTGGAGATCCGCCGACGCGACCTGGCGCGCACCGTCTCCCTCGACGCCAGCGGAGGGCCCGGGGAGGTTCGCCGCTCGTTCGCCGAGGCCTTCCACACCGTCGGCTCCGACGACCGCTTCACCGAAGCGGTCCTGGACCACGACACCGCCTCCTGGCTGCTCTCGGACTCCCGTTCCCGTTCCTTCCCGGTGCGCTTCACCGGCGGCCACGTCCTCACCTGGGCGACCCTACGACTGGACCCCGACCGCGCCCTGGCGGCGGCCGACTACCTGATCGAACTGGTCAGCCGGGTGCCCGCCCGCGCCTGGGCGCACGACACCGCCGGGTCCTGAACCACACCACCGACCCGGTCACGGCCCTGAGCGACGACCCCGAGCGTGCGCCCCTGTCGCAGGGGGCCGATAAAATCCGGCGTACCCCAACGCACAAGGAGCAGTACCCCATGAGCGACCCCAACGCCACGCACCGCATCTCGCGCGCGGACCTGTTCCGCGACGACGAGGAGGAGACCACCCAGGACCCCAACGCCACCGCGCAGATCTCCCGTGAGGACCTCTTCAAGGACGACCAGGACCCGAAGAGCCCGCGTGAGCGCGGCTGACCGGCCCCTCCCCGCCACGACGGAGCGCCCGCCCCCACACGGGGGACGGGCGCTCCTCTCGTCCTCGGCGTACGCGCGCCCTGCGGCGGCGCTCCGCCGCCCCTAGGGGCGGCGCTCGCGGACGGCGGCGATGATCTCGGCCACGGCCTCGTCCACGGGCACACCGTTGTTCTGGGAGCCGTCGCGGTAACGGAAGGAGACCGCCTCCTTGCTGATGTCCTCGTCACCGGCCAGCAGCATGAAGGGGACCTTCTGCTTCTGCGCGTTGCGGATCTTCTTCTGCATCCGGTCGTCGCTGGAGTCGACCTCGACCCGGATCCCCTCGGCGCGCAGCTTGGCGGCGACCTCCTGGAGGTAGGGGACGTGCTCGTCGGCGATGGGGATGCCCACCGCCTGCACCGGGGCGAGCCACGCCGGGAACGCCCCGGCGTAGTGCTCCAGCAGGACGGCGAAGAACCGCTCGATGGAACCGAACAGGGCACGGTGGATCATCACCGGTCGCTGACGGGTGCCGTCGGCGGCGGTGTACTCCAGGTCGAAGCGCTCGGGCAGGTTGAAGTCCAGCTGGATGGTGGACATCTGCCAGGTCCGACCGATGGCGTCCTTGGCCTGCACGGAGATCTTCGGGCCGTAGAAGGCGGCGCCGCCCGGGTCCAGGACCAGTTCGAGGCCCTGCTTCTCGGCGGCCCGGCGCAGGGTGTCGGTGGCCTCCTCCCAGCTGGCGTCGTCACCGACGTACTTCTCCGGGTCCTTGGTGGACAGCTCCAGGTAGAAGTCCTCCAGGCCGTAGTCGCGCAGCAGCTCCAGCACGAAGGTGAGCAGCGAGTCGAGCTCGTCGGCCATCTGCTCGCGGGTGCAGTAGATGTGGGCGTCGTCCTGGGTGAACCCGCGGGCGCGGGTCAGGCCGTGCACCACGCCGGACTTCTCGTACCGGTACACGGTGCCGAACTCGAACATGCGCAGCGGCAGCTCACGGTAGGAGCGCCCACGGGCGTCGAAGATCAGGTTGTGCATCGGGCAGTTCATCGGCTTCAGGTAGTAGTCCTGACCGCCGTCGAGCTGCATGGGGGGGTACATGCCGTCCGCGTACCAGTCCAGGTGCCCCGACTTCTCGAACAGGGCGCTCTTGGTGGCGTGCGGCGAGTAGACGAACTCGTACCCGCTCTCCTCGTGCCGCTTGCGGGAGTAGTCCTCCATCACGCGGCGGATGATGCCGCCCCGGGGGTGGAAGACGGCCAGGCCGGAACCGATCTCGTCCGGGATGGAGAAGAGGTCGAGCTCGGAGCCGAGCTTGCGGTGGTCGCGCTTCTCGGCCTCCTCAAGGAAGGCCAGGTACTCCTTGAGCCTGTCCTTGGTCTCCCAGGCGGTGCCGTAGACGCGCTGGAGCTGCGGGTTGGTCTCCTTGCCGCGCCAGTAGGCGGCGGCGGTGCGCATGAGCTTGAACGCCGGAATCACCTTGGTGGTGGGGATGTGCGGCCCACGGCACAGGTCCTTCCAGCACAGCTCGCCGGTGCGCGGGTGGACGTTGTCGTAGATGGTGAGCTCACCGGCGCCGACCTCGGCGGAGGCGCCCTCGGCCGCCTCGGCCGCGCCGCCCTTGAGGCCGATCAGCTCCAGCTTGTAGGGCTCGGTGGCCAGCTCGGCGCGGGCGTCGTCGTCGGAGACGGCGCGGCGGTCGAAGCGCTGCCCCTGCTTGATGATCTGCTGCATCTTCTTCTCGATGCCCTTGAGATCGGCGGGAGTGAAGGGCTCGGCGACGTCGAAGTCGTAGTAGAAGCCGTTGTCGACGGGCGGGCCGATGCCCAGCTTGGCCTCGGGGAAGAGCTCCTGGACGGCCTGGGCGAGGACGTGCGCGGTGGAGTGGCGCAGGATCGCCCGCCCCTCCTCGGAGTCGATCGCGATCGGCTCGACGGCGTCGCCGTCGGAGAGCTCCCAGGCCAGGTCGCGGGGCTCACCGTTGACCAGGGCGGCGATCACGGTCCTGCCGTCCGCCTCCAGCGCCTGGCCCGCGGGGGTCGTGGCCGCCACCGCACGCGGGGTTCCGGCGAGGGTGATGTGCAGCTCAGACGCGGCGGACACGGTGACTCCTAGGGATGTACGTCGATGTGGTGGACACGAACCGCCCCGCGAGCGTGCGCGGGGCCGGGTGTTTCGCACCCCCGATGCTATCGGCTCCGGAAGGAGGGTGCTTCTGGTTGTCCACAGGCGCCCGGCCACTCCGACGCGGCCGCGGGAAAGTCCACACAAGGGAGAACAGTGGTGATTCGGTCGTGGAATTCGGCCGCCCCGGCCGTCCCTGTCGAAGAAGCGACGAGGCGGCCCTCCCACCCTCTGACGAGGAGGAACCCGCGCACATAGGAAGGTTCTGTCATGGATCATCACGTTTTCCGAGGTTTCTCCACTGTCCTGGGAGGAACCATTGATCCGACCCGTGAGATCGGTGAGAATCAGCAGACATCCGATCCAGCGAACCCAGCCCGACCCGAAAGCACCAGTCGCATCGACCGAATACTGTGAGCGCATGTCACCGAGCCCACCCAACGGGCCACCGGCCCCGGAGACATCCCCCACTCACCATGCCCGTGTACGACGGTGGAGGCGCCTGCGCGCACGGCTCCGCCTGTTCCGCAGACGCATGCACACCCACCCGGCCCTGCACGTGCCGTGGCGCCTCCTGGTCGGCACGGTGGGCACCGTGGTCATCCTGGCCGGGGTCGTCATGTTGGTCGTCCCCGGACCGGGGATCGCCTCGATCCTCCTCGGACTCCTCATCATCAGCACCGAGTTCCACTGGGCGCACCGGCTGCTGAGGCCCGCTCGCGTGTGGGCCCGCAGGGGTGAGAAGTGGGCGTTGAGGACCAAGGACCAGCTCCTGGAGCGCCGCCGCGAGCGCAGGGCCGCCAGGGCCGCGCGCCGTGGACGCACCGCTCCCCCGGACTGACCTCCCGAATGGGTGGGCACCTTTCCCGGTCCTCACCAGCTCCGAAACCCGCACGGGGACGCATACGCGCACGTTGCCCGAGCTTGACCCGACCAAAACAAAAAAAGAGGGGCCCGGTTCGTGCGATACGAACCGAGCCCCTCTTTACTGTGGGCGATACTGGACTCGAACCAGTGACCTCATCGGTGTGAACGATGCGCTCTAGCCAACTGAGCTAATCGCCCCGGGTTGCTGCCCCGTCCGGCCTCGTCGGCCTGACAAGAAAAACTCTAGCGCATGTTCCGGAGTGTTCGACGCACGCAAACCCGCCCAGCGGGCGCATAGCTGCGTGATCGAGGTCACATATGCTGGTCAACGGGTTCCCACGAGGCTCCCCCATCAGCCATGATCCCCGCAATGAGTAGGAGTTCCCGCCCCCGTGAACCCTCCCGTGGCGACCGCGGATCGACCTCCGCGTGACACGGGCCACTCAACATGGGGAAATCTTTGGTTTCCCCTGGTCATTACAGTGACGAAGGATCGTGGTGCCGCCAAGCGGCGCGCTGGCCCCGCAGGGCGGGCAGCGAGATCTCCGGTCCCACCGACCAAGAAAGTTCCCGTACTCACGTCATAGTCCGCGGACAGCCGCGTAGGAGCGAGTGAGGCGGCAACCGGCCCGCGCCCCAGGACTCTGGGCCGGACGAGAAAAGGTTTGGCGAACATGAACAGTAGCGACACCACTGCCACCGCCGAGCTGGGCCTGCGACTCGTGGTCCCGGAGCGCACCGCGGTTCCCCTGGTCGCGCGACTCGACTACAGCGCTGACGACCCGTACGCGATCCGCGTCGCGTTCCACACCGGCGAGGACAACCCCGTCGAGTGGATCTTCGCGCGCGAGCTCCTCACCGTGGGCATCGTCCGCCCCGTCGGCGAGGGCGACGTCCGCGTGTGGCCCTCCAAGGACGAGAGCGGCGACCGCTCGGTCAGCATCGCGCTCTCCTCGCCCTTCGGCCAGGCCGAGTTCGACACCCAGGTCTCACCGCTGGCGGAGTTCCTCCACCGCACCTACGAGATCGTCCCGGCCGGCCAGGAGGGCCAGTTCGTGGACCTCGACGAGGAGATCCAGCAGCACCTCCACTCCTAGGTACACGGGGGTCAGGAACGCAAAGGGGACGGCGCCGGGGCGCCGTCCCCTGTTTCGCGTCCACACGCGCCTCACCGCGGCGCGGCGTCCGTCACGGGTCGATGTCGGCCGCGGAGCGCTCCGCGAACACGGCCATCGCCTTCCGCGTGACCGGGCCCGGCTCCGTCGACACCTTCTGGTCGTCGATGTTGAGGATCGCCTGGACGTCACGGCCCGTGGAGGTCAGGAAGGCCTCGGTGATCTCGGGGAGTCGCCCCATGGGAACGTCCTCCTCCTCGCCGCCGAACCACTCCAGGACCAGTTCGCGGGTGATGCCCGCCAGCGGACCGGCCGAGAGCGGCGGGGTGACCAGCCTTCCGTCGAGCACCACGAAGACGTTGCTGCCGGTGCCCTCGCACAGGTTCCCCGAGATGTTGCGGAAGACCGCCTCGCTCGCGCCCCTTTGCCGCGCGTACGCGAGCGCGCGCACATTGTCGGCGTAGGAGGTCGTCTTCAGCCCGGCCAGCGCGCCGAACTCGTTGCGGGGCCAGGGCGCCAGGGCCACGTCCGTCGAGGGGGCGATACCCGGGAAGGGACCCAGGGCCACGATGGCGGTCTGCTCGCCCTGGCCCCGGTCCGAACCCAGCGGCCCGGCCCCGTCCGTGACCGTGATGCGCACGCGGGCGTCGGTGATCTCCGGGTTGGCCGCCACCGCCTGGGCGACGCCGTCGGCGATCAGCTCCAGGTCCGGCTCGTCCATGCCAAGCCCACGGGCGGAACGCGCCAGCCGCTTCAGGTGGCGGGTGAGCGCGAACGGACGGCCGTCCTGCGCGCGCACCGTCTCGAAGACGCCGTCGCCGACGGTGATCCCGTGGTCGGCCACGGGGATCCGCGCGTCCTTCTCCTCCAGCACGGCACCCCGGCCGTGACCGGCTCCCGCGATCCACACCCTCATTTCCAACCCCCACGTTCTCTGGGCCCCTGGTCGGGCCGGTGACACCCCGAATCCTGTCACCTCCGCGGTCCGTCCCGCCTGGTGATCACACTGTCGGCCCTACCCGCCGGGGCGCCACCTTGGCAAGGCCCTTGTCCGGCACCGGCCTCCGGTCCGGTAAGTCAACGGGTTTTCACATGGTGTCGGCGCTGGTCAGAGTGGCTTCTCCCGTGGAGCGGCCCACCCTGAAACGATGGCTCGTGCCGGACAGATAAGTTACGAATGACTATCATCTGGGCAACGCTTATGCGGGACCGGTGGCAGCCGCCCCCAGCCGCACCCCCTGCCGGTACACGCAGAGCCTCCCGCAGCACGCGCGTGCCCCTCGCCCACGACCGCACCAGACACAGCGAAGAGAGACATGACCCCACCGAGCACCGCCCGCGGCGAACTCAGCTGGCTGCTGGACGACCTCCTCACCCGCGCCTCGGGCACCCAACACGCCATCGTGCTGTCCACTGACGGCCTCCTCATGGCCACCTCCAGCGGACTCGACCGGCCCGCCGCCGAACACCTCTCCGCGATCGCCTCCGGTCTGCACAGCCTCGCGGGGGGAGCCAGCAAGCAGTTCTCCGCGGGGAACATCCGTCAGAGCATCATCGAGATGGACCGGGCCTTCCTCTTCGTGGCCGCCGCGGGCGAGGGCGCGTGCATGGCCCTGATGTCGGACGCCGACAGCGACGTGGGGCTCATCGCCTACGAGATGAACAAGGTGATCGAGCGGGTCGGCCAGTACCTCTCCGCCCCGCCGCGCCCCGACATGCCGTCCTCACCCGCCCACGTGGAGAAGTAGCTCCTGCCACCGCGGCGGGCCGGCCCGGCCTGCCACGGGCAGGGCGCGAAAGCCCCTGCGCGGAACCGATTTCGCACTTCCCCGAAACTTCCGCTAGAGTTCTAAACGCAGCGAGGGACGCGGCACCGGGAAGCTCCGGAGGCCCGCAACCGCACTCGCCGCGCGGACGTGGCTCAGCTGGTAGAGCATCACCTTGCCAAGGTGAGGGTCGCGGGTTCGAATCCCGTCGTCCGCTCGAGACGATTCGCCTTGTGCTTCCCCGGGTGGCACAATCGAATCGGGTTCGGGGCAACACCCCGTACACACGCGGACGTGGCTCAGCTGGTAGAGCATCACCTTGCCAAGGTGAGGGTCGCGGGTTCGAATCCCGTCGTCCGCTCGGAGTAAGGCACGCATGGGTGCCACGCGGCTCCCCCGTGCTTGTATGCCGGAGTGGCCGAGTGGTTGAGGCAAGGGACTGCAAATCCCTGCACACGGGTTCGATTCCCGTCTCCGGCTCCATGCGCACCACATTTCCATAAGGGCGATTAGCTCAGTTGGCTAGAGCACTACCTCGACACGGTAGGGGTCACAGGTTCGAGTCCTGTATCGCCCACATCAAGCGGAAGCGGGTTCCCTCGGGAGCCCGCTTCCGTCGTTTCCACGGTAGTGCCCTTCCAGGATCGGTGCCCTGCCGAACAGCCGGTCCTGTCGGCCTTCGAGGGTGGCCGCCCATCGATGAAGCGGTTCGCCTGGTCGAGCCGGGGACTCCTCCTGGGCCTAGGGCGCCATGCCGACGAGTTCCGCGCTCCGCTCCCAGAGGGCCTCGCAGCGTTCAGGGGAGAGCGTGTGGTCTGGGGTCACGACGTCCTTGCGGTCCACGAAGAAGCGGCCGTTCACGCCGTCGAGGCCAGGATCGGTCGCCACCCACACGGGGTTGTCGGCTCCCTGCTCTGGCATCTTTCGGAATGGGTTGAGCTGCACCATCGTGGTCAGGACCTTCTCCAATCCGCGTGCGTCGCGGGACAGGCCGGTCCGGGCGATGATCCCGGGGTGGGCCCCGTTGACGGTAATGCCGGTGTCCACCAGTCGGCGTGCCAGGCTGTAGACGAACATCGTGTTCATGTTCTTGGTGCGCGCATAGGCGGCGAAGGGCCGCAGACTGGGAAAGCGGCTGAGCACGCGGGCTCCCTGCGCGTGGAGGTCGTCCAGATCCACTGGGAAACGCCTCAGCACACTGGGACTTGCTCCGACCACCACGAACCGGGCGGGGCGCCCGGTGGCCGCCTCGGCGAGGGTGCGCATCAGCACGTAGGGCGCCAGATGGTTGGTGGCGAGGGTGAGCTGGTTGCCCTCCTCGGTGCGGGCGCGGATGTCCGCGGTGACCGCTGCGTTGTTGATCACCACGCTGGGAGACGTGGTCTCGGCGAGCCGGTCGGCCAGTGCGCGGACGTCCCCCACCAAGGACAGGTCGGCGCGCTCAAGCCGCAGCTCGGCACCCTGAACCCGCGAGCGGACGCGGTCGGCAGCCTCCCGTAGCGCTGTGTCGCTCCGGCCGACCATGACCACGCTCATCCCCTGGGCTGCGAGGCTACGGACGATGGCTTCCCCGATGCCGCGGGTGCCCCCCGTGACGATCGCCTGCTCGCCCTCATTGGTCCGCGATTCCCCGCCTTCAGTTCGCTCGGTCATGGTTTTCTCCTTACGACTTGTCATCCGGACTGGTCAGCGAGGGACTCCAGCCATTCGCGCAGCAGAGCGACCTCCGTTGGACGCAAGGGCTCCAGGGGACCTGGCGGCAATGCGTCCAGGAGCAGACGCGCGGGCCGGGAGACTCCGACCGCTGCGTCGTCGCCCTCGTTGTGGAACAGCGCCTGGGCGATGGTGTCGCGCACGTTCGTCGAGATCGGGTGCGTGCTGTCGGCCCGCTGGGCGACGAGATGAAGGGCTACGCCGACCGCGGCTGCGGACATGGTCTGTGTCGCTACCTCGACCGGCACCTTCAGGTGTCCGTCGGCCCCCCAGGCGGCGACCTGGCGAGCGACTTCGTCCCGCGCCACCACGGCGGCAGGAGTGGTCTGGTCCGCCTGTGGGTTGCCGAACATCAACCGGTAGTGGGCGGGGTGCTCACAGGCGAAGGACACGTGCATGTCCCAACCCGCGCGGAAATCCTCGAACACGTCGCCGCTCCACGCGACGGCGCGCTTTCGCGCGAGGTAGGTGTTGAAGCCTTCCAACACCACCGCGTCCAGTAACGCGTCCTTGTCCTTGAAGTGGTGGTAGAGGGTCGGGGCCGTGACGCCCGCTCGTGAGCAGATCTCACGCGTGGAAATCCGACCATCGGCAGACGAGGCCAGCAGAAGCTCCGCGGCGCGCATCAGTCGGGTGCGGACGTCGCCGTCGATCGCTTCTGCAGTCCCGTTCTCGCTCATGGTTAGCAACGATACCCTAGGCAAGACGAGTTTGGGTAGCGTTGATAAACACCTGAGTGCTAGAGACGTCCGCCCTGTTCGCCGAGGTGATCGGCGATCGTGTGGACCGGCTCCGCCTGATGGTGACCGCCTCGCCATCGAGGCACTCACGCCCGAGGACGAGAATCCCGTCGGGGCGGACCTGACAGCGAACTTCGGCGACTGAACGACGCGGCCACGGCGCGGACCACCCGCACTGTGGTCTGTGGTGGACCGTGGTTGGCTGATTCCCATGCCCGCACCCAGTACCAGAGGGAAAGTGACGAACGAAGGCGGGAAGTCCTGGAGGCAGCGGTCACCTGCTTTGCCCGCAAGGGCTTCAACGGAACCACGACTCATGAGATCGCCGAGAGCGCTGGCATTTCCCGGCCCTACGTGTAGCGTCTGTTCGCCAACAAGAAGGCGCTCTTCGCTGGTGCCGTCCACTTCGTCTCCGATGTGATGACGGACACTCTGGTGAGACACACGGCCGAGGCGCCGACCTCACCCAGATCACCCGCGGAAGCCCTGCGCGCGGCGAGGAGCGCCTACAGCGCGCTCATCGAGGACCGCGACGCTGATGTTTCTCATACAAGCCAACTGCGCCGCAGCCGAGCCGCTTGTCGGCGACGCGGTACACCAGTGCTACGCCAGACAGGTGGAGCTGGTTCGAGAGTTGTTGGGCCCTGACGAGGCGGCCATACGTGAGTGGTTCGGCGCCGGCATGCTCGACAACGTGGTCATCGCCCTCGGTCTCCCCAACATCGACGAGCGCTGGGCGCGCACTCTGTGTGGCCCTTCCATCGGGCAGCCTGGCTGAGTACCCCGATCCGGCCCACCCGTTGGCTCGGCCCGGCTTCGAAAGGGCCGACCCGACGCAAGATAGCGCGGTGCTCCAGGCCCGGGCCGAGGCGGAGAACTTCCCCTTGAGTTCGGGGGCCACGAGTGAGCGGTGCCGAGAGAAGCGGTCGTGTCGGGTGATCCAGGTGACGATCGCTCACATCGCCGATGAACTCAGCATCAATCGCGAGACCCCGCGCAACTGGATCCGCGAGAACGACGACGCACGCTCCCTACAGGCCAGCGCGCTCACCAGGTCCGCGCGCCCCGCCCCGGCTCCGCCACACCCGCCAGCGAGAGCCTGGAAGAAGAGAATCAGGGGCTGCGCGCCCAGGTCGCCGAGCCAACCACCTCACGAACGGATCCGGGAGGGCCCGACGTGCGACTCCCCCGCCTGCTCGGCGGCCTGGCTCAGGAAGCGCCTCAGCGTAGGGAGGACGGGTGAGGGGGCCTACCGGGATGCGCGTGGAGGCAGGAGCTCCACACAGTCCGCCCTCAGCGGGGTCAGTACCGCCTCGGTGATGTCCTCCAGCTGTTCGGACTGTTCGGTGGTCAGGTGTGCGAAGAGGTGGTCGCGCACCTGGGAGGCGTATCCCGGCTCCGTAGCGGCCACGACATCGGCACCCGCATCGGTCAGGCGGGCAAGCGTCCTGCGGGCGTCGGCGGGATCGCTGCTGCGGGTGATCCACCCTCTCTTCTGGAGCCGGGCCACGATCCGCGACAGGTGGGACGGGGTGACGCTGGCGGTGGCCGCCAGGCGGGTCATGTGAACTTCCCGGTCTTCGGTGAGCGACAGCCAACGCAGGACCTGGTACTCCGCGTGGCTGAGTCCCGCGACACGCTCCAGGTAGGCGTCCAACTCGGTCGGCAACCACATCATGACCCCGATGAGCAGGGACCACGTGCGGTCCTGCTGAGCGGACAGTCGTTCCTCTTCACCCATGCCTCCATCCTAGCGAAACTTGCGGCGGCAAGCATTCCTGCATACTGTTCCTTTCCGTGGCAAGGAAAAGCCTTGCGCGACGAGACGGGAGATCCGATGCGGGCCGCACGTTTCCATAAGTACGGAGACCCCGACGTGCTGATCGTCGAGGAAGCCGCCGAACCCCACGCCGGGGCCAACGCCGTTCGGATCAGAGTGCGGGCGGTGAGCGTGAACCCCATCGACTACCTGTTGCGCGCCGGCGCCCTGCGGGAGGCGCTCCCCATCGAGCTGCCCGCGGTGCCCGGACGCGACGCCGTCGGAGTCATCGACGAAGTCGGAGAAGGGGTCTCCGACGCCCGTGTCGGTGACCTCGTCTTCGGTCTCGGAGGCGTGAGCGACACCACGGCGGAGTTCGCAGTGCTGACGGCATGGACCGCCGTCCCTTCCGATTGGTCCATCGAGCAGGCCGCCGCCGCGGGGCTCGCATCCGCCACCGCGGCGGGGGTGATCAACGCTCTCGGGGACCTCACCGGCCGGACCCTGCTGATCGAGGGCGCCTCGGGCGCTGTGGGAAGTGCGGCGGCCGCCTTTGCCCTGGCCGCCGGAGCACGGGTTGTCGGCACTGCCCGACCCGAGAACCACCACCACCTCACCGACCTCGGAGCCGTGGCGACGACCTACGGGCCCGGATTGGCCGAACGCATCGCCGCGCTGGCACCCGAGGGGATCCACGCGGCCCTGCACTCGGCTCCCTCCGCTTCCCTGCCGGACCTGGTGACCATCGTCGGCGACGCCTCCCGTGTGGTGACCGTCATCGACAAGCAGGGAGCCGCGCGTCTGGGCGCCCGCGCGGTGGACGCCGTGAACGACTCCGCTCTCCTCGAACACGCGGCCGACCTCGGCCGACGCGGCCTGTACGTTCCCCGTGTCGACCAGGTCCTGCCCCTCGAATCCATCGCGAAGGCGCACGAGCTGGCCGCGACCGGCGTTGGAAAGGTCGTGGTCACTCTGGTCTGACCACAGGTCAACGCCGCCGGAGCCACGGTTGACGCACAGGGCACGTTGCGAGAGGGGCGGCTTCACTGGGTGTGATCCTGCAGCCTTCGGGGTCGCCGGTCCTCTGGTGGCGAACACCGCCGGGCGCGTCCTCGACAGGATCGGACCGCTCGCCCTCGGGCTGGTCGCGAACACGGTACTGGCGTTCGGTCTGGTCACGGCGGCCCTGGGGGGATGCGAAGGTCTCCCAAAGCCCTCCTCACCCGAGGTTCCCTCCACGGGACCCTCGGGTGAGGGCTCGGAGACACCATCCACCGTCCGCACCCGCTCTGTGCTGGCGGGCCGGGGTGAGCGGAGACCACGGTTCGGGGGGGCTCATCGTCGAGGGCACCCCTCAGACGACGATTGCCGAGCCGCGGGTGAGGGTGGCAGACATGGTGCGGCCCACTACCCGAGGGGAGAGCAGTGGGCCGACGCGACCGGGGAATGGTGTCAGTTCGAGAGGTCGTTTCCTTCGCAAGCCACGAGAGCGGCCCACTCAGCAGCCGGGAAGACCAGTGTGGCCGCTTGCCTGTTCTGTCTGTCGCGAACCAGGGTCTGTGGTCCCTCACTGGCCTCCACGCAGTGGGCGGCGTCGGAGCTGTAGCTGGACTTGTGCCACATCACAGCAGCCTTCCTAGCAGTGCGGACGTTGCCCCGAGTAGGGAGCACAGTCCGATCAGGTTCCTCACGGCAGACACCACCGCCGCAGTGTCCTCGGGTTGTTCCATCAACAGGTTGCCCCGAGCGTAGTCGGACGCCGCTACCGCCGTACCATCGGCCAACCGGTGGACCTGGATGGAAGAAGCGACCAACAGAATCGGGGTTCCATCGGGAATGAGGTGGGCCGCCAGCCGCTCACGCTCCATGCTCCGCAGGATCGTCTTGACCTGATCGATGCGCACGTGGTCAGGCAAGCAGGTGAGAGCCGACATGGGGAACACCGCCGTGATGGACGGGTCGTTCTTGCGGGTCAGCACCTCGTAGCGTGCGACTCGGAGTTGGGCGAAATGCTCCACCTGGTCATTGGAGGCACTGGGGTTACCGGCGCGGAAGACCATCCGTGCGTACATCAGGGACTGGGGTAGTCCCGGCACGAGGTTGGACACCGTCACCGTGTCGATTTCCACCGCCTTCTCTTCAAGGGCACCTTTGGTTCGCATCCAGGGCGGAACCAGCAAGCCGGTAGCCACTGGTTCCCACACACGCACCAAACGGTTCCCCGCCTTGAGTTCTCTATCGAGCTCAACCTTCGCGCGTTTGGGGGTGACGACGCCGTTCTCCCATCGGGACACCGAGGCAGCCGAGGAACCAACTCGGTCAGCCAACTCACCCTGACTCAAACCAGACAATTCGCGGAGCTTGGACAGCAGCGACGTGAACTCGTCATCAGACGCGGTCCGAGGCTATCCACGAAATTGCACGAGGGACCATAACTTTCCAGTTAGCTATTGGTTGCTGTGAAAACGAACTGCTCAAAGACACCGTGGACCCATGGATGTGATCGAACAGCTACGGCAATTCCAAGACGAGCTGACCGCACGGGGCCTGCGCTCGGTGATCAGCGACAAAGTCCACTGGTTCACCATGGGCCCCATCCCCACCCTGACCTGCTGCACCTACCTGGGCCGCGTCACCGTCACCAAAGACGGCCTCTACCAGTGGCTCTCATCGTCTACTACATGATCCCGATCTTCCTGATCGGCTGTCTGATCGGTTGGAGCATCCTTCCGATCCTGGGGGTATGACCGTGCTCGCTCTCAAGCCCCGGGCCTTCACCGTGGTCCGCGCGCTGTTCAAGATCGGCCTCGTCTGTTGTCTTGCGCTCGGAGCGCTCCTGGTCCTGGGACAGATGGCCGGAGTCCTCACCCAACGTCCGGACTGGGTGACCGGAGCCTCCGACCTGCTGTTCGTGCCGAGCATCGGCGCGGCGGCGGCCTTCGGTGTCCTGGGGTTCATCGGCAACTACCTCACACCCGAGGAGCCCGAGCCCGAAGACGACTGACAGAACCGGGGCGGTGGGGTGGGGCGCACCGTCGCCCACCCCACCGGTGACACGAACACGTCGGCGGGGATCGACGCGCCGAGGGCCCAGGAGACGGGGTCAGCAGGGTTCACGTCGGCAGGTCACGGGCGGAACGGCCACACGGACGCGAGATCCCGCCCCGGTGTGTGCGCCGTACCCGGGAACGGTCCCTCGCGATGACTCCGTCGCCTTCCTCACCGGACTGTCCGGCGTCAGGGGACCACAGCTGGGCGACGGTGCGGGCCCTCTCAGCCGTTGGGCACGGTGCCGGAGTTCGTGATGCCGAGTCGTCCTGCCAGTTCGTGGGCGCCGACACCGTACGTCTCCCGGATCCGTACGCCCTCGGCACCGACCTCGAAGACGCCGTGGTCCGTGTAGACGCGACTGACACACCCGACCCCGGTGAGCGGATACGTGCAGTGCGGTACGAGTTTCGGTTCAGCCGAGCGGGTGAACAGGGGCATCATCACGTGGACGTCCTTGGCACCGATGGCGAGGTCCATGGCACCGCCGACAGCGGGAATGGCGTCGGGTTCGCCCGTGTGCCAGTTGGCGAGGTCGCCCTGGAACCCCACCTGGTAGGCGCCGAGGACACAGACGTCCAGGTGCCCGCCGCGCATCATGGCGAAGGAGTCGGCCTGGTGGAAGTACGCCGATCCGGGAAGCTCGGTCACCGGGACCTTGCCCGCGTTGGTCAGGTCAGGGTCAACGGCGTCGCCCTCGGCCCTGGGCCCCATGTTGAGCATGCCGTTCTCGGTGTGGAGCACCACCCCTGAGCTGGCTGGCAGGTGGTCGGCGATCCTGGTGGGCTGCCCGATCCCGAGGTTGACGAAGGCTCCGGCCGGGATGTCTGCGGCGACGACGGCGGCCAACTCGTCCATCGACAAGCGGTGGTCGGCTTTCATCGGCGCTCCGGCGTGCGGGTTGCTCGAGTGGGTCATCGTGCCCCCTGGACGGTGTAGCGACGGGACTCCACCTGGACGATCCGGTCGACGTAGATGGACGGGGTCACGACGGCCTCGGGGACGAGTTCTCCGGGCTCGACGATCTGATCGACCTGAACGACGGTCGTCGTCGCCGCAGTGGCCATGACCGGCCCGAAGTTACGTGCGGTCTTGCGGTAGGTGAGGTTGCCCAACGTGTCCGCCCTGTGCGCGCCGATCAGGGCGTAGTCGCCCTTGATCGGGTACTCCAACAGGTATCTGCGACCGTCGATCTCACGTTCCTCCCTGCCCTCGGCCAGAGGTGTACCGATCGCCGTCGGGCAGTAGAAGGCGCCGATGCCCGCACCCGCCGCGCGCATCCGCTCGGCGAGGTTGCCCTGCGGCACCACTTCGAGTTCGATCCCCCCCGAACGGTAGAGACGATCGAAGACCCAGGAGTCGGCCTGCCGGGGAAAGGAACAGACCACCTTGCGCACCCGGCCCGCCGCGAGCAGCGCGGCGAGCCCGACCTCGCCGTTGCCGGCGTTGTTGGACACGATCGTGAGGTCCTTGGCTCCCTGGCGGATGAGCGCCTCGATCAGATCGAACGGCATACCCGCCAGACCGAAGCCGCCGACGAGGACGGTGGCCCCGTCCTCGACCCCGGCCACGGCGGCGTCGGCGCTCTCAGCGACTTCCGCGCGGCTCATCGGACCCGCTCCGTGACATCGCAGTTCTCCAGCACGACGGCCAGCCCCTGGCCGACCCCGACGCACAACGCGGCGACTCCGTAGCGCTGCCCCGACTCGCGCAGCACCTTGGCCAGGGTGGCGAGGATACGACCACCGGAAGCGCCCAGCGGGTGTCCGATCGCGATGGCCCCGCCCTTCTGGTTGACAATGGCGGGATCGATCCCCCAGGCATCGAGGCAGGCCAGCGCCTGCACGGCGAAGGCTTCGTTGAGTTCGACCGCGCCCACCTGGTCCCAGCCGATCCCGGCTCGGGCCAAGGCGCGGTTGGCAGCCTCGACCGGGGCGTAGCCGAAGTCCTGCGGCTCCAGCGCCATCACGCCCCGGCCAGCGATGCGGGCGATCGGGTCGGCCCCGATCGTGTCCGCGGCCCTCTCACTTCCCAACAGCACCGCGGACGCGCCGTCGTTGAGGGGACTGGCGTTCCCCGCGGTGATGGTGCCGCCCTGCTCCGGTGAACGGAACACCGGCTTGAGTGTGGCCAGTACTTCCGGTGTGGATTCGGCTCGGATGCCTTCGTCGCGAACCAGGTCGGCCCCTCCCACCGGTGCCACCAGGTCGTCGTAGAAGCCTGATTCCCAGGCCTGGTGGGCGAGTCCGTGAGAGCGTGCGGCGAACCGGTCCTGACGCTCGCGGGAGATCCCGAAGCGCTCCTGGAGTAGTTCGTTGGCCTCACCGAGGCCGACCGTCCACTCCTTGGGCATGCGCGGGTTGACCAGACGCCAACCGAGCGTGGTCGACACCGCGGTGACGTCGCCGACCGGGAACGGCCTCGCCGATTTGGGCAGCACCCACGGCGCCCGCGTCATCGACTCCACACCACCGGTCAGCACGACCTCGGCGTCGCCGGACTCGATCGTCCGGCTGGCCGTCATCGCCGCGTCGAGGCCGGAACCGCACAGTCTGTTGACCGTGGTGCCCGGGACACTGACCGGCAGTCCGGCGAGCAGCGCGGCCATGCGGCCGACGTTGCGGTTCTCCTCTCCGGCTCCGTTGGCGTTGCCCCAGACCACATCGTCGATCGCGGCCCGGTCGAACCCGGGCACCTTGGCGAGCGTCGAGGTGATCGCGGCCGCGGCCAGGTCGTCAGGGCGGACGCCGGCCAGCGCGCCGTTGAAGCGACCGAACGGCGTCCGTGTCGCGGCGTACAGGAATGAACTCATGCCAACGACGCTAATCCCTGAGCGCGATATCCTGAAGTACTCATATCCAAGGCTATTGATATGGACCAGATATGGATCTGCGTCATCTCAGGTACTTCGTGGCGGTGGCGGAGGAACGCCACTTCGGTCGGGCCGCCGAGCGGCTTCACATGGCCCAGCCGCCGCTCTCCCAGCAGATCCGCCAACTCGAGGCGGAACTCGGTGTCGAACTGCTGTACCGCACGACACGTCGCGTCGACCTCACGGAGGCCGGTCGGGTCTACCTGGATCTGGCGCGCGGGATCCTCGCCGACGTCGAGAAGGCAGCCCACCACGTCCGCCTCATCGCCTCCGGCTCTGTGGGCCACCTCGCGCTCGGATGTGTGGGATCGGCGACGTACAGCCTCCTGCCGACGCTCTCCCGCCGGCTTTCGGTCGAACTCCCGGGGGTCGACTTCTCCTTCCGGGGTGACATGCTGGGCCCCGACCAGGTCGAGGCACTGCGCAAGGGAACGATCGACGTCGCGTTGTTGCGTCCCCCGGTGGCCGATCGCTCCATCATCGTGCACACACTGCGTCGGGACCGGCTGGTCGTCGCCCTGCCGGTGAACCACCGCCTCGCCCAGCGCAGACGTCTGCGTGCCGAGGACCTCGCCAGCGAGGATCTCATCGTGCACTCCGCCGACCGCCGGTCGGTGATGTACGACATCGTCCTGGGCCTGCTCCGCGACGCGGGCGTCGAGCCACGCATCCGCCATGAGGTCGGCGAGACCTCGACTCTGGTCACTCTGGTGGCCGGGGGTCTCGGTGTGGCGGTTGTGCCCGAACCCGTCACTGCGCTGGAACTCCACGGCGTCGCCTACCGGCCACTCACCGGGGCCGACGCGCACGTGGAACTCGCCGTCGCCCACCGCGCCGACCGTTCCGAGCCCCACCTGGCCCGTACCGTGGAGATCGTCCGGGCGACGGTCTGAGGGATCCCCGGACCGCCCCCACCGGAGGGACGCCGCCCACGCGGGCACGGAAGGGTCACCGGCCGGTCGGTGCGTGAGCCACACCGGACACCGCGGCTTCGATCGCACCGCGGACACTGGCGTCGTTCTCCGTGAATGCCGCCGGGACGACCGGCTGCGAGTGCCTGTGCCTCGCCACCAACCAAGGCTCTCCTGGTCAGGGCCGCCCCCGCCCCGGATGGTCGGCTCCCCGCCGACTCCACTGGGTTCCCAGGCCTGGTTCCGAGGGGCTGGGCGTCGCCAGCAGTTCTTTGGGGTGCCCGCTGGCGGGGTACGATGTGGTCGCCATGTGAACAACTGGAACACATCACGTCAAGGGGCGCCGGAGTGGACATCCAAGCTGTAGACCGCGTGGGCATGATCCTCGCACTGTTCGGTCCGCATCGTGAATCGGTGACTTCGACCGAAGCCGCCGACCTCATCGGACTCAATCGCACGACGACCTACCGCTATCTGACGTCCCTGGTCAACGCCAACGTGCTCGACCTCCGCGATGACCGCACGTATGTTCCGGGGCCGGCGCTCGTGCAACTCGGCGCCTTCGCTCTCGGCCGACGCGACATCCTGCGCCTGGCCGTGGACCCCATGCAGACCCTGGCTCGCGACACCGAGATCACGGCGGTCCTGTCGCTCTGGGGCTCTTCGTCACCGGTCGTGGCTCACGTCGAGGAACCTCCGCGCCGCGAGATCGTCGTCTCCGTGCGGGTGGGCATGCAGCTGTCGACCGCCGCCGCGCAGACCGGCATCTTCCACACCTTCATGGCCGACTCCCCCAGCGTGGCGCGGGCCTCGCGGCAGCTCCCGTCCGGGGAGCGTGAGCGGATCGAGCGCCTGGTGCGCGAGACCTCCGAGCGTGGTTACGCCGCGCAGGTCAGCACCCGGGGCATTGCCGTGCTCGCCACTCCCGTGTGGGACGAGCACGGCCTCGCGGCCTCCCTCGCGCTCCTGAGCACCCGCGACGTGCTCGACGTACACGCCGAGAGCGTCGAACTCGCGGCGCTCCGGAACGCCGCGACCACGATCTCCCAGTCGCTCGGTGCCGAGGACTGACCCGTCAGGTGCGTTCCGCCAACGACTCCCCCTGACCCGGGCCCCTCGGCGCGTGACCGAAGCGTTCGACGTTCCCGAGCCGTCCGTAGGTCGGACCAGCCAGGCGCGACGCCGGATCGATCATCGCGGTGTCGATCTTGAGGCCGTCCAACGCCGACGAGAGCACATGGAACCGCACGACCTCACCCACTGTGAACTGCGCGCCGGCCCGACCGAACTCCACCACGCGCGCGAGCCGACACTCCAGACTCACCCGAGCCGTGGCCAGCCGGGGCACGCTCACCACGTCGCTCGGCTCGGTCCCGAGTCCGAGGATCTCGGCTTCGTCGACGCCGGGGGGATGTACCTCCCCCGACTCGTGGACGTCCCTCCAGTGCTCCCAACCAGGGATGTTCACGACGTACTCGCCCCGCTCGGCGATGTTGCGGGCCGTGTCCTTGAACTCACCCTCACGCCGACCGATGTTGATTCCGACCATGGGCGGATCGTTGGACACCATCGTGAAGGCGCTGAACGGCGCCAGGTTCGCCGCACCGTCACGACTCACGGAAGTCACCCACGCGATGGGGCGGGGAACGACGCAGCCCGTGAGCAGCCGGTAGTTCTCCTGCGCGCTCAGCCCCGAGGGGTCGATCACGGTCATGTCATCAGGCATGGTCGGCGGCTTCCTGACGGACGGCGGCACGGTCGAAGTCGTTGATGTCCTGGATCAACGAGTCGTCGTACAGGTCGGCGGGGTCCACCGGCTCGGTGAGCTCGCCCGCGTCGAGCAGGAAGTCCACGTTGGCCTGTAGCGCCTGCTGATCGATGGCGCCGTACGGATCGTCCTCGGCACCGAGGTTGGCCAGTCGCGCTTCGAGGACGGAGACCGACGACGCGACGGCGACGTCGTCCTCGAGGCCCGAGGGGCGCGCCTCGGGGTGGGCGTCGAAGAGCAGCTCGATGGCGGCCTCGGGGTTCGCCTCGCTGAAGACCACGCCCTTGGCGATCGCGCGTCCGAGCTTGACGTAGAGCTCGCGGTCCTCCTCCAGGTCACTGGTCCGGGCCGCGAGTCCGCCGCTCGTGAGCTCGTCGGTACCCGGGACCTCGATCTCGCGCAGCTCGATCCCCTGGTTCTCGAGGACCTGGAACGACGTGTCCAGCAAGGCGAGCGCGTCGACCTGGCCGTTCTCCACGGCAGTGGCCTGCTGGCCTCCCGTCCCGATCGCGACGAAGGTCACCGAGTCCTCCGGTACCCCCGCCTCACGCAGACCGACCTGGGCCTGCGTGACCGAGGCGCTCGCGAGGCTGATCGCGCCCACCGTCTTGCCCTCGAGGTCCTCGATCGACGTGATGTCGCTGTCCGCGGGGACTCTCAGACCATAGATGTTGTCCTTGTAGTAGGACATGAAGTAGGTCAGATCGAGGTTCTTGCCGGGCTCACGGCCCAGGATCACCGGTTCGGGGCTGACGGCCCCGGTCGCCACCTGCCCGGTCGCGATCTGCTGGACCTGGGTCGTCGCGGAGTCGGCCAGGATGATCTCGACGTCCAGGCCCTCGTCCTCGAAGTAGCCCATCTCCTGGGACACCGCGATCGAGGCGATTCCCGCGTTCCAGGTCGGGGTCGCGAGCGTCATGGAGACCTGCTGGTCGCCACCGTCGCCGCTCGACCCGCCACAGGCCGCGAGCAGGGAGGTGATCATCAGTACGGCGCCGCCCTGCAGCACCTTGCGAGACACACGTGTCATGGGCATGGGTTGTCCTTCGGTTTGAGGGGAGTCAGTTGGCAACGGAGCGGGCGCGGTTCTCTTCGGACCAGAAGGCGAGTCGCCGCCCGCCGAGGACGACCGCGTAGTGCAGCACGAGACCGATGGTCGAAAGCACGACGAGAGCCGCGAACATGGTGGCCACGTCCAGCGAGGTGTTGCTGGCGATGATCAGGTAGCCGAGCCCGGCCTGCGAACCCACGAACTCCGCGACGATGGCACCGATGACCGAGAGCACGACCGCCACGTCTAGACCAGCGACGATGCTGGGGATGGCCGTCGGCAGACGCAACCGAGTGAGAACCTGCAGACGCGTCGCTCCGAAGGAACGCATCATGTTCACCTGGTCGCTGCTGGTGGAGTTGAAGCCGAGCGTGGCGTTGACGAGGATCGGGAAGAACGCGATCAACGCCGTCGTGAGGATCTTCGACTCCATACCGAAGCCGAACCAGACGAGGAACAACGGCGCGAGGGCCACCTTCGGCACGGTTTGCAGCACCACGACGATCGGCAGCACGATCTTCTCGGCCAGACGCGAGGAGCTCACCCACACCGCGACGAGCAGTCCGGAGACGACGGCGATGCCGAATCCGTAGATGATCTCCTGCAGCGTGACCCAGGTGTGGCGCAGGAACGGCCCGTCGGTGAAGCCCTCGACCAGCGCCTGGACGATCCGGGTGGGCGCGGGGAAGAGGATCACCGAGATGTCGAAGGTGCGGACCACCACTTCCCAGACGGTCAGCAGGATGAGCACTGTGGTGCTCGACAGCAACCAGCCTGGAAGGTCGGAGAGCCTGCGACGTGTCTCGGTGTTCCCGGCCTCGCGTTCCACTGTCAGGGTCTGCCTGGACGAGGAGGAGTTGGATGCGGTCATGGGCTGTTCACCACTTCGGCTCTGTCAAGAACGGTTCTGATGCGACGCGTGTAGTCGCCGAACTCGGCAGTGCTCACGACGTCGAGGGTGCGCGGGCGCGGTAGGTCGATGTCGATGACCGCGCCGACGCGGCCCGGACGCGGGGTCATCACCACGACGCGATCGGAGAGGAGCACCGCCTCGGAGATGCTGTGGGTGATGAAGACGACCGTCTTGCGGTCCCGCTCCCAGATCTCCAGCAGGTCCATCGTCAGCTGGTCGCGCGTCATCGCGTCCAGTGCGCCGAACGGTTCGTCCATGAGCAGGATCCTCGGGTCGTGCAGGAGGGCACGGGCGATCCCGACACGTTGTTGCATCCCACCGGACAGCTGGTACGGGTGACTGGTGGCGAAGTCCGACAGTCCGAGCATCTCCAGGAGCTCGCGCGCCCGGCCTTCGTCGCGTTTGCGCTGAGAGCGCCCCTGAAGGATCGAGGGGACGAGCACGTTGTCCAGGACCGTGTTCCAGGGCAGCAGGAGCGGCTGTTGGAACACCATGCCGGTCATCGCCGACTCGTTGCGCGCTTCGGCGCGGTACCTGATGCTGCCCTCGGTCAGAGGTTCCAGGCCCATGATGAGCTTGAGCAGCGTGCTCTTGCCGCATCCGCTCGGTCCGACGATGGAGACGAACTCACCGTCGGCGACGTCGAGGTGGAAGTCGTCGACCGCGACTGTTCCTCCGCGATAGTGCTTGCTGACATGGACGAAGTTCATGACTGGCTCAAGCATGGAGCGACGCCTTTCCCGTGTGGTCCTCGGTTGCCCGCATGCGCCTGAGGGCACTCACGGCGGCCTCGGCGAGCAGTGTCGTGTCGGCGGCACCGACGAAGAAGTCCAACGCCAGTTCGCGGGCGCGTGCGGCGCCATCGGGGCCTCCCGCCGCCCCTGCGGCGATCCCGTGCCTGCGAGCGGCGGTGACGATGGTGAGATCGGCGTCGCCGATGGCACGGCCGGCGTCGAGCCTGAGGTCCGCGGCCCCGAGGAGGAGCCCGGTGATCCCGTCGACCGCGGCGATGTCCTCGACGGACTCCAGCGCGGCCAGTGACTCGATCTGCGCGATGACCTCGACCGGCTGGGACAGGTAGTCGGCTCGCGGGCCCTGCCCCCACGCTCCGGCACGCGACGTCGCACCGGAGCCACGTCGCCCCCCAGGAGCGAATCGCGTCGCGGAGACGACCTCGGCAGCGGCCTCGGGACCATCGACGTGGGGAACGACGATCCCGTCGGCGCCAGCGTCGAGCACCCGTTGGACGAAGGACGGCCCCTGGTCGGGAACCCGCACGAGCGCGCGCATGCCGTGTGCCTGGCCGACGGCGATGTGCCGGGCGATCGCCGACATGTCCAGCATCGTGTGTTCGGCGTCGACGACGATCACCTCGACACCGGCGTGGGCGAGGATGGCCGTGGACTCCCAGGTGTCGAGCTTGACCCAGGCGGCCCACTGCGTGCCCTCGGATCCGTTCACGCGGCTCATCGGAGTGCCTCCGGCACCGGGTAGTCCCCGGCGTTGAGCACCCAGCCCGGACGGCGCGAGAAGTCCTCGCGCGGCCCGGCGAAGATGTCGACCATGCGGTTCTCGTCGGCCCCGACCGCCTCGCTCGTGTGCACCAGCGGCGGCGGGATGATGGTCAACGACGGCCCACCGATCTCACGGTGCTGGTCCGAGCGCCACGCGGTGCGGTCGTTGCCCCACGCACGCCGGATGTGATGGACGTACTCACCGGCGTCGACGAAGCTCAACTGCTCGAAGTCGTCGTGGGTGTGGGGGGACAGAGTGCGTGGATCCCGAGGACCGACGCGTGGGTACAGCAGGTTCACCATGGCGTGACGGCCACGGAGGATGCGCCCCAGGCGTCCTTCCTGCGGGGCGATGTCCTCGATGGCGTCGTAGACGCGGATCGCGGCGTCGCCCGAAGGTGCGGGCCAGGGCTCGGCACGGATGCTGAGTCCGAGGCCGTCGGCATAGGCTTCGCCGTTGAGCGCCTGGTCCAGCACGTCCGATGTGGCCACCGTGTGCAGACGCAGCAGCCGCAGCGCCCCCTCGACCTCGTACCGCCAGGGGCCCGGCTGGACCGTGATGACGCTCGTCGGTTGGACGGTGACCGTCTCCCCCGCCGTGCGCACCGTGAGGCGGCCCGTGGACGGCAGGACCACCAGCATCGTCTCGTCGACGTCCTCGCGGTCGAAGGTGTCTCCGTCGGCGTGTTCGGCGTAGACGACGGCGGCGTTGGCGGCTCGTACCGTCCACAGACGCCCGCCCCGCCCCGTGGTTGCGGTGGGGTCGAGCTCACTGAAGTCGAAGTACTGCGGTTCGTGCGCGGCGTCGGTGTCGAGCCCGCTCGAAGCGGCCAGTTGGCTGCGTGGGTCACTCGCGAGGTAGGCCATCCTTCAGCGCCCCTCGACCGAAGCGGGCCGTTCGTCATCCAGACCGAGCAGGAAGGCGGCGTTGTGCGAGGTGACCTGGCGAAGCTCCTCGACCGACAGGCCTTGATCGAGCAGGGCCTCACCGACGCGCATGAAGGCGTCGACGGGCATGGGGCGCCCTCGTTGTCCGAGGTCCGAGGAAAGCACCGTGTGGTCGGGGCCGATGGCGCGGATCCACTTGACCAACAGTGCCGGGTCCCACTTGCGAAAGCCCTGGGGGTCGTACATGCCGACCTCGTGCTCGATGTAGCCGCCGAGGTCGGCCAGCTGGCGGCACCGCTCGACATCGGCGTCGACGATGAAGTTCGGGTGGCTCAGGATCATGCGTCGCACTCCGCGCTCGGCGGCGGCGGCGAAGAGCTGGGCCGACTGGGCCGGTTCCAGATGGCCCGCCGAGAGGAGCACGTCCGCCTCCGCCACCAGGTCGACGACCTCGTGGGCCGCGTCGACGAGACGTCCTTCGGCATCGACCACGTCGACGATCCGGTTGGGGATGTCGTAGTCGGACTCGGGGAAGCCGTGGTGCTCGTTCTCGCAGTGGCAGCGGCTGGAGAAGGTGGGGAACCACACCGCGCGCCCACCCATCTGCAGCGACATCGCGACCGCGTACGGGTTGAGTCCACCCACCTGGGCGTTGAGAGCGATCCCACCGAAGATCGGCGTCGCGACGTCGTCCAGTTCGCGGTGCATCGCGAGCAGGTCCATGACGGTGTTGTGGTGGTGCGACTTCACCAGGATTCCCCGCATGTTCAGGCGCTCTCCGTCGCGAGCCGCCTCCACGTGATCGAACTCCCTTGAGAAGGGATTCGGTCCCGAGTGGCAATGCAGATCGACGGCTCCGTCGAGTGCCTCCGCGACGGGTGGGAGGGACGTGAGAGTCATAGAGCACACCTCTGAGATCAGGGTCACATGTTCGTATTGAATCATCTATGTTCGGATTGCGACTGTCAAGTGTGGGTGTGAGTTCGCCCCCGCACGGCCCACGAGGCTCGCGTCTTCGCGGGGCACAGCCGCGTTCTCGCAGCGTGTGGCGCCTGCCCTGGCCGGGGGGACACCTCGCGCCGCGATGTCGACGCCCCAGGGGCCGGGTTCCCCGGCTGGCACCACACTTTGTGGACGCGCGTGCTGATTCGGCCCGCGCCCGCCCGTGGCGAGTCGGAGCCACCGGGCGTCGGGAGCGCGGGCGTCGGGACCGTGGGCGTCGGGACCGTGGGGCGCGGCGCCCGCTTCGCGGCCTTCGCCACCGTGACGAGGCGAGGACGAAGGCCGAGCCCCGCACCCCCGGGCGCCCAGGCGGGCGGGGGCCTTGGTGCGCTCGGCGCTCTCCCTGAGTAGGCCCCGGCGGGGTGCACCGGTCCGAGGAGCGACCCGCACCGCTTGGCGGGGCCGCTACGTCCGAGCTACCTCGAAACGGCGGGGGTCACGGATCCGAGTTCTGTGTCGCCCACACCGTTTGACCAGCGAAGGGCTTGTTCCGGATCTCTCCGGAACAAGCCCTTCGCCGTGTCCGACCGCCGCTGGGCGGGTTCACCACCGTGGAGGTTCGGACGCACCAGGGTGGTGATCGCGTGGGGACGTCATGGCCGATCCCGGTCCAGCTGAGCGGTGACCACGAGCCAGCGGGTCACGGTCGTCTCGTCGGGGCTGGTCCGGGCGTAGGCCGCCTCCAGCATCCGCATCCTCTGTTCGTGGGTGAAGACACCGGCGGGACGGGCGAACACCGGGATGGACAACCAGGCCCTGCGCTCCGCCATGGTGGTGTGCTGCTCCTTGACCTCGGCACCCACCAGCGCGAGCCCCGCTTCGGTCAGGTGGCGGGTGACGGTGACCAGGGGCAGCTTCGGGCCGCTGGTCGTCGCCGGTGGCGGGGTGTGGCCGTGGTCCCGGGCAGCGATCACATGGATCAACGAGTCCAGCGACGGTCTGGCGCGATCGTTCGGGTCGGTCAGGCCCGCGAAGCCGCCACCGATGTTGAACACGAACCGGCCACCGGGGCGAAGGACCCGGCGGACCGCCGCGGCCACGGCCGGGACGTCCGTCTTCCAGATGCCCGAGTTGCACACCACGGCGTCGACCCGGTGCGCGGGGACGTGCTCGGTCAGGGCCTCGGCGGGTGCGGTGACCCAGGTCAGGCGTGCGTCGTCCAGGGTGCGTCGGCCGATGCGCTGCATGGCGGCGGCGTTGTCCAGGGAGATGACCCTGGCGTCGCCCGGGACCTGCTCGAGGACCGCCCGGGCGGTCACGCCGGTACCCCCGCACAGGTCCACGACCAGGCGACCGTCGGCGAGGCGGGCACGGCGGGCGAGGTCGCGGCTGGTGTCGCTGTACATGGGCCAGTCCCGCGCGAACGCGGCGTAGGCCTCGGCGGTGGCCTCCTCGTCCCAGCCGGTGAGGGCGTCCGTGGTCATCGCGGGCACCCCGTTCCGCGGTCGGGCGGATCCGAGGGGTACGCGTGCCCGTCCCGGTGGTGGTGAAGTGGCGCGTTGGCCCTCCACGGGCCGGGTCCCGCCAGTAGGCTACGGACCTCTTCACCGCCGTGTGTTCTGGAGCTGATCGTGTCGCTGTTCATCGGTACCCGCCTGTCATCGGGGCATGGGGAGCCTGGCTCCCCGGTTGGTGCGGGGGTGTGCCATGGCGGTCGGTGACGCCCAGATCAGGTCCGTGGTGGCCGACTACCTCAACCGTCACCCGGAGGAGGCGGAGCCACTGGCCGATCCGGTACGCCAGCTGGTCGAGGGGGCTGACTTCGCTTCTCGGCACACCTATCCGATGCACGTCACCGTCGGTGCGCTGCTGGTGCGCGGCGAGGAGGTCCTACTGGTCGACCACCTCGCGTACGGGATCCTGTTGCAGCCGGGCGGGCACCTGGAGCCGACCGACCTCACGCTGATCGACGCGGCGCTGCGCGAGCTGGTCGAGGAGGCCGACGTCGATCCCGGTCAGATCGTCCCGGCCTCCCACGCCCCCGTCTACGTCGAGTACGGACCGGTTCCGGCCCGCCCGGCGAAGGGCGAGCCCGCGCACTTCCACCTGGACATCGGGTACTCCTTCACCGCACCGGCGCATGTGGACGTGGGCCGTATCCAGGGCTCGGAGGTCAGGGGCGCCGCCTGGTATCCGCTCACGACGGCGGAGCGACTGGTGGGGCAACGCGTCTCCCAAGCGATCCGGGGCCCGGCCGACGTCGGCTGACCGGGCCGTCAGAGGTCGAACAGGTGTTCCTGGGTGGGCAGGTTGGCTTTGGCCGTGCGCCCGGCGACCTTCACCAGCGCGGCGAGGTCATGGAGGTCGCCCGCGCGGTCGGCGGCGTCGATGAGCCGTACGAACACCTGCGCGGTGACGTCGACATCGGCGTAGGCCCGGTGTCGGTCCGCCGGGTGCGGGATCGAGAAGTGGGCCAGCAGGGTGTCGAGCTTGTAGTTCTCCAGGCCCGGGACGAGGCGCTTGGCCAGCGGAATGGTGTCCAGGTAGTCGATGCGCGCCAGTTTCGGACAGTGCTCGCGCTGGTGGTGGATGACGTTGGCCTCGGTGGCCGCGTGCTGCGCGACCAGGAGGTACCGGGTGTCCGCGGCGAACCGTCGATCCAACGCGCCCAGCGCTTCGGAGGGGGCGGGGGCCGTCGTGAACTGTTCGGGGCTCAGCCCGCTCTGGGCGGTGTCGGCGGACGTCACCGGCGCGAACTCGGGTGGGCGGATCAGGGACGTGGTCCGGCCCGCCTCGAACCACCCGCCCTCCTGCTCGTAACGCAGCGCGAGCACGGCGACCTCGATGGGCTGGGCCGGATGACCGGCGGGGGTCGTCGTCTCGAAGTCGATGACCCCGAAGGTCGTCGCCAGAAAGGCGGGGTCGCTTGTCAGGGAGCCCATGCGGTTCACCCTCCTGTCGCAGGTGTTCTGGTTCCGTGGCGTCGCCGGTCCCGGGCGGTCATGAGGCGGACCCGGCCGATCGTCTCGGCTTCGCCCCGCTGGTGTCCCCGAACACGCTGCCCGTGCCGTGGGCTCCGGTGGGGGCGAGATGACCGTCCACGACGGTGAGCACCCGCATACCGGCGGCGCGGGCGGAGGCGATGCCCTCGGGAGCGTCGTCGACGGCCAGGCAGGCGCTTGCGTGGACGCCGAGTCGGTGGGCGGCGGCCAGGTACAGGTCGGGGGCGGGTTTGCCGTGCGGGGCGTCCTCACGTGTGACGACGGTCGCGAACTCCTGCCCCAGGCCCAGGGCCCCGAGACCGGGCCCGACCAGGAGGCGGCTGGCCCCGGAGGCCACGGCGCAGGGCAGGCGGGCGCGGCGCGCGGCGCGCAGCAGGCCCAGCACGCAACCGAAGGGCGTGATGGTGTGCACGTGGGCCAGCAGGTGGGAGCGGCTGCGCTGGATGATCTCCTCGTGCGGCAGGCGCCCCCCGCCCGGGAGCGCCGCCAACAGATCGTGGATGGACAGGCCCACGTGGCGGCGGTACCAGTGCGGGTCCAGGTCCACACCGTGCGGGCGCAGGGCCGCCCGCAGTGCCCGCTCGTGGCCGGGTGTGGTGTCGGCGATGGTGCCGTCGAAGTCCAGGATCAGCGCTTCGACTCCGTCGGGGATCGTGGAGGCGCAGCCCGGCGCAACGGGTCCCGGGCAGGTCCAGGGGTGCGGCGCCGCGTTCACGCCGGTACCGGTTCCGCGCCCTGCCCGCAGCACAGGCACGGGGCGTGTGGGTCCTGCCACGGCTCCCGCACACATCCGAGGTCGGCCCCGGCGTCGAGGATCCACGACCGGATCAGCTCGGCCGCCTCGAACTCGTCGACCTGGCGCCGGTCCACGACCCGGTAGCGCGCCGGGTCGGTGGCTGCGAGCCGCTCGTAGAGCTCGCACGCGGCCACCAGGAACGTGGACTGCTCAGGGGTGAGGATGCGCCGGTCGCGCCGTTGGGCGCGCTCGACGGCCTGTGTGGCGTCATCGGTGACCAGGACCGTCAGGTCCGGCAGACAACGGTAGGAGGCCGCCAGGTCAAGCAGCGCCCTGGCCGTGTCCAGGGCGGCCTCCGGGTCGTTGGGACACAGCAGCAGGGCCTGGTAGACGGCCGTGGTGTCGACGCTGCGGCCCTCCACGACGGACCGCCCCGCGGCCAGGTCGGGCAGGACGGTGTCCAGGTCATGGCGTTTCATGGCCAGCAGGAGCAGGGCCTCGGCCATCGGGGTGCCCCCGCGCAGGAACGGATCCCTGCCGCTGGCCTCGCGAAGCGCGTCCAGCAGGTCCTCGCCCAGGCCGTGGCGGCCGTGTACGCGTTCGGAGAACTCGTCGAGCATCAACGGCGGTTCGCGGAGGGTTTCGACGGCGCGGTTGGTCAGGTAGGTCTTGCCGACGCCGTTGACGCCCTCGGCGGAGATCAGCGGACCGCGGGTGCAGGCGGGGTGGACTGCTGTGTTTCGCATACGGCTGGGTTCCGTTCCAGAGGTGGTCGGCGGGGACGGGTCGTGCTTCACCCGGTCCACGCGGCGGCCTCGCGGGCGATGACGTCGGCGCGGTGGTCCAGCACCGGTTCGGTGTCGGACTCGGTCACGATCACGGCGAGCGTGTGGTCGAGGATCTCGGCGGCGCCCCGGCACGGCGCGCCGGGTTGGTCGGTGAACATGGGTCTGGTGTCACAGGGCACGAGCCGGAAGCTGCCGGTGGAGTTGGGCACGCCCCGCTCGGCCAGGTGCTCGGCGAAGGCCCGGGGGCGGGGCAGGTCCAGGCGCAGGAGCGGGGCGTAGGCGTTCCACTCCTCGCCGGGCGACGGGACCAGGGGACGCAGTCCGGGTGTCCCCTCCAGGGCGTGCAACAGGCGCTGGGTCTGCGCGCGGCGACGCTCCACCAGTGCGTCCAGGAGGTGGAGGTTGGCGCGGGCGATCGCCGCCAGTGGAGCGGCCAGGCGGGTGTTGGTCGCCAGACGGCTCTGCGGCGCCTGGCCCTTCGGAGGCGGCTGCCAGTGGCTGCGCGACGCGCGCGCGTGCTCGGAGATCCCGGGGTCCCGGGTGACCAGGAAGCCGCCCTCACCGCTCCACACGACCTTGCCGTCCTTCATGCTGAAACAGCCCACCGTGCCGACCGTGCCCGCGCGCCGGTGGTCGCGGACGGTGCCGATGGCCTGGGCGGCGTCCTCGATGACGGCGAGCCCGTGTGCGGAGGCGAACGCGGTCAGGGCCGCCGGATCACCCATGCGACCCCACAGGTGCACGGGCAGGACGGCCCGGGTACGCGGGGTGACCTTGCGGGCCGCGTCGTCGTAGTCCAGGTCGAGGTCGGCCACGTCGCTGTCGACGAACACCGGACGCGCCCCGAGCGCGGCCAGGGGGGCCACGGTCATGACCACGCTCAGCGCGGGCACCAGGACCTCGTCACCCGGTCCCACGCCGAGGGCCGACAGCCCGGCGTGCAGGGCCGCGGTGCCGGAGGAGACCGCCACCACGTGCTCGGCACCGAGGGCTGAGGCGAGTTCGCGTTCCAGCTCCGTCACCGTGCCCCCGCCGCTGGGGTCGGGCATCTGTTCCAGGACGGGGCCGAGGTGTGTGGCGATCAGCCGTGCGCGGTCGGGCACGGTCGGGAGCCCGGTCATGGCGCCTCCGTGCTCAGTATCCGCGGCATGTCCAGCACCAGGGGCCACATGTTCACGCAGTCCCTGCTGAACTGGTCGCAGTCGTTGCACTTGGGCCGTTCGGCGAAGAGGGTGCGTGCGTCGGCGCCACGGATGGAGCGCCGCCGCTCGGGGGGTGTGGCGGCGATGCGCCGGTCGGAGGGGCAGTCCCACACCGACCCGTCGGGCTGGACGAAGAACAGCCGCGCTCCCCCGAAGCAGCCCGCCACCCGCCCGCTGTCGTGGGTGGAGATCGCCTCCAGGAACCGCCGCGCGTACGAGGGGTCGGGCAGGGTCAGGCCGGACGGGTCGGCGTAGAGGTCATCGAGCTGATCGGCCACGTCCGCCACGTCCGACGGGCGGTGGGCGTGCTTCTCGAAGAGGGCGTGGTCGGGTGCCAGGGAGATCGGCTGGGGAACGTAGTAGTCCACGCCCAGGTCCGCGGCCAGGCGGGCCACGTCGCCGATCTCCTGGGGGCGGGAGCGCATGACCACGGTGTAGATCCCCACCCTCGGGGCGGCCCGGCCCTCCCGTGCCGCCAGCAGGGCCCGGATGCCCTGGAGGACCTGGTCGTAGCCGAACCGGCCCGAGCGTGAGGGCCGCAGCAGGTCGTTGGTCGGGGCGTCGGCGCTGTCGAGGGAGACCGACACGCCGTCCACGCCGAGGGCGACGAGGCCCTCGACGATGTGGGGCCGGGTGAGCGGTATGGCGTTGGTGGCGATCACCACCTGGCAGCCCGCCTGCTTGATGAGCCCGATCACCTCCAGGGCGCCGGGCCAGTCCAGGGGCTCGCCCCCGGCGATGACCACCCGCTCGACCGGTGAGTCGGCCAGGGTGCGGGCGAAGGCGGTCAGTTCCCGGCCGGACAGGTCGTTGCGCGACAGGTGCGACAGGACTCCGAGCTGGTCGGGTGGAGCGTCCTTGTGCTCCTCGATGGTCCCGAAGTAACAGTGGGGGCAGGCGAAGGCGCACGGGCTGCGCAGGCCCCACAGCAGGGTGACGTCACGCGACATGGGCGACCTCCCGCGTCCGGATCAGGTCCCGCACGCTCTGTTCGACGGCCTCGGCGCTTTCCTGCGGGGACAACCCGGTGGTGTCCACGACGGTGTAGCGGTCGGGCTCCCCTGCCGCGAGCACACGGTAGAGCTCCTCGGCCCGATGGATCACGTCCAGGTCCCGGGGCTCGAGCGTGCGGCCGACGCGCGCGGCGAACCGGTCCGTGCAGACCGCCCGGTCGCCGGTGAGCCACACCGTGGCGTCCGGGAGCCGGGACCAGGCGCGCGCCGTGGCCAGCACGTACCGGGCCAACCGGGCGGGGTCCTCCTCGCCGTAGTGGGCGGCCAGGATCGCCGCCTGGCACACCGCGACCGAGTCCGGGCCCCGGTCCTCGAGGATCACGTCCACCCCGGGCAGGTGCCGGTCGGCGAGCCGTTCGGTCTCGCGGACCTTGAGGGCGAGCAGGGCGAGGGTCTCGGCGACCGGGTGGCCCGTGCGCAGGTACACGTCCCCCTCGGCCGCCAGTGCGGCGGTGACCCGGCCGGGCAGGGTCTCCTCGGACCGGTCGGTGAGTTCGTCGAGCAGTAGGCACCGTTCACCCAGCGTGGTGGCCAGGGACCGGGCCACGGTGGTCTTGCCGACGCCGTTGACGCCCTCGATGCTGACCCACAACGGGCGCGGGGGCGCGGGCTCGGCGCGGATGACAGGAGCGGTCATGGCTTCCTTCGGCGGGTAGGGGGCGGGTCGCTGGCCGCCGGGTCCGTGCGGGGGTTCAGCCCTCATTGATGCCGCCCTCCCAGGGAAAGACCACCCACCCGCGGGTGTTCTCCCCGATGTAGGTGATGGTCGCCTCGGCGGGTGCGGAGCCGGCCCAGTTGTCGTTGTTGACCGCGCACACCGCCGTGCGCACCCGGGCGGCACCCGCCTGGGAAACCAGGCGCACCGTCGCCGCCAGGGTGTGACCGGTGCCCGCGACGTCGTCGACGATCAGTACGTCCTGGCCGGTCAGGTCGCCCAGCGACCCCGGGTTGACCGCCACCGGCTCGGGGGTCTTGGCGGCGTGCCGGCTGTCGTCGGCGGTGTGGGTGACCTCGACCGTGCGCACGTCGCGCAGCCGGAGGCGGTGGGAGAGCCACACCGCGGGGGTGGCTCCGCCGCGCAGTACGGCCACCACGACCTGGGGGGCGCCGTCCACCCGGACCTGCTCGGCGACGTGGTCGACCATCTCCCCGATCCGGTGCCACGTCAGGTGCACGACCGCCCGGTCCTGATCGGTACGGGTCGGGGTGCTGTGCTGGCTCATGCGGCTCCCCGGGGTGCGGCGGTCAGGGTGAGGAAGCGCTGGGCCAGCGCCGGATCGCCGTCCAGGCGCCCCCGGTGTTCCAGCGTGGTGGTGCGGGCCGCTTCCATACGTACGCCCCGCATGCTCATGCACAGGTGGGTGCCGTGGACGGCGACCGCCACGTCCGGGGTTCCCACGGCGGCGGCGACCCTGTCGGCGACCTGCCGGGTGAACCGCTCCTGGACGTGCAGACGCGCCGCGCACTCGCGGGCGATGCGCCCGAACTTGGACAGACCCAGTACCTGGTCACCGGGCAGGTATCCGGTGGCCACCTCCAGGCGCATCGGGAGCATGTGGTGTTCGCACAGCGACCACACGCTCATTCCCGAGACCACGACCAGTTGGCCGCTCACCTGGGACTCGGCGAAGCTGGTCTCCATGTTGGCGGCATCCGGTGAGAGGAAGTCGCGGTACCAGGTCGCGACCCGGCCCGGAGTGTCGGCCAAGCCCTCCCTGCCGGGGTCCTCACCGAGCGCCGACAGGAGCTGGCCGACCAGGTCGGTGATGCGGTCGACGTCAACAGGCGGCGACGTTCGGGAGTCGGCTTCGGGCAGCGGGGGTGGGCTCTGTTCGGGGGGCGAGCTGAGGGTGTGCGTCACAGGGGCCTCGCTTCCAAGGGGTCCGGGCAGAACGGAGTGGGCGGGGTCAGCGGCCCCGGGTCTGGGCGAACGCCATGACGTGCAGGCGCTGGGCCAGGTGCCATCGGCGCGCCGCGACGGAGTCGGCGAGAACGCGCGTGGTCGCGATCAGCTCCTCCGGAGTGGCGCCCTCGGGCATCACCCAGATCGGGGCCAGGCCGTACCGTCCGGTGAGGGCGTCGATCTCGTCCAGGTCCGCCTCGGTGCGGGCGACGAACTTGAACACCGCTCTGCCGCTGGCCGCGAAGGCCCGCAGGGTCTCGGGGACGAGACGTCGGTCCTCGGCGACGCCGGAGTTGGCGAGCTTGGGGCTGACGTTGAACCGCACGCCCTCAACCAGCAGTTCCGGGTCGGGGGTGATGGTGCCGTTCGTCTCGAACTCCACGCGGTTGCCTCGGGCCAACAGGCCCCGCACCAGCGGGACCAGGGGCCGTTGTTGGATCAGGGGCTCGCCGCCGGTGATGACGACCAGTTCCACCCGCGAACCGTGCGCCCACGCCAAGAGCTCCTGAACCGTCTGCCGCGAGGACTCCGCGCGCAGGTCGAACCGGGAGGTGTCCCAGGTGTAGGGGGTGTCGCACCAGGTGCAGGTGAGGTTGCACCGCGACAGTCGGATGAACAGGGCCGGAACTCCGCAGCTCGGGCCCTCCCCCTGGAAGGTGGGCCGCTCGACCCCGAAGCGCTCGGCGACGAGCAGTCCGGGCCCGTCCACGCGTTCGGGGCTCATGTGCGCTCCACGTCGAAGCGCGCCCAGCTGCGCGTGGTCTCCCGGACGCGGACGGCGACCAGTCGGCCGGGCAGCTCCGGTTCGACGTGGTGGATGAACCACCCGGCCAGGTACCCGGCCAGGTTCTCCGAGGTCGGCTCGAAGGGGAGGACGTCGTTCAGGTAGTGGTGGTCGAGCTCGGTGTCCAGATACGCCTTGAACGGCGCGAGGTCTCCGAAGTCGGTGACGAACCCGGGCCCGGTCAGGGCCGGGGCGGTGAGGATGACCTCGACCTGGTAGCTGTGTCCGTGCTGGCGTGAGCACTTGTGGCCGGGCGCGAGGCCCTCAAGGCGGTGCCCCGCCTCGAAGTCGAAGGTCTTGCCGATGGTGTGGGTCCCTGCGGGGGGCGAGACGACGGTCTCGTCTGGCATGGGCGTCCTTGTTCTCTCGTGGGGCCACCACCCCTGGCCGTGGCCGGTCGGGGTCGTGGGCCTCGGGCAAGGTCGTTCGCTGACATCGGGGGCGGAACCGGCGGTGTCCCCTCCGGCCCCGGAGGCGCAGGTCGGAGAGGTGCCCGATTCGTCATTTCGAGTACAACCCCGCGGCCTCCCGAGGACAATGGCGAGAGCCGATCCAGCACCGATTCCACAGCGGAGGCGCCCTGCATGTCCGATCGACTGCGCGACGAGATGCGGCAGGAGCGCCGCGCATCGGGACTGGTCTGGGCTCGGTTCGCACGCGAGGCGGGGTTCAGCGCCACCTATCTGCGCAACATCGAGAACGGGAACAGGGCGTTGACTCCCGAGGTGGCCAGGGCCTACGACGGGGTGCTGAGCACGGGCGGCCGCTTCACCAGGGCCCTGCACGACCCCACCCCCGGCACCTGTGGGCTGGTCTGGGAGCGACCGGAGAGCATGGCGGTACTCACCGGCCTGTTGAAGGGCGGGCACGTGGACCGGCGCGAGCCCCTCACCGTGGCGCAGGCCCTGTCGGTCTCGGCGAACAGCTGGGCCAGGGCGCTGGAGTCGGTGCCCCGAGAGCCGCTCGACGTCCCCGGCGGTCCGGGGCTCCTGGCACACATCGGAGACCGACTCGACCACCTGCGCCACCTGGATGACAAACTCGGCAGCGGCGACGTGCTGCACCTGGCCCGCGGCGAACTGGCGCTCATCATCAAGCTGATCCGTTCGGGCCGCTACAACGGAGCCACCGTGACCCGCCTGTACGCGATGGCCTCCGAGGCCTCGCGACAGGTGGGATGGGCCGCGTTCGACCAGGGCAAACCGGGCTTGGCGGGCCGGTACTTCGACGGCGCGCTGCGCGCCTCGGCCGAGGCCAACGATCCCGTGGGCGGTGCCTACGCCGCTTCGTTCGCCGCGATCCAGTGCTATTCCACGGGACCGGGCGACCGGGCGGTGAACCTGCTGGAGGTCGCACACACGCAGGTGCGGGGTAGGGCCACCCCGCGTATGCACGCCATGCTCGCGGCCCGCACCGCCCGCGCGCTGTCCACGACCGGGGCGAAGCGGGAGTGCGCGCGCCAGATCCACCTGGCGCGTACGGCATTGGACCAGGGCCGACGTGAGGACGATCCCGAGGTCCTGTACTGGGTGGACCATGGCGAGATCGAGATGATCGCGGGGTCGGCCGCCCTGAGTCTGGGCGACCCGGCCGAGGCCCTGCGCCGTTTCGAGGCCGCCATGGCCGCCGCCTACCCCGGGGACACGGAGTTCCCGCGTAGCCACGCGATCTATCTGGTGCGGGCCGCGGAGGCCCATCTGGCCCTGGGGGACCTCGACGCGGCGGTCGCCACCGCACGCCACGCGGCCCGGTGCCTGAGCTCGGTCGACTCGGTACGATCAGCCTCCGAGCTCAGGGGGCTGCGCGAGAAGCTGCGGGCCCACACCGCGTACACGGCCGTGCGGGAACTCCTCCAGAGCGAGTAGCTCCCGTCGCAGCAGCCGTTGGAGCAGGGGTCGGGCACCGTCCGGATGGTCGGGACCCAGGGTCCGGCGGGACCACGCGCTGGGGCGCCTTCACGTCCGTTGCTCTCTCACCTCCGAAGGGCACGACACTCAGGGATCCAGGGAACTCGAAACGCTCACGACCTGAACTCCTTGTCGACCCTCGTGGACACGCGCCAGAAGGCGATCATGGCGAACACGAAGGAGAAGGCGAGAAGGCACACCACCGGCGGCACGACCTGACGCAGGTCGCCGCCGCCGACGATGACCTCGCGCAACCCCGTGATGGCCCAGTACACGGGGGTGACCGTGGCCAGGGCCTGCACCCAGGAGGGCATCAGGTCGATCGGGACCAGAGCGCCCCCGACAACGGTCCACAGGAGAGTGACCACCCGGTCGTAGGCGAACGCCTGGCTACGAGAGCGTGCGAGTGCGCACAGCGCCAGGGAGAAGGAGACGACGCACGCCGCGACTCCGACCAGAAGCACGACCAGGGCGACCACGCTCCCCCGCACGTTCAGGCCGAGCAGCAGCCACCCCACCAGGAACAGCACCGAGGACTGCATGAGGACCAGAGTCCCGCCCAGGAGCACCTTTCCGCCGAGGAGATCCCTGGCGGAGAGACCGGAGACCCGCACCCGCTTCCAGGTGTTCAGCTCGAACTCACGGAAGATGGACTCCTTGATGACCCCGCCCATGAAGAAGGAGAACATCAGGGCCATACCGGGAACCGAGAAGTCCGCACCGCTCGCGTCGTCATAGCCGAACTGGGACGTGACGACGGCGTACAGCGGCGCCGTGAAGGACATCAGCAGGCAGGGCGTCAGAAGCAGGGTCACGAACGGCACCGGATCCCGGCGCAACCAGATCAGGTCGTGTCGGAGAACGGACAGTGCGTTGGTCACCGGCCTGGCTCCGTCTTCAGGATGTTGAAGTAGGCGGACTCCAGGTTGGCCCTGGAGATGTCCACGGAGCGCAGTCGATCGCGCTCGACACCCACCAATTCGACGGCCTTGATGATGTCGATGGCGGGATCCGACGTCGGAAGGCGGAGGAGGTCGTCGTCCACCCTCGCCCCGGGCCAACTCATCGTTGGCGGGGATCCGTCGAACTGGAGAACGAGTTCACTTCTGGCATGCCGGGACACCAGGTCTCCCACGCGGCCCTCGTCGAGGAACCTGCCCCCGCAGAGCACGGCGACACGAGCGTCGAGCTCCTCAATCTCTCCGAGGTAGTGGGAGGTGTAGATCACGGTGGCCCCGTCCCGGGCGATCGAGGTCACCAGGCGCAGCAGATCGCGTCGGGTTTCGGGGTCAGCTCCGACGGTGGGTTCGTCGAGCAGGATGATCTCCGGCTTGTGCACGAGTGCGCACCCCGCATGCAACCTGCGTCGCTGTCCTCCCGACAGGTTCCGAACCAGGGTGCGACGAAGCCGGGTGAGGCCGAGAGCCTCCATGACGGCTTCGACCGACGCGCGTAACTCACCACGGCGGACTCCGCCCAGGGTTCCGAAGTACCGCAGGTTCTCGACGACGGTGTGGGTCGGATAGACGGCCGTGTCCTGGGCCGCCAGACCGATCCGACCGCGCACGGCCTTCGGATGCGCCCCCACGTCGACACCGAGGACGCGTACCCGACCGGCGCTGGGCGAGGTGACTCCGGCGATGACGGAGAGCAGGGTCGTCTTCCCGGCTCCGTTGGCACCCAGTATCGCCAGGATCTCACCGCGCCCGACAACGAGGTCGACGCCGCTCAGCACCTGCCGCTCACCGTAGGACTTGGTGAGTCCCTCCACCCGCAGGCTCGGCGTCATACGCCGACCCGTCGGCCCAGCGAGAGCAGCATGTCCGACGAGTTGCGCTCGATCGCCCGAGCGGCCACGGGCTCCAGCATGGGCTTGAGCATCGCCACGCCGATCTCGAACTCGACCTCGAGCGTGGCCTCGGTCACTTCGTCGTCGACCCGGACCACCTGCCAGAATCCCTGGAACACCTCCAGGTCGCCGGATTGCTGGGTGTAGTCGATACGCCAGCGCTCCGGGTAGCGGATCTCCCTCTCGACCCACTTGAGTACGGACCCCTTGATCTGCACCTCCCACTCGGTCACGACCTCGACGTGGCCGTTCTCCAGAGCGGACTCGGACAGCACGCTGGTGCTGATCACCGATTCCATGAACCTCGGGTACGACGCGACGTCACACACCAGGTCCCAGACCTTTTCCGCCGACACCTGCAAACGCTCGGTCACTGTCACAATCGGCATGGACGCTTCCTTTTCATGGAGATCGGCTCACTTGACGGGGAACGAGGGGTCGAGCCGCTCGAGCTGGCGGGTTTCCGGGAGGTCCGGGCGCGGCGGTCGGGCATGCTGCCTAGAGTGGCTTCGTCCAGTCGCTGGGAAGCAGGGGCGGGAGTCCAAGGGAGTCGACGGTTTCGGTCCACCCCCGGACCAACCGGAGCCCTCCGAACATTCCTTGGGGGGAACGGAGCTCGGGCAGGTTCTCGTCCACGCCGAGCCCCCTCTGCACCAGACCGGCCCACTCCTCGAGTCGAGCCAGCCAGGAATCGGCCCCTGAGGGGTCGTTGGCGAGTTCGTTCGCCTCGTGGACGAGTGCGAACCCCTGGACGCGGAGCGGTTCCGGCGCACAACTGATCTGGTCGAGGGCGCCGCCGTTCTCCTGCCAGAAGGGCTCACCCCCGAACTCGAGCCCGCTCACCTGGAGACTCGCCAGAACCAGCTGCCGGGTCTGCGCCGCCACCATCCGCCACTGGCCGGCGCGTACTCCACCGGCGATGTCCTCCAGGGATCCCTGAATGATCACCAGTGTGATCACCGCACCGTGACTGGTTCGGCAGACGTGGGACCGCAGCCCACTCGTACTTCGAACACTCATATGACTCCTGTTCGGAAAAGTAGGCCATGGCATGACGGCCGGGCGGAGGAGAACCCCGCCCAGGCCAAGGGGGACTGCCTCCTCCGGGCCGGTGACCCTCAGGCGCTTCGCGCCGACGGCAACGGGACCGCGAAGGAGTCAGGCAAGCTCTCTTTCCACTCTCGCGGCCGCGATGTCCAGCCTCCGCCCCAGGAACTCCAGTTCGTCGGCGTCGATGAAGGCGGACGGCGTCAATCGCAGCACGGTCGGAGTGGTGAGACACATCGTCAGCAGCACACCCTCGGTCAGGGATTCCCGCATCAGTTCGGCCGTGACATCCGCCTTTCGGCAGTGCAGGCCCAGCATGAGGCCGCGCCCGGTCACGGCGGAGAACAACGTGGGCCAATGGGAGACGAGCCGGTCCAGGATCTCCCTCAGCGACTCACCCGCACGGCTGACCTTTGTCGGTACGTCCAGCTCGGCGATGACGTCCAGCGCACCGAGAACGGCGGCCGACGCCAGGGGGTTTCCGCCGAACGTGGAGGTGTGCAGCAGTGGATCGAGGTCGTACGGACGGAACGCGTCCTCGGTGGCGATCACCGCCGAAGCCGGCATGACACCGCCTCCCAGCGCCTTCCCGCTGAGCAGGATGTCGGGGAGCACGCCGAGACCCTCATGAGCCCACAACGTTCCGCACCGCCCGAGACCGGACTGGATCTCGTCGAAGACCAGCAGGCTGCCCGATCGAGTGCACGCCTCCCGCAGGACCGCCGCGTACTCCCGTTCGAGCGGATACATGCCGCCCTCGCCCTGTACGGGTTCGGCGAACACGGCGGCCGGCCGGTGGCGTTCGATCAGATCGGCGGCCACGGCGGCGTCGTCGCGTGGAAGCCTCACCACCTCCGGCAACAACGGGCCGATTCCCTGTCGGAACGCGCGTGCGTCGGTGAGACTCAGCGCGCCGGTGCTCTTGCCGTGGAAGGAGCCGGAGAGGTGCGCCAGGGGTGTCCGCCCGGTGCGGGCCCTGGCGAGTTTCAGCGCGGCCTCCACTGCTTCGGACCCGGAGTTCAGAAGAAGCACCTTGGACAGGCCCGGTGGTGCCGCCCCCGCCAGCGCGGCCGCCGCACGGGCGTTGACCGGGTTGGGAAGGGTCCTGCTGGCACCGGCCATGAGGTCCAGCTGCCGGGCGACCGCGCCGACCGGCCCAGGGTGCCCGTGGCCGAGGAGGAACACCCCGAAGGAACCGACGTCGAGATAGCGGCTGCCGTCCCGACTCGTTATCCACTGCCCCTTCCCCGAGACCTCCGGGTCGACGGCCCCCATGATGTTGTGGAGGAACGACCGACCGGAGGACTGGTGGGTACGGATGAGATCGACGGGTTCGAGCATGTCAGTGGTCTCCAACCGGCTTCTCGTCCAGCTCGAAACCAAACGGAAAACCGAGGGCCCAACGCCCCAGGAGCTGTCGTGTGGCGAACCGGGTGGGCGGGTGGTAGCGGGCCGCCTGGGCGTCTCGCAGGAGCCGCGCCACCTTGCCGTTCGCCGAGTACGACCCCACGCCGACGAGTTCGGCCGCCATCGCCACGGCGGTGGTCGCCAGCTGGGCCGTCTGCTGCTTGAGGGCCAGCGCCGAGGGGATCAGGGCACGCGGATCGGTGCCCTTCTCGCCCAGTTGACGCGCGAGTCCCGCACAGGCCCATTCCATCGGCAGCACCAGGGACATGATGTCGCCGAGTGCTCCCTGGAAGGAGGGGAGCTGCGCCCGTGACGCGTTCAGGTGCGTGATCCGGGACTTCTGGAGAGCGGCGCGGGACTCGTCGACGGCCGCCGAGATGACACCCAGGTAGGACGCGGTCGAGGCGACACAGAACCAGGCGATGCCGGCGGCGAAGACCTCGTCGCTCTGGGATCCTGGCTCCGTCCGATGGAAGACCAGGTCATCGGAGAACCTGCATTGTTCGAACCGCACGGAGTCCGACTCCGTCGCTCTCATCCCGAGGGTGTTCCAGGTGCGTTCCGTCCTGATTCCGGGACTCCTGGTCGCGAGCAGAGCGACCATCAGGGCGTCCTCCCCGTCCTGCTCGTCCATCATCTGCAGACAGAGCAGGTCACTGCGCTCCGCCAGCGAGCAGGGCACCTTGAGTCCGTCGAGGATCCAGTCCTCACCGGATCTACGGGCGACGCAGTTCGACCGCGTGAGCGCTCCGGCGAGTCCGGGCTCCGCGAACGCGTTGCTCACGATCCGCTGCTGACTGGCGATCGCCTCCAACAGCATCCACGCCTCGTCGTGGTTGCGGTTCCAGTGCTCGACGACGACCCCGACCGAGAAGAGGTGCATGCTCGTGGCGATCGCCAGCGCGGGATCAGCCGCCCCGATCCGACGCTGTACCGCGCAGCACTCCTCGACTGTCGCTCCCTGCCCCTCGAAGTCCCGAGGGACGGGCAGGCCGAAGTATGCGGCCTCACGCAGGACATCGATACTGCGATCCGCCAGTCTGCCGGACCTGTCGTTCTCCTCGGCGTGGGTGGCGAGTTCGTCGATGCTGCCCTGCGAGATCAGATGCGACGTGTCCGACCAGGCAGAAACCCTCGCGGCTTCGAAGGCGTACGCGTCCGTCATACCTGCTCCTTGACCGTCCAGGGCTGTGGGCTTCGCATCGCCAGGCCGGGCAACCGCTCGGCCCAGCTCCGCACGATGGCGGGCAGGGCGGCTTCAATGGGATCGACGTACCAGTTCACGCCGATCGGATCGACCCGGGAGAGGTAGGGAATGAACTCGCTGAGCAGGTCGATGGTGTGCAGTTGGAGATCGGAGAGGTGGGGCCTGGCGAAGGGAAAGTAGAAACGGTTCCACTGGTCAGGTGTGATGAAGGTGGGCGCCTCCAGTTCACCCGCTCCGCGCTCGACTCTCCATTCGTTCAGCGAGGCGAAGGCGAGATCCCAGATCTCCCCCGCGGGTGCCGCGTGTTCCGCGCGGCCCAGAACTACGGGACGTGCGGCGGGCCCCCCGTCGGCGATCGCCAGCACACACTTGGCGACGTCGCAGGTGGTGACGGCCTCGAAGCCGGCGTCCGGCTCTCCCACGAGCACGGGGAGGGCTCCGGTCACCGATGCCTGGAGCAGGGAGTAGAGCCCGCTCCGTCTCCTGACCACTCCGTCCGAACGGCGTCCAAGGATCAGTGGGGGGCGGACGATGCTCGCCGAGTAGCGTTCCCGTGCTTCTCGCTCCGCCGCGGCCTTCGACCATTCGTACGTGTTGCGGTAGTCATGGAGGGAGTCGGAACGTGTGTCCCCTCGCAGACCGATCGAATACGCGGTGGAGATGTGGATGACGTGCGTCCCCCGGCCCACCAGCGGAGCCAGCGCCGCGACGGGTGCCAGGTTGCCACTGACCGCCTCGTCCTGGGGAAGGTTCCAACGCGGCCGGGCGGCGGCGTGCACGATGACCTGCCACTGCCTGTCCAGTCCCGTGGGCGGTGGCTCCTTGCCCATGCGCCAGGCGGTACTGGTGTCACTCCCCCGCGCCGAACAGCCGACGACGTCCCAACCCGCCGCGCGTGCCTGTTGTACCAGTTCCCAGCCGACCACTCCGGTGGCACCGGTGACCAACATGCTGCGCCGCACGTTCATTCGTCCTCCTCATTCCGGTTGACCTGGGAGCTGTCCCGCCTGCTGTACGCCGAGCCAGAGCATGTCCTCACTGAAGAGCGCCTCGACGTCCGGATCCCACGTCTCAGAGAGGCGATAGGTCCAGGTGCCGGGCTCACCGACGCTGCTTCCCGCTGAGATCGCCGCCGCCCGCAGCCCCCACCGGGAGACCAGGTGTTCCTCCCCGAACGACTCCCAGGTGGTGCCGACCGCCGGTTGCAGGCTCAGACGCCAGGAGCTCGTGTCGACACCGCCCAGATAGGAGTGGAGCAGTTCCTCCGTGCTCTCGACGTAGCGCGGCACGTCGACTTCGGAGAGCGGAGGACTCAGCGCCTGCTCGTAGGCCGAGAGCGCCTTCGAGTCCCCCAGGCGTTCCAGCTTCTCCCCCAGCCACTTCCATTTGAAGTACGGTTCTCCCTGCGCGACCGCGTGGCGTTCGAGCGCCGCCATGAGCGCGTCGCCCGCCCGGATTCCGGCCACGAGGGGCTTGTGGGGCAGCAGGGCCCTCGCCGCCGCCCGCATGCGGTACGCGTCCACCGCGTGCCAGTCACTCATCCACCCGTGGACTTCGGTCTTCAGGCGCTGCTGCCAGGCGGTCCACCGGTCTGTGCCGAAGAGCGGAAGGCCCAGCCCGTACCTGGTAATGGCGTCGATCGCCTTGCGTTTGGCCCAGATGTCCCCCGGCTTCACCTCCCGCGGGGGCCACGTGTCCGAACCGAGTTCGCGGTGGCTGTCCAGGAGTTGTCGGGCGCCGCAGAGAACCGCGTCGACACGTGCGCCGTTCGGATACGACATCAGCGGAAGCAGGCTGGCCACGTCGTCCTCCACGACGGTGTACAGGTCGAGGTCACTGGTGTCGTTGCCGAATCCGGAGATGACCGATCCCGCGGCGACCACGAGGAGCGGCTCTCCGAACGTCTCGTCGACCTGGTCCAGTACCTGTTGTTCCGTGAGCCCGTGCCGCTTGATGTATTCCTGGTATCTGTCGAGCCTGACATCGCCCATCGACTAGCCCGTTCTGGTTGGTGCGCTCATGAGCTGGCACTGATGTGGATCACGGCGGGTCTGTTGTGACAGCGACCGTTGTTCGTCCAGGACGGACCTGTGGACACGCGTCGGCGGATCCGCGGAAAGGGGACGGAGGGAATCACACTCGCCGAATGGTCCGGCGACCCGCCACTGGTGTCGGAGTTCGTCTCCGGGCTGACCTGCCGGAGCGGGTCGGATCGGTGGCGGTGCACGGCCGACTGGCGAAAGTGCGCTCGCCCCATGGCGCGATCCCCTTGTTCCTGTCGTCGAAGCGGAGGGAAGTTGCACGTGTCCGTCCTCAATCACCGATGGACGACAAGTCTGCATTCGTTTCGACATCGCTGGGGAGGCGTTGTCCGTTGCCTGTTCTTCGGAGATCGCAGACAACGGCCCTTGTTCGCACAGAAACGGCGAAGTCGCAGATAAATGCGACTAAGGGGCATTCCTCTCCACGAGCGAGGACATCCCAAGGCCGGACGGCGCCCTTCGGGTCGGCCGTTCTCCGCTGCTGCAACGGTGGGCACCACCGCGCGGCACCTCCCCCTCCCGTGTCCCGCACAGAGGCCGGTGCTGAGTCGCCACACCTGCGAGCGGCCTACACAGGTCCGTCGCGCCGCTCCGACTTCACCGCGCCCGCCCGTTCGATCGCGAAGGCACGGTGCAGGGCATCGAAGGAGAACCACCCGTCCCGGTACCGGATCAGGTGCAGGTCGGCCAGTTCGGACAACAGCTCCTCGGCCGCCGACTGTCCGGTGTCCAGGAGTCTCGCGGCGTCGCGGGCCGTGCACCACCCCTCGGTGCGGGTACCCAGCAGCCTGAAGGCCCGGGTGGCCTCTTCGGTCAGCACCTCGTACGACCCCAGCAGCAGGGACCGCAGGGACGTGGAGTCGTCACCGCCCGTGGAGAAGAGCCGCAGCATCGCGGCGCTCTCCCAACGGCAGGGGCTGTCGTAGAACTCCGGGTTCATGTTCCGCCGGGAGGCGATGCGGACGAGCAGGGGTACGTGCCCGCACGCGTCGAGGTACTCGGGCCTTTGGGCCAGGCGGCTCTCGGGGTCGAGGGTGGCCAGGAGTTCCAGACTCTCCTCGGGATCCATGGGCGGGACGTGAAGGCGCAGCGCACCGTCTCTGACGAGCAGGCCCGGCATACGGCTACGGCTGGTGACAACGGTCATGCAGCCGGGACTGGCGGGCAGGAGGGGGCGCACCTGCTCGGGCCGGGTGGTGTTGTCCAGGACGATCAGCATGCGTTTTCCGGTGAGCAGGCTACGGAAGCGAACCCCCAGTTGCTGCGCGTCCCTCCCCTTCAGAGCCGCGCCCGAATCGCCCAGGTCGTGGAGGAAACGGTGGAGCACCTGCTCGGCGGTGAGGGGCGAACCACCCTGCCGGAACCCGTTCAGGTCCGCGAAGAGGGTGCCGTCGCGAAACCTCTCCGCCGCGACGTGCCCCCAGCGCAGTACCGTCTCGGTCTTGCCGATCCCGGCGGGTCCGTCGACCAGGACGAGCGGGGAGCCTCGATACCGCCCGTCGGAGCTTTCCGGGCACATTCCGTCGAGTCGCCGAAGGAGATCGACCCGCCCGACGAAGTCGGTGACCGAACGGGGGAGCTGCCGCACCGTGGGAGCCGTCATGGCCTGTTTCACGCGGCGCGGAACGCTCATGGCGATACGGACGAGACTGCCCTCGCCACCCAGCGCCACGTCACAGTGCCGGGCCAGGTCCGAGGTCGGCTGCTTCTTGCCGTTCTCCACCCGGCTGAGATGGCTCTTGCTGTAGTTGACCAGGCGCGCGAGGTCTCCGAGGGACAGGCCCTGACGGCTCCGCATCGTCCTCAACGCGGGGCCGAACTCCACGGGTTCCACGCTCACCGGCCTCCCACGCTCCAACCGAAGGCCCCGGAGCGGGTTCCGCCTGTTCCCGCGCGGCCTCGCGGCACCGCGTCCGAAGAGTCGTGTTCCATCCGCCGTCCTCTCTCCGTGCAAAGCGTTGCGCTGCGGGACACCGGCCGGGCCCCAGCCACTCGTCCCACCGGCCAGGGACCGTGGAAAGGGTGGGCCAGCGAAGCCGGGTTCGGATCGAGGCGACCCGCGCGGTCCGGGTGTCGCGGCCGTCGGGTTCCGAGCGGACGGGTGGACCGCTGGAGCCCGCGCGGGCGTGCCCGGATCGCCTCACCAGGTGGGGGGATGAGAGAGCCCCCGCGCGGGCCCGGGGCCGGTGGTCAGGACCAGCGTGCGCGGGTCCTGGTCGGCGAGCGGTTGAACCTCGGTGGTCTGTCGGCCCCGGGAGCGTCCGTTGACCGCACGCCCGTCCGGTTCGTTCCGGGCCGTGCCCCTCTTCTGATGGCACCCGCGAGGCGTCGCCGAGCAGGGAACGGGATCCCGTCGACGGCCTCGCGCTGATCGACCCACGTCTGGCCCCTGAGTGCGTCGGTGGGCGGGGACGGGGCGAGCAGGGCCCACGCGGCATCGGTGTGTTCATGACGACCAGGCACGTCAACCAGGATGCCAGGCGGGCTCCCGCCCCACTCCCACTTCCAGGAAACAGGCGCCGGGGTGTTGGAGAGCGGGTCCTGGTCACCACGGGTCGGCTCGGTGCGGGGGCTTCGCGTTAGTGAGGTGCTTCGCGACGATCTGGTGTTGTCCGGTGCCTTTGGACGGACAACCCTGAGACGGTCAACCGGTTCGACCGACTTTGCTCCCTGGTGCCTCACCGCACACGCACGACACACCATTTCAGGGCCAGCCGTTTGCAGTACACGCACCCTACGCTGGGATGACTGTGAGGCGGGCCACGGTGCGAAGCCGCGCGCCGACACAACGAGACCGATGGTGACCCGCGAGCCGTGGTGTCCGCCGCCCGAGCCGTCCAAGTGAGGTATCCCAGCCATGCCCGTGATCAGCACCGACCGCGACGGCGTCGCCCTCGTCAACACCTTCACCGTCGAGCCCGAGAACCACGAGCGGCTGCTGGAGATCCTGCGCGAGGCGACGGATGACGTCATGCGCCACCTCCCCGGGTTCGTCTCGGCGAGCGTGCACGCCAGCCTCGACGGCACCCGGGTGTGCAACTACGCCCAGTGGAGCAGTGAGGAGGCCTTCCGGGCGGCCATCGCCCACCCGGACTCCAAGCCGCACTTCGCTGCCTGCCAGGCGATAGCGAGCTCCGACTCGGCCCTGTACCAGCTGCGCTTCACCGAGGGGTGAGCTGAGCCCCGCCTCCACCCCAGGGGACGTGCGCGCCGGACGGGACCACGGTTCCGGGCCCCTGTGCCGAGCGAGCTTGGAACGCCGAGCGAGCTTGGAGCGCCGGTCCGACCCTCGAGCGCTGACCGAACGGCACCGACGCGGTGGTCGACCCCTCGCTGTTCCCGGCGGTGCAGGTGTCCGCCCCGAACCTTCGACGACCGGCCCGGGGTCCCGGGGCACGCCGGGACCCCGGGCCGACCACGCCTTCGCGGGGAGGTCGACCAGGAGTCCCGCGCCGCGTGACGCCAGCGGTCGCTCAGGCGGGCTGGCTGATAGCGGCCCGTTGGTAGCGGGCCACCACGGCGTGGGAGATCGCCGGGTCCGGGCACAGGGGGTCGGCCACCAGGTCGGCGCCCGTGTGGGCCAGCCGGTCATGGAACAGGCCCGGAGCCAGCAACCAGGTCGCCACGGCCACCCGCCGGTGGCCCCGCTCGCGCAGCTGGGCGACCCTTTCGGTGACGGTGGGCCTTCCGGTGGCGATGAAGGCCACCTCCACCGGGGCCGCCAGGCGTCGTGACAGGCGGGAGGCGGCCTGACGCAGTTCGGCACCGGCGTGGGGGTCGGAGGTGCCGGCGCAGGCCAGCACGACGGCGTCGCCAGGGCGGTGTCCGGCGGCAACCAGGCGGCGCACGGCGGTGTCCAGGACCGCGGGATGGTCTCCCAGAGCCGGGGTGACGACGGCGTCGGCGCGCCCGGCCTGGGCGAGCTGGTGTGGGATGTCGGTGCGCACGTGGTAGCCCGAGGCGAGGAACGCGGGCACGACCACCAGGGGCCCCGGGGTCCGGGCCGCGACCTGGCCGACCGTGGGTGTGCGCACGTCGGCGAAGGCCAGCCTGGTGGGCTGGCTGACCAGTTCGGCCACGTCGCGGGCCAGGGTTCGGGCGACGGCGGTGCCGTGGGGGTCGCGGGTGCCGTGGACGGCCAGGATCAGGGTGTCTCGGTTCATCGCGTGGCGGGCGCGCCCGCCCCATCCTTCCTGGTGCGGATCAGGCGGTGCAGTCGGGTGTGTCCAGTGCCAGCCGGTAGCCGCGCTTGACCACGGTCTGGACGATCCTGGGGTCGCCCAGGGCGGTGCGCAGCCGGGCCACGGCCGTCTCCACGGCGTGGGCGTCGGCGTCCTCTCCCAGGCAGGTGAGCAGGCGGGCCCGGTCGAGGACCTGTCCGGGACGGTGGGCCAGAGCGCGCACGAGCCGCATCAGTGTGGGCGAGAGCGTGCGGACGGTGCCGTCGACCAGGACGGCGTGGCCGCGCAGGCGCAGGCGGTGTCCGGCCACGGTCAGGGCGGGGAAGCGGCCGGGCAGTTCCTCGGAGAGCTTGCGGACCTGGGAGCCGATGCGGGCCCGCTCGGGCCACACCGTGGGGATGTCGTGGGCCATGAGCGGCCGGGCGGTGACCGGCCCCACGCACATGGCCAGGACGTCGCCGCGCAGGGCGCGGACGAGGCCGCCTTGGTGACCGGTGGTGTGGGCGCGTGCGAGCAGTCCGGCGGCGGCGGGCGCGCTGGTGAAGGTGACCGCGTCCACTCCCCCGCTGGTGACGGCCTCGATGAGCCGGTCCAGGGCGGCGGTGTCCTCGGGTTGGGTCCAGCGGTAGACGGGCACCTCGACCACGTCGGCTCCTGCCATGCGGAGCGCGGCGGTGAAGTCGGGCAGGGGTTCGCCGTGCAGCTGGATGGCCACGCGCAGGCCCTCGACGCCCTGGTCGAGCAGGTGGTCCAGCACTTCGGCGGAGGACTCCGAGGGCGGTGACCACTCCTCGGTGAGTCCGGCCGCGCGGATGGCGCCGCGGGCCTTGGGGCCGCGGGCCAGCAGGCGTGAGGCGCGCAGGCTGGCCAGGAGCTGTTCGGCGGTGCCCCACGTCTCACACGCCTCGACCCAGCCCCGGAAGCCGATGCCGGTCGTGGCCACGACGACGTCGGCGGGGCGTCGGGCGAGTTCCTCGGAGACCGAGGCCAGGCGCTGGTCGTCGCTGAGCGGCACGATGCGCAGGGCGGGCGCGGCCACCACCTGGGCGCCCTTGCGGCGCAGCAGGGCGCTGAGCTCCTCGGCGCGGCGGGCCGCGGTCACGGCCACGGTGAAACCGGCCAGTGGTGCGGTGGTGGCGGGTTCGGCGGCCTGGGCCGGGATGGTGTCCTCGGGAACGGCGGGGACGGGGTTCACGGTGTTCCCTCCTCCGTGGCGATCTGCACGGTGGCGCCGCGCTGGCGAACGGGCCAGGTGGTCAGGTGGGTGTCCTCGTCGTCCAGGCCGTGCCCGGTGCGCAGCGAGAAGACGTTCTTGAGCATGGGTGAGGCGACGGTGGGTTCTCCGGCCCTGTCGCCGACGATCCCGCGTGAGATGACGGCGGCTCCGGTTCGGGGGTCGATGTTGTCCACCGCGTACAGGTGGTGGTCGCGGGTGCGGAACAGGGCGGCCTGTCTGCCGTCGGGGAGCAGTACGGCCACTCCGTCCTCGACGCGCAGCAGGTGCGCGGGGCAGACGTCGGTCCAGGTGGTGGCCGGGGCGGTGGTGACGTTCATCGGGTGGCCTCCTGGGGTCGGCGGGCGGGCATGCCCAGGTTCACGGACGAGGTATCGGGTACGCGCTGGTCACGGGTGGTGGTGAAGCTGATGGTGGGGTCGGGGGTGTGGGGGGCGTTGGCGAAGGAGACGAACCGGGAGAGCTTGTCCGGGTCGGCCAGGACCGCAGCCCACTCGTCGGCGTAGGAGGCCACGTGGCGGTCCATGGCCTCCTCCAGTTCGGCGGCGATACCCAGTGTGTCGTGGACCACGACGTCGCGCAGGTGGTCCAGGCCGCCTTCGAGGGACTCGATCCACGGCGCGGTGCGCTGGAGCCGGTCGGCGGTACGCACGTAGAACATCAGGAACCGGTCGATGTAGCGGATGAGGGTCGGCTCGTCCAGGTCCGCGGCCAGGAGTTCGGCGTGACGGGGGGTGAAGCCGCCGTTGCCTCCCACGTACAGGTTCCACCCCTGGTCGGTGGCGATGACTCCGAAGTCCTTGCCCCGGGCCTCGGCGCACTCGCGGGCGCATCCGGAGACGGCGGACTTGAGTTTGTGCGGTGAGCGCAGACCCCGGTAGCGCTCCTCCAGGCGGATGGCCAGGCCCACCGAGTCCTGGACGCCGTAGCGGCACCAGGTGGTGCCCACGCAGGACTTGACGGTGCGCAGCGACTTGCCGTAGGCGTGCCCGGACTCGAACCCGGCCTCCACCAGGCGCGCCCAGATGGCGGGCAGCTGTTCGAGGCGGGCGCCGAACAGGTCGATGCGCTGGCCCCCGGTGATCTTGGTGTAGAGGTCGAAGTCGCGTGCGACCTCTCCGATGACGATGAGCTTGTCGGGGGTGATCTCGCCGCCGGGGATGCGCGGCACGACCGAGTAGGTGCCGTTGCGCTGGATGTTGGCCAGATAGCGGTCGTTGGTGTCCTGGAGGGTGGCCTGTTCACCCTCCAGGATGTGCCCGTTGCCCAGGGAGGCCAGGATCGAGGCGACGGTGGGCTTGCAGATGTCGCATCCGTGTCCGCTGCCGTGGGCGGCGATCAGTGCGGAGAAGGTGGCGGTGCCGGTGGCCCGGACGATCTCGACGAGTTCGGCGCGCGACTGGGGGAAGTGCTCGCACAGGGCCCTGGACTGCTCGATGCCGGACTGGGCAAGGATCTGTTTGAGCACGGGTACGCAGGAGCCGCAGCTGGTGCCCGCCCGGGTGCAGGCCTTGAGGGAGGGGACGTCGTGGTTGCCGCAGGCGACGGCCCGGGTGAGGTCGCCCTTGGTGACGGCGTTGCACGAGCAGATCTGGGCGGAGTCGGGCAGGGAGTCCGTGCCAAGGTCGGCGGTGCCCTCGGGGGTGATCAGGGTGAGCGGGTCCCCGGGCAGGGGTGATCCGACCAGGGGGCGCAGGGTGGCGTAGGCCGAGGCGTCTCCGACCAGGACGCCGCCGAGCAGCGTGGTGGCATCGTCGGAGACCACGAGTTTGGCGTAGCGGCCGCCGGCGGCGTCGTTGACGACCACGTCCAGGGCCCCGGGTGTGCGCCCGTGGGCGTCGCCGAAGCTGGCCACGTCCACGCCGAGGAGTTTGAGTTTGGTGGAGGTGTCGGCGCCGGTGAAGGTCGCCCGGCCACCCAGGAGGCGGTCGGCGACGACCTCGGCCATGGCGTTTCCGGGGGCGATGAGGCCGTAGACGGTGCCCTGGTGGTTGGCGGCCTCGCCGATGGCGTGGACGCGGGTGTCGCTGGTGGTGCAGGTGTCGTCGATGACGATGCCGCCGCGTTCGCCGACCTCGAGTCCGGCGGCGCGGGCGAGATCGTCGCGGGGTCGGATGCCGACGGAGAACACGACCAGGTCGGTGTCCAGGTGGGAGCCCCCGTCCAGGACCAGGCGGGCGGCGCGGCCCCCGGGTGAGGCCTCGACGGCCGTCGAGGCGGTGCCGGTGTGGACCCGCACGCCCATGTCGGCGACCAGCGTGCGCAGGAGGGCGGCGGCGCCCTGGTCGATCTGGGCGGGCATGAGGTGGGGGGCGAGTTCGACCACGTGCGCCTCCAGGCCCAGCAGGCGCAGGGCGTTGGCGGCCTCCAGGCCCAGCAGTCCGCCGCCGACGACCACTCCCGTGCTGGCGCCCCGGGCGGAGGCGGTGATGGCGTCCAGGTCCTCGATGGTGCGGTACACGTGGCAGCCGGGCAGGTCGTGGCCGGGGACCGGTGGCACGAACGGGGTTGAGCCGGTGGCCAGGACCAGCCGGTCGTAGGGCAGTACGCGTCCGGAGGCGGTGGTCACGGTGCGGGCGGCGCGGTCGACGGCGGTGGCGCGTTCGTTGACGTGCACGTCGACGGCGGGGCCGGAGAGGTCGCCAAGGGACAGGTCGTGGGCGCTGGCGCCGTCGAAGTAGGAGGACAGGGCCACCCGGTCGTAGGCGGTGCGGGGCTCCTCGCCCACGACGGTGACGTGCCACCGGCGGGCGGTGTCGCGGTCACGGAGGGCCTCGACCAACCGGTGGCCGACCATCCCGTTGCCGATGACGACGAGTTCTTCCATGGTGTGCGCGGCTCCTCCTGCTGCGGGGGCTGACTGTCCTCAGGCAACCTCCCGGGTGTTTCCCCCGGGTCAGTCAGGCGTGTCGCGACTGTTTCGTTGTGCTGCCACCACAGGTGAGAGGCACGTGATTCCGTGGGTCATGGAGCGGTACGGCCCTGGCACCCCGGCGGGAGGAGCCGGTGCGGCCATGGCGCCCCAGTGGGGCGAGGCATGGAGCGGTACGGCTCTGGCATTCCAGCGGGAGGGGCGTGGAGCGGTACGGCTCTGGCGCCCCAGCGGGAGGAGCCGGTGCAGCCCTGGCACCCCAGCGGGGCCGGGTGGGGCGATACGCCCCTGGCGCCCCAGTGCAGGCAAGGAGCCGTACGCCTCTGGCACCCAAGCGTGGAGAGGCGTGGAGCGGTACGCCGCTGGCACTCCAGCGGGAGAAGCCCGTGCGGCGCTGACGCCCCAGTGGGGCGGGGGCATGGAGCGGTACGCCTCTGGCGCCCCAGCGGGGCCGGGGCGTGCGGCGATACGGCCCTGGCGCCCCGGCGGGACGGACCGGTGGCGGCGCCGAACCCTTCCGCCCCTTCGGAGGGGATGGGGATCACCCCACCTGGGTGCCCCCCATCCCCGAAAGCAGGGCCTGGACGTCGCGCACGCAGCCGCCGCAGCCGGTGGTGGCCCGCGTGCTCTCGGCGATGGCCTCGCGGGTGCGGGCGCCGTCCAGCCATGCCTGTTCGATGTCGTTGCGGCTCACGGCGTTGCAGCGGCACACCTGCGCCTCCCCCGCCTCCTGGGGCTCGGGGGCCGCAGTGGGCAGCCCCTGGAGCAGGGCCAGACGGTCGGAGGGCACCGGGGCGCCGGTGTCGTAGAGCTGGGACAGGGTGGCTGCGACCTCGGGGAAGCCCAGCAGCACCGCGCCCACCACCTTCTCCTCGCACACCGACAGCTTGGCGTAACGACCGCCGTAGGGGTCGCTGATGGTCACGGTCTCCAGGCCCTGGGCGTCCTCGTCCTCGTGGACCCGCCCGAACGCGGTCAGTTCGATGCCCTCGGCCTTGAGGCGGGTCAGCGGCCGGGCCCCGGTGTAGGTCGCGTGGGGAGCGGTGCCGGTCAGCCGTCCGGCCAGGACGGCGGCCTGTTCCCAGCCGGGCTGGACGAGTCCGGCACCTCCACCAGGGTGCTGGGCGCAGTCGCCGATGGCGTGCACGCGGGCGTCGGAGGTGGCCAGGCGGTCGTCCACGACGACGCCGCGGTCGACCACGATCCCGGCTTCGGAGGCCAGTTCGGTGTTGGCACGCACCCCGGCGGTGACCACCAGGGCGTCGCCGGGCAGGACCCGGCCGTCGTCCAGTTCCAGACCGGTGCCGGGGATCCAGCGCGCGGCGACCCGCCAGGAGTGCACCTCCACGCCCAGGGCGGCGTAGCTGGCGGCCAGGACGCGCGCGGCCCCCTGGTCGATCTGTCGGCGCATGATCCAGGGGGAGGACTCCACGAGCGACACCCGCATGCCCCGGCCCACAAGGCCGCGTGCCGCCTCCAGCCCCAGGACGCCGCCGCCCAGGACCACCACGGGGGCGCCGGGTCGGGCCAGGGCGAGCAGACGCTGGCAGTCCTCCAGGTCGCGCAGGGCGCTCACCCCCTCCCCCGGACCCTCGTCCGGGGCGCGCACGCCCGGGATCGGAGGGAGTGCGGCGCGCGCCCCGGTGGCAAGGACGAGTTCGTCGTAGGGCAGTCGGGAGCCGTCGTCCAGGGTGATGGTCCGGCGTCGTGTGTCCAGTGCGGTGGCGGCCACGCCGGTGCGCACGGTGACGCCGGGGCCCCCGGGGGCGGGCAGGCGGATCTGCTCCGGGGTGTAGTCCCCGGCGAGCACGCCCGAGAGCAGGACCCGGTTGTAGGCGGGGTGGTGTTCGGTGCCGACCACGCTCACGTGCACGCGTTCTCCGGCCGGGTCCAGGCGGGCCGTCTCCTCAGCGAAGCGGGCACCGACCATCCCGTTGCCGACGACCACGACCCGGCGCGGGGGCGCGCCCTGCACGGTGTTCAACTGCTGCCTCCTGGTGTGGGGGTGTCGGCCGGGTCGGGGGCTCCCCGGCTGCTCCGGACGGGCGGGGCGGGTTCCAGGCGCACCGCGCTGACCTTGAACTCGGGCATACGGCTGGTGGGGTCCAGCGCCGGGTGGGTGAGGTTGTTGGCGGACTGGGCCCCGGCGAAGTGGAAGGGCAGGAACACCGTGTCCAGGCGGGCGGTGGGCACCAGACGCACCCTGGCGTCGGTGTGGCCGCGGCGGGAGGTGACGCGGGCCCGGTCCCCGGCCGCGAGCCCGGCGCGCGCGGCCGTGTCGGGGTGCACCTCCACGTACGCCTCGGGTTCGGCGCCGTCGAGTTCGGCCACACGGCGGGTCTGGGCGCCCGACTGGTAGTGGCCCATGAGCCTGCCGGTGGTGGCCACCAGGGGGTAGTCGGAGTCGGTGGTCTCGGCGGGGGGACGGTGGGCGACCGGGACGAGGCGGGCCCGCCCGTCCGGGTGAGCGAAGGAGTCCAGGAACAGGCGGGGGGTGGACTCGGTGGGAGTGCGCACCGGCCAGTACAGCGCCTGGCCGTCGGCCAGGCGCTGGGGGGTGACCCCGGAGTAGTCGGCGGCTCCTCCGGCGGAGGCGCGGCCGAGTTCGGACAGGACGGTGTCCGGGTCGGTGGGGAAGCGCTGGACGGGTTGTCCCAACCGCACGGCCAGAGCGGAGAGGACCTCCAGGTCGGTCCACACCCCGTCGGGCGGGGCGAGGGCCCGGGCGCGGCGCAGCACGCGGCCCTCCAGGTTGGTCATGGTGCCGCTCTCCTCGGCCCACTGGGCCACGGGCAGGACGACGTCGGCCATGGCGGCGGTCTCCGAGAGCACGAAGTCGGCCGCGACCAGCAGGTCCAGGGAGTCCAGGCGGGCGCGTACGCGTGCGGTGTGGGGCGCGGAGACCACGGGGTTGGAGCCGAACAGCAGCAGGGCGCGTGGTCCGTCGGTGGTACCCAGGGCGTCGAGGAGTTCGAAGGCCGAACGGCCGGGCCCGGGCAGGGCACCCGGGTCCACTCCCCACACCCCGGCCACGTGGTCGCGGGCGCGGGGATCGTCGATGCGGCGGTAGCCGGGAAGCTGGTCGGCCTTCTGGCCGTGCTCACGCCCGCCCTGACCGTTGCCCTGCCCCGTGATGCACCCGTAGCCCGAGCCCTGGCGGCCGGGCAGCCCCAGGGCCAGGGCGAGGTTGATCCAGGCCGAGACCGTGTCGGTGCCCTTGGCGTGCTGTTCGGTGCCTCGTCCGGTGAGCACGTAGGCGGAGCGGTTGCGAGAGGCCCGGCCCAGGAGGTCCGCGGCGGCGCGAATGCCCGAGGCGGGAACGCCGGTGACCTGTTCGGTGCGTTCGGGCCACCAGGCGGCGGCGTGCTCCCAGGCGGCGTCGAACCCGGTGGTGCGTTCGCCGACGAACTCGTCGTCGCACCAACCCCCCACGCGCGCGGCGTGCAGCAGTCCCAGTGCCAGGGCCAGGTCGGTTCCGGGCCGCGGAGCCAGGTGGATGCCGCCGTGGTCGAGGGCGACCTGCGCGGTGGCCGAGCGGCGCGGGTCGATGACGATGAGGGTGGGCGCGGACAGGTGGCCCATCATCGGCGGCATGGTCTCGGCGGGGTTGGCCCCCGCGAGCACGACCACCTCGGCCTCGGCGACGTCGGTCAGCGGGAAGGGCATCCCCCGGTCCAGGCCGAAGGCGCGCGTGCCCGCGGCGGCGGCCGAGGACATACAGAAGCGGCCGTTGTAGTCGATCTGCGAGGTGGCCAGGGCCAGGCGGGCGAACTTGCCCAGGGTGTAGGACTTCTCGTTGGTCAGACCGCCGCCCCCGAAGACCGCGACGGAGTCGGGTCCGGATTCGGCGCGCAGGGACAACAGGCGTTCGGCGACGTGGTCCAGGGCGGTGTCCCAGTCGGTCTCGACCAGGTCGGAGCCGCGGTCCTTGCGCAGCAGGGGGCGGGTGAGCCGGTCGGGGACGGTGAGGACCTCAGCGGAGGTCCACCCCTTACGGCACAGCCCGCCCCGGTTGGTCGGGAAGGGGGCGGGACGGACGGCCAGGCGCCCGTCCGTCCCCGGTTCCAGGCGCATGGCGCACTGGAGCGCGCAGTAGGGGCAGTGGGTGGTGGTCATCGGGCCGTGGCCCGGACGGGCTCGTCGGCGGAGGCGGAGCGGGAGGGACGCCGCAGGTACACGGTCCAGGTCACCACGGCGCAGAGGAGGTAGAAGGCACCGAAGGCGACGAAGGCCGGGGCGCTGGAGCCGGTCGCGGCGAAGGCCTCGCGGAAACCGACGTTGATGGCCACCCCGCCCAGGGCACCGACCGCGCCGATGAGACCGAGCATGGAGGAGGCCACGCGCTTGGTGCGGGCCAGGGCCTGTTCGCGGGGTTCCCCGGCTGCGATGGCGTCCTCGGCACGGGCGGCGTAGATGGAGGGGATCATCTTGTAGGTGGAGCCGTTGCCCAGGCCGGTGAGGACGAACATCACCGCGAACGCACCGACGAACAGGACCAGGTGCCCGGCCTGGACGGCCAGGACGAGCACGGTCGCGCAGGCGGCCATGGCGGTGAACACCCACAGGGTGACGCGTGCCCCGCCCAGGGAGTCGGCCAGTCTGCCGCCGACGGGGCGGATGAGGGAACCGACGATCGGTCCCAGGACGGCGATCCCGGCCGACTGCACGGGTTCCAGGCCGAACTGGGCCTGGAGCAGCAGCCCGAAGGCGAACCCGGTGCCGATGAAGGAGCCGAAGGTGCCCACGTAGAGCAGCGACATGATCCAGAAGTGGCGGTCGCGGGTGGCCGACAGCTGCCCGGCCACGTCACCGCGCACGTGGACGAGGTTGTTCATGGACCGGTGGGCCCACCAGGCCGACAGCAGGATCAGCGGCGCGTAGAACAGCGGGACCAGGTACCCGGCGGAGGTGGTGAACAGGGCGATGACGGCCAGTCCGACCAGTTGGACGGTGGCGACCCCGATGTTGCCGCCGCCCGCGTTCAGGCCCAGGGCCCACCCCTTCTCCCGCTCGGGGAAGTAGGAGTTGATGTTGGCCATGGAGGAGGAGAAGTTGCCGCCGCCCACACCCGCGGTGGCGGCCAGGACCAGCAGCAGCCAGAAGGGGGTGTCGGGGTCGCGGATGAGGAAGAAGGCGGCGACGGTGGGGACGATGAGCGTCAGGGTGGCGATGACGGTCCAGTTGCGTCCGCCGAAGACGGGCACGGCCAGGGTGTAGGGGACGCGCAGGACGGCTCCGACCAGGGTGACCACCGACAGCAGGAGGAACTTCTGCTCGGGGGTGGTGGAGAAGCCGTGTTCGGGGGTCATGAACAGCACGAGCACCGACCAGATGCTCCACACGGAGAAGCCGATGTGTTCGGAGGCGATGGAGGCCCAGAGGTTGCGGCGGGCCACGCGGCGTCCCCCGTCGTTCCAGAAGCCCTCGTCCTCGGGGTCCCAGCGGGAGATCCAGCTCCTGCCGGTGCGCGGCGCGCGTCGGCCTGTTCCGGGGGTCACGGGGGTGCCTTCCTGCTTGACGGCTGTCGACGAGTCCGAAGGTAGGAAGGCCGCGTTGCCTGGGGGTGTCCAGCAGTAACACGCGGGAAACAGTCGGCTCACTCGGAGGGCGCGGCCGTGGTGAGAAGACCTGTCGGCGCAGGTGGGAAAGTAGTGCTCCGCCTGTGCCACAGCAAGTGGCGTGAGCCCCTTTTGCGCTGATGTGTGCGGAATCACTGCATGAGTCGATCTCCGACGTGCCCGACGAGGATCCCGGTTCGGTACTCGCCTCCTGGCAGGGGGCGTCTCGGAGGAAGTGGTGGGCCTTGACGGAGAGGCGCGAGCGGCCCGGGTGGGGTTCGCGCGGCAAGGCTCAGGACTGGTCCGGTACCAGCCTCATCGTGGTGGCACGGGCGTCCGGGCCCGTGATCCGGTCGACCGCGGCGGAACCCGCCCCGTACTTGGCCCGGTAGGCGGCGTCGATCCGGTCGTCCAGGGAGTGGTCGGCGTCCTCGAAGGCCACGTCGGCCTCCACGCCGTCCGCGCTGACGTGCCCGGCGAGGTGGTCACGGGTTCCCCGGTACCAGGCGGCTCCCGACCCGTTGACGGACCGGACGTAGAGCTCGTCGCCCTCACGCACCACCCAGATGATCCGGGAACGCCGCAGCTCCCCGTCATCGCCTCGGGAGGTGATCCGAATCTCCCCCGTGCCGCCGATCCCGTCGAGCTGCTCCTCGGTCCACCCGCTCATCGGTGCCCTCCCCCGCTTCCGTCACACGACGTCCTCCCCACCCTTTCCAGGGACTCCCGGCCGGACACGGCCCTTTGCCCAACCTGTGGGGAGCGGCTGCCGATTCTTGGGAACCGGAACGGGGCGTGGACCGACCCCCGTGAGGGTCGGTC